>CAZEZJ010000149.1:0-9568 GCA_964516695.1 uncultured Blastocatellaceae bacterium
GCTTGTAAAGCTTATTGAGGACGACCTGCGGAACCGAGTCGCGCTTGAGTTCGACGACGATGCGCATCCCATCGCGGTCTGACTCGTCGCGCAAATCAGCGATGCCTTCAAGCTTCTTTTCGTTGACCAGCTCGGCGATGCGCTCGATGAGCCGCGCCTTGTTGACCTGAAAGGGAATCTCCGTGATGACAATCGCGTCGCGCTCCTGCGAGCCGCGACCGATGCGGTCAATCCCCGCGCGCGCGCGCATCTGAATTACGCCGCGCCCAGTGGTATAAGAACGCTTGAGTTCTTCGCCGCCGTAGATGAAGCCGCCCGTCGGAAAATCTGGGCCGGTGACGTGCTTCATCAAATCCTTAATATCAATGTTGGGTTTGCGCAGAAGCGCGACCGTCGCGTCTATGACTTCAGTTAAATTGTGCGGCGGAATCTTGGTCGCCATGCCGACGGCGATGCCGTCCGAGCCGTTGACGAGCAGGTTGGGAATGCGCGTCGGCAAAACGGAAGGCTCGCTCAATGACTCGTCGTAGTTCGGATTAAAATCAACCGTCTCTTTTTCGATGTCGGCGAGAATCTCGGTGGTGAGTTTTGCCATGCGGACTTCCGTATAGCGCATGGCGGCGGCAGCGTCGCCGTCCACCGAGCCGAAGTTGCCTTGACCGTCCACTAAGGGATAGCGCATCGAAAAATCTTGCGCGAGGCGGACGATGGTGTCATAAACTGCGGTGTCGCCGTGCGGGTGGTATTTACCGATGACATCGCCGACCACGCGGGCGCTCTTCTTGTAAGCCTTGTTATACTGATTTCCCAATTCGTGCATCGCCCACAGCACGCGGCGGTGCACGGGCTTGAGTCCGTCGCGCACGTCCGGCAACGCGCGTCCGATGATGACGGACATCGCGTAGTCTAGATACGAGCGCTTCATTTCGTCTTCGATAGTGATGTAATTACGTTCCGTTGCTGTTTCCATTAAAAGAACCTTTCCGGTACAATCCGCGCTCGCGCGTGCTCTCGTAGGCTTGCGGCCTAAAACTTGGCAAACTTAAAGCGGGCACACGCGGCGTTTGGCCGAGCGAGCGCAAGCGCGTTTAATCGTCAATTTGAGTGTTATCCGGTACTCGTTTGAGACCGCTTGCAGCGGTTGTTTGAAGTACAACATATTGTACCCGCAAAAGGCGTTTTTGGCAATCAAGGGAGACGCGAAAAACCCAGTAATTATCGGGCTTTGAGAGCAATTTTAGGGCTTTTTGTGGGCGGGTCAGCGAGGCGCAATATCTAGCGCCGCGAGCAGCGCGGAAACTACGTTTGAGGGGCAAGAATCAAGGGGTATGAAGTTCAACGAAAAATCCAAGCGAATGCGCGAGCGGTTGGAGTTAACATTGCCCGTGCGCGTTCATTGTCGCGAGCGCGAAGACTACGAATGGGTGGAGATGACGCGCTTGATTGACGTCACACCCTTTGGCGCGCGCCTGAGCCTTGTGCATCCGACCGAGCCGGGGCGTCTGCTGCACTTGACGATGCCGATGCCGCGCCAACTAAGGTGCTTTGATTTCGTTGAACCGCAATATTTGATTTGGGCGCTGGTGCGTAATCTGAGCATGTTGCCGCCCTCGGATAACAAGAAGGCGCGTTTTGCCGTCGGCGTCGCTTTCATCGGTAAACGCCCGCCGCCGAGCTATGAGCTTGACCCAACGAAACGCTACGAGGTGGCGGGTTCGGTGACGGAAAGCGGCTTGTGGCTGCTGCGCGAGATGACGGAGCGCCCCGCCGCTGCACACGTCCCGACGGACGACCCGCGGCCCGAGACGCGTTTTAATCTGCCGCTGGAAGTGCTCGTTGAAGTTTATGATGAGAATGGCGAGACGAGCGTGAGCGAGACGACGGTGACGGAAAACATCAGCCGTCGCGGCGCAGCCGTCTTTACCACGCTTGATGTAGAACGCGGTTGCCTCGTTCGCCTGACCAGTTCGCAATATCAACTAACGGTCGTCGCCGCCGTGCGCGCGCGCCGCGCCGGGCCTGACGGCATCATGCGCCTGCACCTGGAATTTATAGACCGGCAATGGCCGCTTGAAGGAATCGAATAGATTGATTCAGCGGGCCGATTTTTTCATTGATTCATTGAATCATTTGCTCATTGATTCAATGCAGGACGAAGCCGCTCTCAAATGAGTAAATGATTCAATGAATCAATCGAAAAATATCTTTATTCCGCGCGAGGTGTTGCTGGTCGAGATTGAGCGGCGCTGCGCTGTGGATGCTGAGTGCAACGCGCGTGCGCGCATCGGATTGACGAAAGAAGAGGCGCGTGCGTACTGTGGCTTTACCTGCGAGCGCTGTGAGCGCTGGAACGAAGACATCCTGACCGAGCGCGACGTGCCCGAGTGGTGGGAAGAGCTAATCATCACGGGGCTTTCGACCCTGCGCGAAGCGGCTACGCCCGCCGAGCCAGAGGAGCCAAGTGAAGTCATCAAGCGGCTGAGCGATAATTATAAAACTGAGGTTGAGCGCCGGACGCCGGATGTTAGTATGGATGAAGACTAGCAACTCACATCCGGCAGCTAATATTCGTTTCGAGTTTTCGTTGTGAGTGAAACAAGCACAGAAGTGGCGCGCCGTAAAAAGAACGGGACCGCGCCGCCGGAGCCTTTGGTGCTGCCGGAGTGGGCGCTGGGCGCGATTCGTCCGGTCGTTCGCACGCTGTCGCGCGCGCTTTGGCGCATCCAATACAGCGGCTTGGAACATATCCCGCCGACGGGCGGCCTGATTATCGCCGCCAATCACCAGACCTACATTGACCCGTTCTGGGTTTCGGTGCCCATCAAGCGCCCGATTCGTTATCTGGCATGGGACGAGAGTTTCGACTGGCCCATCATCGGCAGGTTTATAGGACTCTTCGGCGCTTGGCCGCTCAAGTTGGAAAGGAGCGACCCGACGGCCATCAGGCGTTCGCTGCAATGGCTGCGCGAGGGCGGCGCAATGTTTATCTTTCCAGAAGGAGGACGCTGCACGCCCGACGGAGAATTGATGAGATTCAAGAACGGTGCCGTCAGGCTCGCCCTCGAAGCGGGCGTGCCTATTCTGCCAGCGACGATTCGCGGCGGGCATCGCGTTTGGCCGAGGGGCTATCGCGTGCCGCGTTTTTCAAAGGTTGAGGTCATTTTCCACCCGCTACAGGTCGCCGCCGTGCAGCCTGGCGAGGATGCGCGCGTTTGCGCGCGGCGCGAGACAGCGCGCCTCGCTGAAGTTATCGGCTCCGCCCTCTAATTTACTCGCGGGCCGCTTTCCCAACCACACAATCGTCCGCACAAACAAAGCCATGAGAAAATTTTAGTAAGGCGGAGCAGGCGTGTCCGGTCTTCGACGCCGCTCCCGGCGCTGCTGCTGCCGTTGAAGGCGCAAAGCCTCTCTTCTTTTCACTTCAGCCTGCTGAACTGCCTGCTTCGCCCGCCTCACCTCTTCGGCTATCTGCGCGCGTTGTTCGGCGCTTAAGCCGGGGTGTTTGGGCCTCTCCGGCGTTTCCGGCATAGGGTCAGGCTCATCGCTCTCATTCTCGTCAGGCTGCGGATTCTCATCAGTTTTACCTTGCTTGCGGATGATGATTTTTTTCGGCGCAGCACTAGGTGGTTGCGCTTGCGCAGGGGAACTGGCCGGCGCAGGCGACGGAGCTGGCGTCTGAACCTCAACGTTAACGCTCGGCGCTGGCGCGGGCGGGTCGCTTGGCGGCGGAGCATCCCGAACGCTTGTCGGTTGAGCGTGACGCTGTTTGTTGAAAATGTAGAGCGCTCCGGCGGCGACGATTGCCAGCAGCACAACGCTCATCAACACGCCGAGCGCGCGGCTCGACAGCCACCGCCCTGACGGCTGCGACCCGCCCGCCCTGACCTTTGTGAGCACGGATTCGTCTTCGCGGTTCGCCGTGGTGACGGGCGAGCGCGCGCCGGATGAAGAGACGGGTTGAATAACGGTCGCGGCTTCGTGCAATCCTGCGGCAGCAGTGCCCGCTTCTTTAATGTTGGTGGCGGCTTCGGCAGCAGCAGTAGCTCCCGTTGGCGCGGCGATGAGTTGCGTGTTCTGCTCGTGTAGATTGCTATCGGAAGTTGTCTGTATAACTGTCGGGCGCTCTGCGCCGCTTGCTTGCTGGCTGGCCTCGCGCAGGGCTTCGCGCATCTCGGCGGCGGTCTGCGGGCGCTTGGCTGCGCTCTGGGCCATCGCGCTCATCAGCACCCCGGCCACGGGCGCGGGCACTTGAGCGTAGACTTCATTGGCCGGACGCAAAGGGTCTGGTTCTCCGTTAACGAGAGCGCTCGCTCGCGTAATAGCATCAGGGGGCGTGGTGTTGGTCAGTAGGTGATAGAGCGTAGCGCCGAGGCTGTAGAGGTCTGAGCGCGGGTCGGTGCCTGTACCCTGCATCTGTTCCAAGGGTGCGTAGTTGAACGAATATCCGAAGAGGCTGCCCGTAGCCGTCACGCGTGAAGCCTGTAAGGGTGTGCCTTTAGCGAGACCGAAATCGAGCAGCACGATATGACCGCGAGCAGTCAGCTTGAGGTTTTGAGGTTTGATGTCACGATGGATGACGGCAGGCTCGTGGGTGTGCAGATAATCGAGCGCATCGAGCAGTTGGTCGGCCCATTCCAGCACGTTCCGTAGAGGGAACGCCGCGCCCTTTTCCTTCAACATCTCGGAGAGGTCAGGGCCGGGGATAAACTCCATTACGAGAAACTGTCCATCTTCTTCCGTAAAATGGTCGCTGACGCGCGGGAGCGCGGGGTGGCGCAGGTGATTGAGCAGTCGTGCTTCGCGCTCGAAGGCCTTGCGCAGATTCGGGTCGGTGAAGAATGTCTCTTTGAGGGCGACGGTGCTGCCGAAGCGTTGGTCAGTCGCCACGTAGACTGCTCCCATGCCTCCCTGCCCAATCTGTTTCTGGACGAGGTAGCGATTCTGCAAAAGTGTGTCAGGAGCAATCATCTTCGGAATTTCCCCCTTGCTTGTACGCTCAGGTACAACAAGACGTTCAACGCAAAGCGCGCCGGAATATGATTGCCTAATTTACTACGGCAGTCTGCTTTATGATAAATGCTCGCGCTAGCGCCGTCAGGGGCCTGACTTAAAACCCAGACGCTTGAGGCGCTTAAATTTTTTAGTGCGGACGAGGAGGGGGAGGGCCGTCTCTACGCGGAGGAGGAAAGCCCGCGGGCGGCGGTCTATGCGGCTGCGCTCTTTCCATATACATGCGCTCTCTTTCCCGCCTTTGTTCCTCTTCCAACGCCTCTCTCTGTCTTCTCATTTCCTGCTCATCCTTCTCGCGTCTCTCGCGCCGAATCTCGTCGGCTTTGCGCGCGCGTTCCTCTTCCGGCGTGAGAGACGCCGGGGTGGAGTTTGGCCCACCCGATGTTCCCTGCGCGCTCGGTTGGACGGCGGGAGGGTTGTCGTCTGTGGCGACTACGGGCTGCGGATTGGCGCTCGTTGCGGCGGGCTGGTTGCGCGCAGAATCGCTCGGCAGGCTGCTCGCCGGTTGCGACGGCTGAGACGCGGCGGGCAAGCGAGACGACGTGGAGGAAGTTTCGTTGAGATTGGGGGCGGAAGATTGTAACGTTGCCGGGTCATTGGGCGCGGCGGCGCTCGGAGTCTGTGTCGAAGAGGAACGCGTAAACGTGTAGACGACCCCGGCGACAATCGCGAGCAGCACGACGCCCATCACCATACCGAGTCCACGGCTCGACCGTCGCTCGGGCTGCAAAGGTTCATACGGTCTCATCTTCGTGATGACGGAGACCTCTTCGCGTTTATGTGAAAGCGAAGTCGGCGGGCCATGTTTCGGAGAGACCGGCTCTATGACCGTCACGTCGTAGTGTGACCTGCTGGCTGAGCTTGATTGACTGTGGTTGGTGGTCGGTGCTGCGGCGGCGGGTGCGGCCGCGGAGGCTCCGGCCAGCCTGCTCTGATTTTCGACTCCCGCTTCGGACAACGGCGTGGCAATCGCATGTATTCCGGTGGCGGCAACCGTCGCGCCCGCCTCGCGCAGGGCTTCGCGCATCTCGGCGGCGGTCTGCGGGCGCTGCGCCGCATTCTGCGCCATCGCGCGTGCGATGACGCGTGCCACAGGCCCAGTGACCTGCGCTTGAACTTCGCTCGCTAGCCGCAGCGGGTCAGGCTCCCCGTTGAGCACGGCGGTGGCGCGCGTAATGGCATCAGGAGGCGTGGCGTTCGTCAGCAAGTGATAGAGCGTAGCGCCGAGGCTGTAGAGGTCTGAGCGCGGGTCCGTGCCTGTGCCCTGCATCTGTTCCAAGGGTGCATAGTTGAATGAATATCCGAAGAGACTCCCCGTGGCCGTCATCTGCGAAGCCTGCAATGCTCCCTTCGCGAGACCGAAATCAAGCAGCATAATGCGGTCGCGCGAGGTCAGCTTAAGGTTTTGAGGTTTGATGTCGCGATGGATGACCGCAGGCTCGTGGGTGTGCAGATAATCGAGAGCGTCGAGCAGTTGGTCGGCCCATTCCAACACTCTGATACGCGAAAACGGAACGGCCCTTTCCTTCAACATCTCGGAGAGGTCTGGGCCGGGGATAAACTCCATGATGAGGAATTGCCCGTCGTCCTCGGTGAAGTGGTCGCTGACGCGCGGGAGCGCGGGGTGGCGCAGGTGGTTGAGCAGCCGCGCTTCGCGCTCGAAGGCTTTGAGCAGGTGCGGCTTGTCAACCTTGGTCTCTTTGAGGGCGACGGTGCTGCCGAAGCGTTGGTCAGTCGCCATGTAGACCACACCCATCCCGCCCTTGCCAATCTGTTTCTGGACGAGGTAACGATTCTGCAAAAGTGTGCCAGGAGTAATCATAAAGAGGATTCTTCAGGGTTAGGTGATATTTCAGGTGAGTACAACGGACGTTGCACGGTGGAGCCGCGTGGTTGGCAGCCGAAAACAGTATAACAAAAGTAAACGTCGGGAGGAAGAATTGATTAATCGCTGTAATACACCGCTACAAACCCTCGCTGCGCGCTCGAAAACCCTCCATGCACGCTGAAAAACTCTTCATGCACGCTGAAAAACTCTTCATGCAGACCAAAACATGCTCCATGCACGCCGAAAAACTCTCCATGCATGATGAAAAATGCTCCAGGCACGGGTGAGAATTGCCGCTGCACGGGGAAAAATGCTCGCTGCATGACAAAATATTGACAATGCAGGCGTGAGAATTGACGTTGCACGGCTGCGGATATTGGCCGCAAATGTTGCAATGATTGGTGCAAGCGTTATAAGTCTTGCTGGGTGTGTTGGAATGGATAGTGCGGGGTGGCGATTGAGGGGGGCAGGCCGAGCGCCGGGACGGGCGTGTGCGGGGGAGAATGGCGATTTTGATTGGCGTTTCCTGTAACTGATGCCTTTTTAGAGTTGCAGGACATGCATCATGGCTTCGTGGACGAGGCCGTTGGTCGCCATGATGGGGGGCGTGTAGACGTTGAAGGGTGAACCGTCGTAGTGGGAAACGCGCCCGCCAGCTTCTTCGACGAGGAGCACGCCGGCGGCGACATCCCAGGGGCGCAAGCCTTCTTCCCAGAAGCCGTCGAAGCGGCCACAGGCGACGGCGGCGAGGTCGAGGGCCGCGGAGCCGTCGCGGCGCACGGCCTGCGCGTGCATGATGAAGTTGTGGAAGTGGCGCGCGAAATCGCCGTGGTCGCGCACGTCGTAGGGGAAGCCCGTGCAGAGCATCGCCTGATTGAGGTCGTCAACTTCGGAGACGCGGATGCGACGGCCGTTGAGGGTCGCGCCCTCGCCGCGCTCGGCGGCAAACGTCTCATCGCGCATCGGGTCGTAGACGACGCCGAGCGCCATTCGGCCTGCGTGCTCAAGTCCGATGGAGACGCAGAAGCAAGGATAAGCGTGCGCGTAGTTGGTCGTTCCATCCAAGGGGTCAATAATCCACTTCCACTCGCTCGCGCCTTCCGCCGCCGACGCGCCTGACTCTTCGGCCAGAATGGTATGGCGCGGGTAGTAGCTCTTGATGCGCTCGACGATGAGGCGTTCGGAAGCGAGGTCGGCTTCCGTCACGATGTCAATGTCGCCTTTGTGCGTAATCTGCATCACACGGCCAAAGCGGTCGGCTAGGATGCGCCCGGCGTCGTGCGCCATTTGAATCGCGAAGTTAAGCATGAACGGTTTTCAGTTTTAAGTTTTCGGTAACGGCTTTTCAGCACCAGACGCGGGAGTTGTTTTGACCGGCGACTGAAAACCGTCTACTGCCCTTTGAGTATGGCGACAATCTCGGTCTGAACGGGCTGGCCTGTGATTTGAGCGTCGCGTTCGGAGACGTAAACGTCTATTTCGGAGCGGACGCCAAACTTGCCTTCGAGATAAATGCCGGGTTCGATGGAGAAGCAGGTGCGCGGGATGATGCGGCGCGAGTCTTGAGTCTCAAGGTTATCTATGTTTGCACCGTTGCCGTGGACTTCTTCTCCGATGGAATGGCCCGTGCGGTGTAGAAACTGAGCGCCGTAGCCCGCGCGCTTAATGATGCTGCGTGAGATGTCGTCAACGTCCGCGCCCTTGATGACGCGGCCCGCGCGCATGTTCTCCTGCACAAACTGCGCGGCGGCGTCGCGCGCCTCGCGCACGACGTTGAAGATGCGCGTGTATTCTTCAGGCACGCTTTCCCCGACGTAGCCCGTCCACGTTTGGTCCGCGTAGACAGCGCCGGGCTTTTTTAATTTGCCCCACACGTCGAAGAGCACAAAGTCGCCGCGCCGGATGGGCGCGTTAATGTCGCGCGAGGGTTGATAATGCGGGTTAGCGGCGTTGGCATTAACGGCGATAATCGGCGGGTCGTTATCGTTCGTCAAATTCTCTTCCGCGAAGCGGCGTTCCATGAATTGCTGGATGTCGTATTCGGTGGTTGGCTCATTGGCGCGGATGCGCCGCCCAATCTCACTGAAGCCCTCCATGATGATGCGATGAATCTTATCCGCCGCTTCCATGTGCGAGGCTTTTTGCTCATCAGTTAATGCGGCCTCGAAACGCTGCACGAGGTCGGCGCTGGCGACGACTTCGACGTTGAAAGAGCGAATCAGTTCGATAGTGCCCGCGTCAACGCGCGACATATAAGGAATGTCGTTGTTAGGCGAATATTGCATCGCGATGCGCTTGGCGACGCCCGCACGCTTTGCGCGGCGTGGCTGGTTGCCTGTTTGCCCGGTGAGGGTTTCGCGCAAATATGTGTGGAGTTGTTGCCAAGGCAGGAAGATGAGTTTTTTACCGGGCAGCGCGTCCAGCTTGCCGCGCTCAATCGAATGGACGAGCTTAACGGGTTCGCCTGATGCCGGAACGTAGTAGAACCAGCGACGGGTGGTGATGCCTCTTTGGTCGAGCTTCAGGATGCGATAGGCCAAGGGGTCGCTGCCGCGAAAGTCGTAGAAGAGCCAGCCGTCAAGCCCTGCTTCTTTGAGCGCCGCTTGAATCTCGCGGACGCGCGCGGCGGAATCGCGAGTCTCGCTTTGCGCGTTGACGGCGAAAAACGAGAGCAACAAAACGGCGAGCGCCAGCATAGTCTTGATTGATAATCGTCTCATAAATTTCCTC
>CAZEZJ010000149.1:9578-10777 GCA_964516695.1 uncultured Blastocatellaceae bacterium
CTCGTCTAGCCCGCCGCCGGGAAACGCGCCGTTGGAATTTTTTGCGCCGCGATGCGCAAGACTTCGCGCACCTGCGTGTCCCAGTAAGCCCAGTTATGGTTGCCGGGAAGCTGGCGAAACTCGTGCGGGATTTTTCGTTCGAGCAGCAGCGCCGAAAAACTGCGGCTGGTCTGTATCAAGAAGTCTTCCGTTCCGCAGTCGAGATAAATGTAGGGAAGCTGAGGAAAACGCGCGGCGGGAAATTCGCGCACGATTTTCATCAGGTCGTTTGCCGCGCGCGTTTGGCTGCCCGCAGGCCCGAAGGTGTCCATCACGGAGCGCGCGAGCGCGGGGCTAACGTTTCTGACCTCGCTGTCTATCCAAGAGGCCGCGTCCATCGCGCCGCTCAAAGAGGCCGCGAACGCAAACATCTCGGGATGCTTGAAGCCAAACTTCAAAGCGCCATAGCCGCCCATTGAAAGACCCGCGATGGCCCGCCCCTCGCGCCGAGCCACTGTGCGATAGCGGCTCTCAACGTCAGGTATCAACTCCTGCAAGAAGTAGGCTTCGTATTTATCTGTGGGCGCGGTCGCGCTGTCTGTGTACCAGCCGTTATTGCCTTCGGGCGTGACGATGATGAACTTGTAAAGTGAAGCATATTCGATGAGCTTCGTCAGCCGCGTCCAATTATCGTAATGACCGCTGAAGCCGTGCAACAGGTAGAGCACGGGATAGCGCTGCTGCTTTTGACTCGCTGACTCGTAGTTGGCGGGGATGATGACGCGGTAGGGGAGCGACGCGTTGACGAGCTTGCTCTTGAAGCGGACGGTCTGAGCGCACGCGCTGCCGGGACAGCAACTAATAGACGACAGGTTTTGCTCTCCGACATCGTTGGTACATCCGTCGCTAAGGCTCCCGCCCTGCTGCGCGTAGCAGGCTGAGGTCAGCATCAGGATGAGGAAAAACGGTAAAGATAAGGCGCGGATTTTTTTCGTCATCTGTCCTTGTTTGGATTCGACGCGGAAGGCGGAATTATAGACTTCCGCTTTATTCGTTACGCGGCTCGTCTTCGGTTCCGGCCTGAAGCAGCGGAATGTGTATGCCCTTGCCGAGCGCTGTCTGTGCGGCTTCCTCGTAGCCGGCGTCAACGTGGCGCGCGACGCCAAGGCCCGGGTCGTTCGTCAGCACGCGGTTGAGGCGTCGCGAAGCTTCTTCGGTTC
>CAZEZJ010000150.1:0-10743 GCA_964516695.1 uncultured Blastocatellaceae bacterium
ATCTGATGGAAGAAGTCTTTGACGGGGAGCGTGGCCGTTCCGTCGCCGGTCGCGATGCCGTCCTGATTCATGTGCAGTTCGGACTTCACGCACAAAACGCTCTTCTCACCGATTTTGGTCGGGAAGTAGCTGCCGAGCCGCTTGGCGTTGAGGGCGGGCGCGCCCTTGCGAATTTGCGGGACGTACTTCTCTTGAAAGAAGCGGTCGTAGCGATACCAATTCTTGCGCGAAAAGCCGGGGGTCAAGGTGTCCGCGAGAGCTTCGACTTCGGCGACCGTCCATGTGACGACGAGCACATCGGCTGCGGGCAGAGGGTCTGACGTGGCAGGCTCGTTTTCTAATTCCTGTGGTTGGGGTGCGAGGCCGTCGGGCCATTCAAGGCCGAGGTCAACCAGCGCCATCGCCTCCGGTTCGACTTTGCGATTTTGGTCGTCCTCTTCATCTTTACCAAACTCGATAACGTGGCGTGCTAACTCTACCGGGTCAGCTTCGGGTTTTTGGATGTTCGGCATTAGTTACTCCTTCAGTGGTATTAGTACGAGGAAGTTTTTGAAGATGATGTGGTTTTCCGGTATCGGGTAGTAAGGCTCGGTCGCTTCGGGTCTGTCGTCTTCCTGTCGCCAGCGTTTGCCCACACAGCGCAGATAGACGCGGTAGTTCATCGAATCGTTGCGGCACGCTCCGACACACACCCAGTCGGAATTCTGCTCATCCTTGTAGTAAGCGGAAAAGTAGGGGCCTCTGCGCTCAAGCCTCATGCGGCCCGTTTTGGTATTGCCATCACCGAGCGGCCTGCCGTATTGGTTGTTGTCGTATTCCGTCCCCAGATTCCAGTTGATGCGGTAGCCGTCGTCTTCGTCATGCTCGACGCCGACGAAGGGGGGCGCTCCGTGCGGGTCGAAGAAAGAGTCTTTATCGCGGAACGACTGCGGCGGATTGGGAACAAGCTTGCCGCTGCTGCTCTTTTTCCAGCCCGGCCTGTGCTTGGCCGGGTCAACGTTGATGACGGCCATTTCAAGCATCGTCGCTTGGCTGGTCGTCGTGCTGCTGAAATCAACTTCAGCGACGAAATCGCCGTCCAGCCCGAATTTTGTGCCGACACCGCCGCCGGAGTAGAAAGGCCAATCTCTGGCCGCATTCCAAGATGCCTCCTCAAGGTCTGTGAGCCGGTCTTGAACGGGGTCGCCCGTCGGCTCAGAGACGATTGGCGGCGGCCCTTGATAGGGGCTGAGCTTGATGTGCACGCCGTCGTCCTGATAGACGTGAGCGAAGCGGTTGGCTTTGGCGTAGCCGAAAGGGAAGCGCCCGGGTTCTTCCTCTTTTCCGGCGAAGGAAGCTTTCTCCAACTGACGATAGGGACGGACGAACTTCATCACGTCGAGAATTGAGGTGGTGGAAATCGCATAGACGAAAGAATAGCGCGCGAGGGCTGCGTACTGCTCTTGCGTAAACGTGCCGTCGTCGCCTTCGGGCCGCAGCACGACGCCAAGCGGCAGCGCGCCGCTGTTGTACGCTTCCCGCAACTCTGCGCCGAGCGGTTTCAACTGCTGCGCTTCACCGAGAATTGCTGACAACGGCAAGACCAAAGCATCCGGCTCTTGAGCCAGCCACTCTTGAAGCGCGCTTGGCGAAGCGCCGGGGTCGTCAACGCAGAGCGCTGTGCGCAAATTGGATTCAAGCGAAGAGGCGGCGCTAAGCACGCCTGCGTCCGCCGAGCACAGGATAGTGCTCGACACCAGCCCTCTCGTCTTCAAGGCTTTGATGGTCTTGTCTACTAAGTCTGCGGCGCTTGCCCCTTCGGAAGGGTCTGCTTGAATAAGCTTGGTGGCGCTTTCCGGCAGCAAATCGAGCAACCCGCCGAGCGTTTCGATGTGGGCTTCGGGTTTTTCTCTTTGCCACGGATGCGCCGAAGAGTTACGCACCGAAAACTTCGCGCCGAAATCCAGCTTGCGTAAATCCGCGAGATTAGTATTGGAGATTGTGCCCTGGATGCCCGTGAGTGCTTCAAAGTCTTCGACCGAAGCGACGACCGGATGGCCGTCTTTGGTGAGACGCACACCGAATTCAAGAATGTCCGCTCCGGCCGTGTAAGCCGACAACAAAGCGGCGCGCGTGTTTTCAGGGGCGTGAAGTTTATTACCTCGATTAGCCACAACCTGCGCCATCGGTGCATCTCCTCTAACAATGGTCTAAAAGTCTGCGCTCTTGACGCTCACGTCAGAACTGAACTTTCTCGCAGACTCTATAAGCGTTGGCGATTAAGGTGAGCGTCGGATTGGAAGCGCCCGCCGTCGGCATGAACGCGCAATCGAGCACGTAGAGACCTTTTACTTCGTGCGATTGGCATTCCGCATCGAGCACTGATTGGCCCGGGTCACGCCCCGCGCGGAGCGTGCCGTGAACGTGGCCGTAGCCGGGATTGTCTTCCTTCTGGGCGTCAATCTTTCTGATTTCACCTCCGGCGGCTATCATCACGTCGCAAACCCTGTCGAGAGCGTAACGGCTCAAGTCCATGTCATACTTATGATGGCGATAGTAGGTGCGCGCCGCAGGCAAGCCCCAGGGGTCTTTCACATCCGGGTCAAGCTCGACCCGGTTCTCGTACATTGAAATTGTCTCCCCCGTAAAGGAGAAAGAGACGCCTCCGTAAGACCGAAACTCACGCATACGGTCTTGCAGCGCCTTGCCCCACAAACCCGTTTTGGCGACGAGGCGAATCGGAGTCATGGTCGTAAACGGGTCATAGATGGAAAATTTACCGCCCTTGGAAAGGTAGGTCTTGGGATTATTGATAACGTAGAGGTCGCGCAGTTGCAGGCTGCCGATGGCCGTGCGCGGCTGGTAGCGATTGTCCGGCCCGCTATCCCAAACCGGCTGGTTCTTGAAGACTAGCTCCGCATTGCCCTTGGTGTGATAGGTCAGATAGCGTCCTATCATTTTGTTGGGGTCGGGTATTTCGGAGAGCAAAAACAGGCGCGCCGATTCGATTGCCTGCACGGAGACAAACACCTTGTCGGCTCCCAAAAACTGCTCTTCGCCGTCGGGCTGCGTCTTGTAGAACACGCCCTTGATGCGCCCCTTTTCGTGTGCGAGCCGGGTCACGCAGTGGCCTATCCGCAGGTCACATAGTCCTGTCGCCAGCGCACGGGCCAGCACCGTGTTGGTGCTGCTCGCGCGGTCGTTAACGGCGCACCCGAACCCTTGACAATAACCGCAGAACGGCTCGCCGGGGCGACCATGCCGCGTGCGCGAATTGATGCCGCGCGGACTAAGGTAAGGCTTCATGCCCGCCTTGGCGAAAGCCGCCTGAAGAAAGGGCGTGGAGGCGTGCATACGGACGGGAGGCATCGGATATTCGTAGCCGGGTCTGGTCGGCTCTTGCCGGTCGTTCTGGTTGGCCTGACCCGAAACGCCCCATTCATGCTCGGCCCGCTCGAAGTAGGGCTGAAACTCGTCGTAAGTCCAAGGCCAGTTGACCATGCTGACGGTTTTGCCAGGCTCCGAAGGCATTTCGCGCAGGAACGAGAGGACTTCAAAATCTTCGCGCGTATAACGCGGCAGATTCGCCTCCCAAATCATCGTTGCGCCGCCGACCATGTTGGAAACCCACCAGCGTTCGCTTGGCTTCGGCTTGCCGTCGAGGCCGACGTGGATGTTCGGGTCGTCAGTGATATGAGGGTGCAGGTCTTTATGCAGCGCGAAGTGCAGTTCGTCAAAAGGATAAAACTCATCGGACGTGCGCCGCGGCCCCTTCTCAAACACTACGACCTTATAGCCGCGCTGTGTTAAGACGCGTGCGGCGGTGCCTCCGCCAGCTCCGCTGCCAACGATGATTGCGTCGGGATTATCGATAGCCATTAATCCTTCTTCTCCTTGAAGCCTTTGAGCATTAACCCGTATACCGCCACATGGTTTCTTCCGATTCTTGCAGGTAGCCGAACCAGCGCCACATCTTGCCGTCTTTGTTGCCGCCCCAACGCGGGTCGGCAAAGCAGCCTTCGATACAGTGGTTGCGCAATGTCTCGAAAAAGCCTTTTTGGTCAAACCCCTCGGGGAAACCGCTCAATTGTCCCTTGGAAAGCTTGTCCAACAATTCGACCAGCTTTTCCTTAGCAAGCTGATGGATGTTGGCACCGTTGTTAAGCGCCGTGCTCGCCTGATTCAGCGCGGGCAGCCCCTTCGTATACTGGTCTTTCCATTTAGGGATTTCGTAGTAGGTCTTTTCATCCATCGCCAGCAGGCGGTCGAGATACTCAACCGCGTCAACGTCCGTCGCGTTTGGCCCCGTCACATCGCCGGGAACGATAACGCTAAAGAGTGCTTCAACCTGTTTCCTCTGTTGCGGGTCTTTGAAAAACCTTTCAGAGGGAGGATGCAGAATCCACATAAGTTAGTTCCTCTCGTCTCAGGAGGGTGTAATGTTAAGCTCGCGCTCCATTGTTTGGATTAAGCCAAGGTAAGGCGTGAGGTCGGCAGGCCCGCGCTGGCGGACGAGGTTGATGAGCAGGCTATCGTCAGCGTCCGTCAGCAGCTTGCCAATCTCAGGAAACAAGACATCGTTTTCATACGGCCCGTGCGCCTTATAAAGTTCGACAAAGCCTCTGGCGCAAACCTCAAAATCCAGGGTCGCCCGCGCATCGCCGCCGTGCAGGCGGACCATGGCGGTCTCCAAGCCTTTGAAGTAAGCGCGGCCCTGGTCGTGTTCAGCGATGGTCAGGCGCAATTTCTCTTCCGACATGCCGCGCGCCAGCGCCAGCGGGAAGAGAATTTCCTCTTCCTTCCGGTGATGAAACGGGTCAACGAAATGCTTTGTAATATAGACGAGGATGTCCATCGAACTAATCGGCGGCTTCTCCTTAGCCGCCAGCATCTGCGCAATCTTAGCGCCGCAGACGACGATTCTCTTGGCGAGGATATGCTCTTCCTCGAAAATCAACTCGAAGACGCGGCCGCTGCTCGTCTCGGTCGAAGGCTTGGCGGGCAGCGGGGCCGGCAAAAACTCGCGCCCGGGAGGACACGGCTTGAGCATGGTCTTCATCCCGGCGGCCTCAGCCCCCATCACCTCAATCAGATTCTCACTGACGTACATGCACTTTTCGACCGGAACGCCGACCTGTTGCGCCGCGAAACGAAAGATTTGGGCGGCGGGCTTGTCAGCACCCGCGTCGTGGTTAATCACCAACCCCTTCGGGTCTAAGAAGGCCGCGATGCCTGCTTCTTCCAGCATCTTTCGCCCGTCTTCGGCGCTCACGTCCTTCGGCAAATTGGTAATGACGCCGATGCGAACGTTGACCACGTTCTTCATGGCGTTGAGCAAAGTGTCTGTGCTCGGCTTGTACGTCACAAGATGGCCCGGCCTATCAACTTCTCCGAGCGTGTCGCGGACATCAAAGAAGATGACTTCGATAGGCTTGGAAGACTTGTTATCTTTCTTGGAATCTGCTGGAGGCATAAGTTTTTCCCCGGTTGATGTTTCTCTTGACGGAAGCGCCAATTGTCATGCGCGGGCGAGGTGAGTTGTGTCCAAATTCGACAGACCGACCTGCTTTCATTAACCGAATCAGACTAAAACGCCCTGCTTGTCAGTTCTAATAATTATGCGGGTAGGAGGCAAAACGTTTTATGCCGCCCGCGAAGAAAAATTGAGAAGGTCCAACTTGAATTTAACCGGCCATCGCAGAAACTATAGAGTAGACACCTAAATCCACCGCAAAGATGTAAAGAGACTTTCAGCCACAATACCGCTGGCCCTCAAAGAATTTAACCTAGTTGACAGCAAACTTTATGCCGAACGGCAATCGCTAAACTTTCTTAAGAAAAGGCTCTTAAAGACTTTCGGAGTCGTGCCCGGTTGTCTACAAATGTAGACATGCTGGTGCTAACAGGTGACCAAAAATACACATCTCCCTAAAATCCTGTCAATATAAATAATGTTTATCAAAACACGCCGGCCACGGTCTCTTAGATTCGAGGACGAGCGGGAGACATACGATTCAGTCCGTTTCTAGTGGTCCATTAAAACAAACTTACGTGAACCTGATGCACCTTCAATTCAAGGTTTATGCTTCAGCCGGCAAACAGTTGTAGGTTCGCGCATAAAGTGAAAATTCCCCTCACGGGGAATCAACAATTTACGGTTACTATTTGCTCATCAAGTGCAAAAACCCTCTAATTTTCGCGTATATGGTGAAACTTCCCGGGACGGAAAGAGTAGTGCTTCTCAACCAACTCGCGCAGGACGTATTGGTATGGACCGGAGGGTGGTTGAACACCGAGGCTCGAAGCTCTGCGCTGTGAAACTTTCACCTGCGTCTTTCGTACCGAAGGGAAACTCGTATAGTGCCTAGCTCATGCCGATAGATTAAGGAACCAAGTCATCTACACCTCGGCGCATAAGACATCTCATTGAGGAGGTGACGGAGGCCGAACGTACATGTAATTACGATTTAACTTCTCGCTCCAACGCTCCCAAAGAATACGGCCTTGATTTTCGGGATAAGGGTCGTAGATATGTAACGAATTCTTATCTCCCAACTCGGTCCTGAACCCACCAACGGCGCGGGCGTGACCGGGATAGCCTGACTTAAACGGGCGCTCCGCAAGGATTTCGATCTTCGCTTCCTCGAACGAAGGGGTTACGTCCGGCTCGGCTCGAATTACCCTACTGGTCAGTCCCATATTGATTCCCCTTACCTGATTATCAGGATGTGCGCCGTGAGGTCCGATATCCATGTCATAGGCCAAGGCATTTTGGTCCTTATCCTTGATGCCGTGCTGTCGCAGGATCATTTCCGCCGTAGCAGCAGCACAGAACAGAGGTGTGAGTTGCGGTATCAGTATTAACGCAGGGCTGGTCTCTTCTTCTTTGATAGACTCTCTGGCGCGCATTATCACCTTCCGCAAATTTTCACCAATCTTTGGCGGTACGGGCAGCAAGTCCATCTCTCGTTTCCATAGCCAGCGGAAGTGCGCGATTGTGGAGCGCACGACTACGTCATACGGGGACCATATCGCGGTCACCGACTCGGGGTTTTCTTGTGGCTCAACAGAGTCAAGCGGGATAACGAGTCGCCTTCCTATGTCAAAAACAAATTTCACGTCGGGAGCGGTTCGTGAGTTACACAGGATGCCGAGCTTCGGGTAGTTATAGGCCACGAGCCTAACATCTTCTTCACCGTCCGCGATGAACGGTTCTAAATCGGTGCTCTCCCTAATCACCGCGAGCGCCTTCTCTATCAGCGCTTCAACGTTTAGGGCTGGCCCCGCTGCGACAGACCATACTGGCATCTGAAGCAGGTCACTGGCGGCAGTTCGGACATGCCATTCGTTACCGGAGCCGAGGTCTATTGTCTGATCGCGGAACAACAGGAGGCCGTCTACGTCATAAATATCGCGGCTGACCCAGTTAAATAACTCAGGCCACTCTCCAATCGCCCCGTCAGGTAACATGTCGAGCGAAAAAAATGGTCTGTCCGGCGCGTGACCCCGACCAGCCGTAAGCGTGCGCTCGGCCTCAGTGCCCGGGGGGATAATGAAGGAGAGCATCTGCCTCGACGCGATTTCTTTGGACGCTTGCACGCTCAAAAAGTCAGGCTGTAAGTCTGGTCTCAGCGTAAATTTCTCCTCCAATCCCGGGTAGTTTTATTATGAGCAAAATACGCGTTGCGTCGGCACCCGCGTATTTTGCTAAAGATTTGAGCTATCGCAACGATTAGCAGTCATCCCTAAACCCCGAAGCGCCTCTCACCAGAGCTAAATTGATGGTTCAGGGGTAGCTTCTACTCAGGTGGCCCGTCGAGCCTCATCACCTGACAAGGGATGGAGGGGCTGCCCTTCTCGCTCTCGATTGGGTGCGCCGAGTCGGACTCCGGCCCCAGTCCATCCTCAGGGATATCAGGTGCGAATTTGAACCGCGTGAGCGGAGGCACCGGCGGTATAGCCTGAATCACCTTGTAGAACTCGATGAGTTCATCGCGGTTCTCGAGTTCCGCCGGCGGAGGCGTTACCTGGAAGAGTGGGGTGTTTTCAATGTAAATTTCGTAGGTGGTGTCCGGGGTCTTCGTGAGCGTCAGGACTCGATCTTCTTCCTGAGTCCCGTCTTGCCATCTCAACACGACTGATTGGTTTGTGTCGAGAAACACACTTGCGCTGGCGATGGCCCCTATCCTTCTAAACGTCTTGTCTCCCTTCCCCCCGCCGCTACGCTTATACACAAACTGAGCAGAAGCTCTCGCGGCAGTTCGGAAGAAATACTCGCCGCCTCGCAGCCTGATGACGTGTTGAGAATTAAAGAGGGGAGAGTTCAACTCCCGCTCATGGAATTGGGTGCCCTCCAGATTCAAAATCCAGCGAAAGTCTTGATCCCGTGGCGGCGGCGCGTTGCCCGTCTCATAATCAATCGGATCGAGCGTGATACATTTCCAAGCGGCGGGAGAAGGCGCGACCGGGTTGATGACTTCTATCAACATGCCCTCTCCTTGTCGAAAGTGTAGTGGCCCGATGTGCCTCATGCCAATTAAGTCGGCCCGACCCGCCGGCTTGATCCTGGCTTCGATAGTGAGGACGTGACCCGTCGCGATAGGATTAGCCACGACCTCGCAAGTCGCGCCATCCTCCGAACGCAGGAGCAATTGGCCGTGAAAGAAAATCTGAACGTCAGGTGTACCGCTCGGCACGTCCGTCAATAATTTTGGTTTGAACGGCATGAATTTATCCTCCAGTAGCTCAGGAGCACATCACATCTCTGTCCTGAAGCTCGTACATTAAAGATTCTCAATTGATATGTTATCTCCGGCAGGTTTTGTTACACGTTTTTTAATATTCAGTGTAGCCGCCGATGGCGGTAAAGGCTGCCCAGTAGTAGGGGTGTCGGTAGCGCGTGTCGTCGCCGCCGAGCAGTTCCAGTTGGGCGAGCCTGAGCGCTTCGGCGCTGGGTAGACGGTCGCTTGTGCGGTATCTATGGAAGCTGACCATGAGCCGTTCGGTGCTGTCCGAATCAACCGGCCAGAGGCTGGCGATTACGAGCGGGACACCGGACACTATGAAGGGGCGCGCGACGCTGATAGCCCCTTCGCCGTGATAGTGCTGCTCGATGCCCGTCTCGCACGCAGAGAGTATGACCAGGCGCGTGCGCGGCAGCTTTATTTTATAAATCTCATAACTTTGCCAGACGCCGTCGCGCGCTTTGTCGCGCTTGTCGGCAGACTCGTCCGTCGCGAGCACTATTTTCGAGAGCAGGTCGGAGTGCTCATCAACTATATAGTGTAAGGCGAAATGAGCGATGTCTGATTTTTCGACCTCGCTTTTAACGACCGATTCACGAGCATCGTGACCAAGCAGAAGGCGTGGCGAATTGTAAAAGGCGGCTACTGCTTCGGCCTCTCTGGCTGCCGCGGGCAGGCTGCGAAGTGAGGGGAAGGCGTCGCTGTCAAAGCTAGGATTGCCGACGCTGAGCAAACGCTCCCCGGTCTCCGCCTTCCTGTGACGCGCTTGATTTGAGCAGTTAACGAAGACAGTAGAGCTGGCCGAAAACTCCAGCCGGAAGTCCTCTATGAGGTAACGGCCTGTAGGCGACACGAGCGCGCCAAAGGGGACGTAATGAAGAAGTTTATCCGGGACTATGCAGATAAGTTTCTCCTTCCTCAGAAGCGTCTCGACGGGTTTAATCAGGATGTCATAAAGCTCCTTCGCGCCCTTCTCCCTCGCCGCCTCCAAGCTCGCGGATGGGAAATTGACCGCGCGTACGTATTCGCGAACCTTATCGCCCAGGGCTAGAGCGTCAAGAGCTATTTCTTTGGGTGTGATGTTTGTCTGGTCAACTATCCAGATGAAGAGTTTGTTATCAAGAACTGCGTACTGAACAATCTGAGCCTTCGACGGCATACGCTGTTGTATCTCGGAAAGCGTCATCGAGCTAAAAGTTGAAGGCAGCCGTAACTCAGGCCCCTCTTCTCGCTCAGACACCTGTATGTTCTGTTGCATCGCGTCAAGCAGCGAGCGAGCGCGGCTCAACTCGGAATACTTGAATGCCTGCTGAGGATTCTGTTTTTTGGATTGGGCGAAATCTATCGCTAGGTCATAGATGCTTTGCTCCACATCGAAGAAGGTGTTCCGCTGGTTCTCGCTGGTTAGCTTGGAGCGGTACTGCTCGAACAGCGCCAAAACGGTTCGGAGTTCCTCTTCCGTTGCGGGAGCGTCTCCCCTGGCGATGAAGGAGAGGAGTTTTCCTTTATGCGCGGGGTAGGTGAAATAGGGATAGTCCAGTTCTTGATAGAGCCGAATGCTGCGCTCGTAGGCTTCGAGCGCCCTGTCATAATCCTCCATCTGCCTGTGTATTTCTCCGGCATGTAGAGAAGAATTCGCCATTATCTCCACCCCGGAGCGCTCGCCTGACAGTTCTCTCCCGACCTGAAAGGCTTGGTCAATGTTACTGAGCGCATCGCCGTAAAGCTTCAGTTTCCCGTAAGTCAGACCCAGATAGTCATAAGAGCGCGAGATTGGTAAAGGTCTCTGCATCTTCAGCGCCAGCCGCAGGGCCTCTTGCTGGTACTCAAGCGCCGTCCCGTGTAAGCCCAAAGAATTAAGGGTGAGACCGATTGCCGTGAAAACTTCCCAGGTCTGTTGCGTGTCAGCCGAGCCGTCGCCGATGAAAGGCAAAGCGCGGTGAATAAAACTGAGCGCCTGGTTTCCGTTTTCAAGAGAGCGATATTCGTCTGCGAGCAGAACCAAAAGTTTTATAATACC
>CAZEZJ010000151.1:0-8623 GCA_964516695.1 uncultured Blastocatellaceae bacterium
CGTTCGCAACAGATGAGCTTAAGCTTTCTGCACTTGATAGTTCCATCATTGAGCGCTGGGCCGCGCACCTTCGCCATGAAGATTATTCTCCCGCTTCTATTCGCCGGAAGATAGTGGTCCTGAAAGTTTTCTGTTCTTACTGGGTGCGGAAGGGGAATCTAAAGGAGTCTCCTTTTTGGCGGGTGAAGTTGAGCATTGGTCGAGTGGAGCAGCTTCCACGAGCACTCACCGAGCGCGAGATGCGCGCACTGCTAAGACGAGCGTGGCGAGACTATTCGACGACATTAGATATCAGCAGTAGTCCAGAGAATACATTGCGGAACCCTGTGCAGTGGAAAGCCTCATCATGCGACTACCGTGCGCTGAGGGATCTCGCTCTGATTGATCTCCTCTTCGCTACGGGGATTCGTGTGGGCGAGGCATCCGCACTCGACGTTCGCGACTTCTTTGTGCGGGAAGCAGCCTTCAGAGTGCAGGGAAAGGGAGGGAGGGACCGACTCGCCTTCATCGTTGATGAGGAAACGGTGCGCATTCAGCGCGCCCACCTAGAAGCCCGCAAGAGCATTAAAACAGAGAGTCCAGCTCTCTTTATCAACGCCTCATGCCGGAGACTTTCAACCCAGGGAATCACCAACGTTATCGCCCGACTTCGCAGGGACGCGCGGATAAAGCGGCATGTGACGCCTCACATGCTGAGGCACACAGTAGCGACTCTATTACTGCGCAACGATGTGGACATTCGCGTAGTACAAGAATTCTTGGGACATGCTTCGATTGCTACTACACAGCGTTACACGCATATCACTAAGGAGCACATGGTGCGTGTATTGCGCAAACGCCATCCGTCCTTAAGTCTTTGGGCAAATAAGAGAGGTGGTGTAAAAAAGCTCGAATAGGTTCCAGCAACGTACAGGCACTAGTGCGTCCGATAATCTTCTGGCCCACATCCCTCACCGAGGGTCTTCATCCGCTCGACAATCTTCGCCCTCTTAACGTCGCCTGCCATCCTCTTATTCATCTCCTCGACCTCCGACGCCGACCGATTCGACTTTGCACCTTGTCCCGATGAGTTCCGTGTTCTCGGCCAGCGGGTTTAGCTCTCGACATTCATATAGCTTATGATTAGGACAACTCGACAATCTGCATGATGGTTGTCGCCGCGGAGCTAAAAAGGCTCAGTCTTCCGGCAGCAATCAAAAGAGTGAAGGTATTAGACGAAAGAAATCTTCTCGCACGGAGAGCTGAGAACACAATCAAGTAAATGGTACCGGATAAATTATCAACACACGGTTGGAACCAATTTTTTGAGGCCCACTTTCAACCATACAGCACGGGCGGCTTCGCTGCTGGCCGCGTCGTGCTCGAATACAATCATCTGTACCGCGTTTACACCGAGCATGGAGAATTGCTGGCGGATGTGGCAGGGAAGCTCAAGCACGAGGCCACTAGCCGCGCCAGCTTACCCGTGGTGGGCGACTGGGTGGTCGTCGAGCCGCGTCCTGAAGAAGGGAAGGCGACGATTCAAGCGGTCCTGCCGCGTCAGAGCAAGTTCGTGCGTCAGGCGGCTGGCTCGCGGACTGAAGAACAGATTGTCGGCGCTAACATAGACACAGTCTTTCTGGTCACTTCTCTTAATCAAGACTTCAATCTACGCAGGATTGAACGCTATCTGATAGTGGCATGGGAAGGCGGCGCAAGGCCAATTATCGTTCTCAGCAAGGCAGACTTGTGCGCTGAGACAGAAGAAAGAATCGCAGAGATTCAAACCATTGCGGGCAATGTTCCCATCCACGCCATCAGTGTTGTCAGGCAGGATGGATTAGTCGAGTTGATGCCATATTTCCGTCACGGCGAGACAGTGGCTCTGCTTGGCTCATCAGGCGTCGGGAAATCAACTCTCATCAATCATCTGATTGGGCGTGACGTGCAAAAAGTAAAAGAGATTCGTGAGCACGATGGGCGTGGGCAGCACACGACAACACATCGAGAGTTGATTCTGTTGCCGCAGGGCGGACTCGTTCTCGACACGCCCGGAATGCGCGAGCTACAGCTCTGGGACGGAGAGGAAAGTCTGCATCTTGCTTTTGATGATATTGAAGAACTGGCGCGCAGTTGTTATTTCAGCGATTGCCAGCACAGGGACGAGCCGCGCTGCGCTATTCGTGAAGCTCTAGCCGAAGGGCGGATTGAAGCTGCGAGGTATGAAAGCTATGAGAAGCTGCAAAAGGAACTGAAGCACATGATGCGCAAGCAGGATGTTAATGCGCAGATTACGGAAAAGAAGAAGTGGAAGAAGCTGTCACGTCTGGCCAGCCAGAGAGCACAGGCTAAGCGCAGATGAAATCATTCCTCAGGGTGGGATGGTTCCTTTTGTAAGACACAGGCTCGAAAGGGGATGGAACATGAAACACCAAAAGGGTCTTCGACAAGTTTTCAGGTGGGCCAGTTTGTTCTGCCTTGGGGCCTGCCTCATCCTCTGTCTGCCGCTCTTGGCCGCCGCGCAGAATGCGGGCGACGAGGCGGCGCTGCGCGCCCTGCTGGAGAGATTCTCCGCGGCTTACCGAGCTAAAGACTTTGAAGGATTGATTGCGCTTTGGAGTAAGGCTCCGACTGATTTTGAGGCTGGTAAAGAGGCGCTCAAACGCGCCTTCGAAGAACAGGAACAGCTAGGGTTAAAGGAACTCGCCGTCGTCAGGCTGACGGTTAATGGCGACCGTGCTTTGGCGCGAATAAGCGTCGCGGCGGGCGGGGCGCAGGCTCAGTCCGTTACCCCTGTGAATGAACGCGCGAAGTTGAACCGCACAATTCACTTCGTTAAAGAAGGCGGAACCTGGAAGGTGCGTCGCTTTGTGGCGAGCGAAGAGGAATTGGCGGCGGAGTTAGTCAACTCCAAGACAGCCGTTGAGCGCCAAGCCTTGTTGGAGAAAGAGAAAGAACTGTTGACGAGCGAACTGGTGAGCGCGCTGCTCATGCAGGCGAGGCCGCTGTTCGCGCAGGGTGAATTTGCCCAAGCCATGCCCATCTCCCAACTCGCGCTGGACTTGGCTGAAAAGATAGGGGACAAACCTGGCGCCACTCTGGCCCTGCGCGTGATAGGGAGCATTCACGGCCTGCAAGGTTCTTACAAACTGTCGCTTGAATTCTACCGCCGGAGCTTGAAGCTGGCTGAGGAGACGGGCGACAAGCTCGCCATCGCAGGCGTTTTGAACAACATAGCGAATATCTTAGATGAGCTTGGCGAGGTCTCTTCAGCGTTGGAGCATTATCAGCGCAGCCTCAAGATGGCGACCGAGATACAGCATCGTGGGCTTCTCACATTGTTACAAAACAACATCGGCCTCATCTATAAGTCACGCGGCGACTCGAGGCTCGCGCTCGAGTACATACAGAGGAGTTTGAAGCTGGCTGAAGAATTGAAGGACAGCGCCTCCGTCTCAAAGGCACTACACAACATCGGAATCATCCACGCGGCCCAGGGCAATTATGAGCAAGCGTTCGAGTATTACCGCAAAAGCCTCGCTATCGAGGAGGAACTCGGGGCGAAGGCGAGCGTCCCGAAGATTTTAGGCAACATGGGGCTGGCTTATGACGCGCAGGGGAACAGCGCGCTCGCCCTCGAATATCACCGGCAGGCTTCGAAGCGGGCTGAAGAGATTGGAGACAAAGAAGTAATCGCCGGTTCTCTGAATAACATCGGTGACGTTTACGCTAACCTGGGTGAATACGACCGGGCGCTGGAGCACTTCAGCAAGGGCTTAAAGTTGGCCGAGGAAATCGGTAACAATTACCTTATCGCAGACGCCAACGGAGACCTCGCGGAGATTTACTTGCGGCTGGGCGAACCACGGAAGGCCGTCGAGTACGCCGCGCGTTCCAGCGCGCTCTACATTCAGGCCGGTCGTCAAGACAGGCTTTGGTACTCTAGGATGCTGTCCGGCAAAGCACACCTCGCCCTCGGAGAATTTGAGCCTGCACAACAGTCTCTCAGCGAAGCGGTTTCGATGGTCGAGACGCAGCGCGGGCAAGTCGCCGGCGGAGAACCCGCGCGTCAACGCTTCTTCGAGAAGAGGGTCGGGCCTTACTACGCGATGGTCGAACTCTTACTGGCGCGCCGCGATGACTTTCAGGCCCTCGCCTACTCCGAGCGCGCCAAGGGGCGCGTGCTGCTCGATGTGTTGAACAACGGTCGCGTCAACATCAACAAAGCCATGACGCCTGAAGAACAGGCCCAAGAGCATCAGCTTGATGATGACGTCAGCGCTCTCAACTCGCAAATCTTCCGCGAGACTTCGCAGCCGAAACCCGACCCCGCGCGCCTCAAAGAACTCGACGCCCGGCTTCAGAAAGCGCGGCTGGCCTACGAATCGTTCCAGACAGACCTGTACGCCGCCCACCCGGAATTGAAGCTACGGCGCGGGCAGGCCCTATCGCTCACTCGCGAACAGTTGGCCTCGCTCGTACCGGATGCCAGGACGGCCTTGCTTGAGTTCGTCGTCGGTGAAGATGCGTCTTACCTGTTCCTGCTGACCAGAGGCGCGGGCCAGCGGGGCGCGCCTTCGTTGAAGACTTACAGGCTCAACATCAAGGCCAAAGAATTGACCGAGCGCGTCGCGGATATACGCCGGCGTCTTTCCGAGCGTAACCTTGATTTTCGTGAGCCGGCGCGCCGGCTCTACAACCTGCTCCTCGGGCCAGCAAGCCATCAACTGCGCGGTAAAACGCTGCTCTGCATAGTGCCGGATGGAGTGCTCTGGGAGTTGCCGTTCCAAGCTTTACAGCCTCGGGACGACGCCTATCTCATCGAAGATTCCGCCCTTTTTTACACACCGTCGCTCAGCGTCCTTCACGGAATGGAGAATCTGTCCAACAAGAGTTCGGGCATCGCTCCGTCGGTCAAGCGCGTGGGAGCGCAGGCCATGACGCGGAAAGCAGGCGGGTCGCGCTCCACCGCAGCAGCAGTTCAGCAGAGTCAGGAACCCTTGTTATTGGCCTTCGGCAACCCTGCTCTAGGTCAGCGGACAATCGAGTTGGTCAAGTCGCTTTATAGAGACGAGAGGTTGGGGCCGCTCCCGGAGGCGGAGAGAGAGGTTAAAGCTCTTGGGGAATTTTACACCCCCTCGCGCAGTAGGGTTTATATCGGGGAGCAAGCCCGCGAAGAACGGGCTAAGGCCGAAATGGGCAACTACCGCATCCTCCATTTCGCAACGCACGGCGTGCTGGACACACTCAACCCCATGTACTCGCATTTGCTGCTGTCTGAAGCCGGGGCGGGAGCCGGAGAGGATGGGCTGCTACACGCTTGGGAGGTGATGAATCTGAACTTGAGGGCCGACATCGTTGTGTTGTCGGCTTGCGAAACCGCCAGGGGCAGGCTCGGGGCGGGCGAGGGCGTGATTGGGATGGGATGGGCGCTGTTCGTCGCCGGTAGCCCGACGACTGTGCTGAGCCTTTGGAAAGTTGAATCGGCCAGCACCGCCGAACTGATGGTCAAATTTCACAGGCATCTGATGGCTCCGGGTGTGGGGCGGCGGGCGAGGCAGAAGAAAGCCGAAGCTCTGAGGGCGGCCAACCTTGAGTTGATGAAGGACGCGCGCTTTCGGCATCCGTTCTACTGGGCCGGCTTCGTGATGATAGGCAACGGCATGTGACCTGGATACGGTCTTGGCCTTTCACCCTAACTTAAAAATCTCTGAAGGTCGGATGCTTACCTTACACGGCGCAATTCCCGTAGGCTGCTGAGCAGCTTCAACGCGGAGAGGGATTTCGGGTTAGCCTCTACGAGCAACTCGAACTCACGTTCGGCCTCATCCAACAACCCAGCCTGCGCGTAGAGCACGCCGAGCGTCAGATGACTATCGGGGACGCTCAGCCGCGCGCGTTCCAACTCTTCGGCCTCGCCCTCTCCCAGCACCGCGAACTTCGCTTCGGGCGCTGCCGCTCTGGGCGACAATATCTCTTTGCCGTCCGCGATGGCGGTCACTTGCCAAAAGTAAGTAGCGCCGCGCCGGAGTGCCGTTGGGGGCGTCCACTGCGTCTCCGTGAGTGAAGCGCTTTGGACCACCCGGTTGAATTGATAATCGAAGATGACGACGGAGTAGCTCGTGGCTCCGCGCAGAGCGCTCCATCGAAACAAGGGGCGGTCGCTCTCGACCACCTTGCCGACAGGGCTGATGATGTCAAACGCCATGTCACCGGCTGAGCCGCGCAAACCGGCTCCCGCACGCTCGCCCACCGTGTCGAGGATAGCTGGCTTGTTCACACGCTGTCCGAGCAACGTCTTCCTGATGGCAGTCTGCCAAGCGTTGGGAAGGTCTTCCAAACCTTTATCCCGACCTTGTTCGTCCAACGTCACGAGCCTCCCGCCGTCCTTCAGGGCAAGGATAATCTTCGGAGAATATTCGGGCGACCGTGCCGCCAACGTCTTCTCCCTTTGGGGGGCGTCGATGGGTTTCGTCACGGGAGAGGCTGGTTGTTGGCGGCGCGCCTTCGCAGGCGCTCGCTCTCCACCGTCTCGCCTCTCGCCCTCAACAATCTGTCGCGGAACTTCCGCCGAGAGCGACGGCTCAGCAGTTGGCCCCGGAAAGGTTTGGGGCAACGGCTGAACGCTCTCGCCCACGTTTGCGACTGAAGGTGGTCGTGACCTCAAGATAGTGCGGGTGGCCCACCAGCCTGTCAGGAGCACGATGAGCAGCGTGGCGAAGGCGAGGGCGGTTTTGAGCTTCGCGGGAGTTAATCTCTCAACGCGCATCAAGCCGCCTGGCCACCCAGCTCGCCGGTCAAGATAGAGCGCCAAAGCTCTGTGCAGCTTCGTCTCACGGAATCGGATTGTGACGAGCGAGCCTTCGCCCGCGCGCGAGAGAGGCGAGCGGGTGAACGTAAACTCCTGCCCGCTTTCCAGTGTAATAGCGGCTGGCTCGCCCGCTTCCGTGTTGGAAACACCATCCAGCCCGAGAAGGTACTGGGCCAACAACAGTTCGCCTTGGGCATCCTGCGCGCTGACCTCAAGCACGCGTGCGCCCGCCTCGACTCGCACCTCGAAGACACTGTTACTGTGAACATTCCACGCGCGGCGCGGCGACCCGTCCACAGAAACCGATAGTTGCGACGCAAACAGCCCTTTCCGCCGCCGGGCCTCGCCCTTCAACATATCGGTTAGGCCCTTTATCTCGGTGGTGGTTAATTCAGGTGGATTTTGACGATCACTCGGGGGTGTATGATCCATGGCTTCATAGTTGTTGAGGTTGAACTCGGGCAGCACTACGCGCCGCCTCGAATAGTTATGCGACGAGGCGCGGAGCAACCGCGCCCAGCAGCAAGGGTGAGTCACCGCGTGCAGGCGGCGCAACTCGGCGGCCTGTTCGGCCCGTGGGTCTGCGTTTCGCTCGTCATACTGTAATTCAACGAGGTCGTACGCCATGAGGTCAAACTGCGCGGGCAGATGCCAGCGGCCCCAACGCTCTCCGTCCTCTTCGACGGTTTGCAAGCGGTGTAAAGACCGCTTGACGAAAGGGAAGTGAGAGCTAGCGTCGGCCATCGTCACGAAATGCTGTTCTCCCCGAAGGCCCTCGCTGTTGGTCAGAAAACCTTCAAACCTGCGCCCGAGTCGCTGCCTCATCTCGCGCTTGGCATCGCGCACGCTGTAGTCGCCCTTCGTGTCAAGGTGCGCGGGCGAGCCTTGCACCAAGACCTCGTAGAGCCGCTCGGCTTGGCTCGTGCCCAAGTCGAACAGAATGCAACTCTGTCCCACGGTCGCATAAAAGGAGTTGTGCTCAAGGTAGAGCAGCATCAGGTGCTTGACGTAACGGACGATCATATCTTCCACCGTCAACGTCCTCGTCCCGGCTCTATGCTCCTGCTCTTGTATGCCCTCGTAGGGTTCCGCGCACAGGTATGTGAGGTATTGCAGCAGTTGCCTTGGCGTGAGGATGAGCTTCTTATGGACCTCTTTCTTCGGTCGCTTCGCTTGGCGCTTCTTCTGCGTGAGGGCTGTGACGTAGAGCCGGGACGTGGCCTGGTAAAGGACGCTGCGGGCGTCTCTGCCGTCAGCGAGCAGGAAGTAGCTCAACTGGAAGGCCCAGCGGGCGGTCGCTTCAATCTTCAGGTCGCGACTTATCTTGTTGCTGCTGAGCCTAAGTGTGGGACGCGGGTGCGCGGTCAACGTTAACGGCTTGGCTGTGCCGAAGCAGAACTATACGGCAAGCGGTAGCCGGCGACCGTGGTTTTTTCGCCACGAAAAAGCACAAGATCGGCTCACCCGAATTACGCGATACTGCGGCGGTCGCATTTCGTCCGCGTATGTCTTGAGGGCCGCAGTCAATCTGAGCCGTACCGGACGACGGCTGCTCGGCCTCCGAGCAGCAACAGCACTGCGCTATCATCCAAACTCTCCTAGGATTATCGCGCAGGAACCTTTCTCAAGAAATCAACCGTCAATCGTAATCAACCGCAACGTGTCTGCACCGACATGATGCGCCTGCCCGAGAGGGCTAATAATCTGGCCGCAAGCCTAATGGAGATTTAGACAATGAAAAGACTTTTATCGAAACGTTTCGCCTTACTCTCCTCCGTGACACTGGTTCTGCTCCTCGCAATCGCCGGTGCCTCCATCCCTTCGAGCGTGCAC
>CAZEZJ010000151.1:8633-10703 GCA_964516695.1 uncultured Blastocatellaceae bacterium
CCAATCCGGCCAATTGACCGCTCAACCATCGACGCTCTTCAACTTTCGTGTTTCTTCTTCGAACCGCGGCTTCATGCTGACAGGCATCGCCCAGCGTGGCTTTGCTTTGAATTACACCAACCTGGGTTCGCTCTTCCCGAACGGGCAAATAGGAGGCAGAAGCATTTCCGCCGGCATCGTGATGCCGCCCGCCGCAAACTATACGCCTGCCGCCGGACAACACCTTGTCCCGCTGTACCAGTGGAGGGTGGTGCAGGGGAGCCGCACCTATTACTATTACTCGACCACGTACCTCAACCTCGGCGGCGGTTACTACTTCGAGGGCCTCGTCGGCTACGTTTTGCCCTCTAACTTCCAGACGGTCGTGATGCCAAACGGCCAAAGGTTGCAGGGCGCACCTGTCAACTACTACTACAGTACGAGGTATGGATATTGGTACAGCACTGAGAGGCCGGAACAACTCGGCCATTGCTTCCCAGACAGTTGCTCACCCGGCGGCAGTACTTACCAATTTCAGGGCGTCGGGTTCTCACTTCCGGTCACAATAAAGAACACTAATGGAGGTTGTGACATCGGCAGCGACTGTCCCGTCTTTCTCTTCGATCCGCCCTACGTGCCGCCGCCGCCAACCTGTGAACCCGCCGACGAGCAATATTGCTACGATAGCGGCGGCTCATGGGACTCCAGCAACTGTTCCTGCAACTACACCTACGGAGAGCCTGTAATCAGGTAAATTCCGCGGTCAGTAGCTACCGAGAGGCTACCGACAGCTTTCTTGATAACTCAAAGGGCGAACCCGTTAGCTCGGGTTCGCCCTTTGAAGTATTTTGGGTGGGAGGTTGGCGTAGAGACGCGGGGTCAATTAAGGCTTGATTGTATTATGGATAATACAGAATGTTTGTTATCGGACTCTAGTTGTAATGGATTTTAATTTATCTTGAGCGGAAAGGTGTAGAGTGTTCCAGAAGGACATCAGCGATGGCATCTGAAATGGGCAGGTCGGTGTAACGTTCGAGCCAGAAGAACTCGCCGACAGGATTGATTTCCAGAAAGACGTGCCGCCCGTCGGGCGTGACGATGATGTCAATTGCGCCGTAATTCAAATCGAAGTGGTCCATTAGGCGCAGGATTTTTTCTTCGATCTCACGCGGCAGCTCGTAAGCTTGCCAGTTCTGAATCAGGCGGAGGCCGTCGCGCCGCCAGTCGTGTGCGGCGCGCTCTGAGGCTTGCGAGTTGATGGAGGCAGACATGACGCGGCGCCCCACGACCGTCGTGCGTAGCTCAAGCGCTTTCGGAATCATCTCCTGAAAAGTCATCGGACACAGCCGTAGGCCCGAAAGGTCCGCGAGGTCTTCAGGCTTCACAGGGTTGGTGAAGACGACGAGTTCTCTCCCCTCCTCATAAATCGCGAAGGAAGAGAGCATCTTAGTCACCATCCCGTTTTGACAACTGTGGGCGAAGGCATGGACAGCCGCGGGGTCGTTCGTCGTCAGCGTGCGCGGGATTTCGAGGCCGAGCGAGCGCGCCACCTGTAACTGAAGCTGCTTGTTTTCGGCACGACGGATGTGCTCGACGGCGTCCATGCGAAAGGCTTTGAGGCTGGCGAGCATACCCTGCGCGGCGGCGCGCGTTTCAGCGAGAGAGGCGTCGCGCAGTTGTGTGTCGAGGGAGAGCGGAAGCCCTGCTCCGAAGTTGAGACGGCGATGCCAGATGGCCGTCACCTCGCGTAGATTAAACTCTCCCATGTCGTTCGTCAGGGTCAGGCGCTCTTCGTCTCTTTCGTAGTAGGCCGTGAGACGCACGTCGGTGGGGTAGCGGTCTGTGTCGAAGCGAATCGCTTCCCCGCCCTTGCGCTCGATGGCTTGCGCGACCATTCGGACGCTCTCGTTGTCATCGCTGCGTGTGATGATAAGGACGCTCATGTCGGCTCTAGTTTGTTGATGCGGGAAGTAGAAGCGCGCGGGCGATGGCGTCTGCGATGGGCAGGCCGAGGTCGCGTTCAAGCATCCCCCATTCGCCGCCGGGGTTGACTTCAAGAAAGACGTACTCGCCCGCCGGAGTGCAGATTAA
>CAZEZJ010000152.1:0-4090 GCA_964516695.1 uncultured Blastocatellaceae bacterium
GGAAGTCATCGCGCGCTGGACCGGCATTCCCATCATGTCGCTTAAGGAAGAAGAGACGCAGAAGCTGCTGCGCATCGAACTCAGCCTCCACGAGCGCATCATCTCGCAACGCCCGGCCATCTCGGCCTTAGCGCGTGCGATTCGCCGCTCGCGCGCCGGACTGAAGAATCCGCAAAGGCCCGTCGGCTCGTTTCTTTTCCTTGGGCCAACCGGTGTCGGCAAAACGGAAGTAGCACGCTCGCTGGCGGAGTTTCTCTTCGGCTCTGAACGCGCGATGATTCGCTTCGACATGTCAGAGTTTATGGAGAAGCACTCGGTCTCCAAGATGATTGGCAGCCCGCCCGGCTACGTCGGCCACGAGGAAGGCGGCCAACTAACGGAACGCATCAAGCGTTCGCCCTATTCCGTCTTGCTCTTCGATGAGATTGAGAAAGCGCATCCAGACATCTTCAACGTCCTATTGCAAGTCTTTGAAGACGGAATCTTGACGGACGCCATCGGCAACACCGTTGACTTTAAGAACGCCATCATCATTATGACCTCCAACATCGGCGCGCGCTTCATACAGAAGAAGGGCACGATGGGCTTTCAAGCCACCAGCGATGCTTCGCGCGACAAGCTGGAAGAGATGGTGATGTCGGCTGTGCGGCAGACCTTTAATCCCGAGTTCATCAATCGCCTGGACGAGATTATTATTTTCGACCAACTCAATGACGAAGACCTGCTCGAAGTCGTGCAGCTTCAGATAGAGCAGATGAACCGGACGCTCAACAATCGCGGCCTCGAAGTGCGCCTGACGGAAGAAGCGAAGCGCTGGCTGGTCAGAAAGACCTGCGCCGACCGCTCTTACGGCGCGCGGCCCCTTAGGCGTGCGCTGCAAAAGCACGTCGAAGACCCGCTCTCCGAAGCCCTAATTCAGGGCCACTTGGGAGAGGCGACGCTGATTGAAGTCTTTCTCGACGGAAACGAATTGAACTATCGTCCGGCGGGCGTCGAAGAACCGGGCGACGCGCTGCTGATTCACTAAAGTGAATTAAGGTTTACAGGGGAAGAGGGGAAAAGGGAAAAGGCTGTTGTCCTTTTCACCGTTTCCCCTTTTACCCGCTTGGCTTGTATAATGCGCAACTTTGTTGGACAGGAAACTGGCAACCCGGGCGCGAAACGCCTGAATCCAAGTGCTTCCTGAGCATCCAAGCGCATTCGAACGGCATTTTGCCTGTTACCTTTTATTTTTTACCTATAATTTTCAAGCTCCCTAAAGTCCGTTCAAGAACCTCTGAGGGAAATAGCACTTATGCACACTCGTCGTGTCTTCTTTTGGCTCATCCTTTTGAGCGCTCTCTTCATCAGCGCTCTCTTTATCAACCCCGAACGCGCCGTTGCTCAAGCTGGGCAGCGGCTCGTCGAGTCGGTTGATATTCAGGGCAACCGCCGCCTGCGCGATGAAGACCTCCTGTACTACGTGCAGACCCGCGCGGGCGATGCCTACAACCCGGACCAAGTGCAGCGCGACCTGTTGGCCCTGCTCGCGCTCAACTTTTTCGATAAGACCGAAACGCGCGTCCTCACGGAAGAGGGAGCGCGCGGCGGCATCAACGTCATCTTCGAAGTCAAAGAACTACCCATCATTCGTGATATTCAGTTTGAAGGCTTGAAATCCGTTGCCGAATCCGACGTGCTCAAGGCTTTCCGCGAGCAGCGCATCGGCGTCTCGAAGGAATCCATCCAAGACCCGGTTAAAATCCGCAACGCGACGCGCGTTATCCGCGAACTCTTGGCCTCGCGCGGGCGGCCCAACGCGACCGTCGAAGTTCGTGAAGATGAAGTCTCTGCGACTTCGACCGCGCTGACCTTTGTGGTTAACGAAGGCGACCGCGTGCGCGTCGTCGAAATCCAGTTCACGGGCAATGAGGTCTTCAGCGACGGCAAGCTGCGCTCGCAGATGAAGTATGTTAAGGAGGCCGGGCTGATTTCGCGTTTCAAGAGCGAAGACATTCTCGACCGCGAGAAGTTGGAAGTTGACCTGCGGCGCGTCACCTTCTACATGCGTTCCAAAGGCTACCTGCAAGCGCGCACGGGCGAACCCATCGTTGAAGGCTTAGGCCGACGCACGACAGGCTTCTTCATCCCGCTGCCGTTTCTCTCCTCGACGGATGAAGCCTTGCGCGTGACGATTCCCATCTCGGAAGGCAAGCTCTACCGCATCGGAGAATTGAAGGTTGAGGGCAACTCCATCTTCTCCGAGCAGCAGATTCGCGGCGCTATTGATTTGAAGACAGGCGATGTCGCCAACGGCGAGCGCATCGGCAAAACCTTGCAGGAAGACCTGCGCAAGGCTTACGGCGCTCAGGGCTTCATCCAGTATGAATACGAAGTGAACCCAACGTTCAGGGACAACCCGACAAACCCGAAAGAGGGCATCGCCGATTTCACCTTTACCATTATCGAGGGCAGGCAGTTTACCTTGCGCCGCCTCGAATTTTTGGGCAACACGTTTACGCGCGATTCCGTGCTGCGTCGCGAAGTGTTGATTAACGAGGGCGACACCTTCAACCAGCGCGCGTTTGACGTTTCCGTGCTGCGCTTAAATCAGCTTGGCTTCTTCGAGCCGATTGACGCCGAAAAGGATGCGGACTTTCGCACCAACGAAGAGACGGCGGAAGTTGAAGTCAATCTCAAAGTCACGGAGCGCGGACGCCAGCAAATTACGTTTAACGGCGGACTCTCCGGCATCGGCGGCTCATTCTTCGGTCTCGAATATTCGACCAACAACCTTTTGGGGCGCGGCGAAACGCTCGCCATCAACATCGCCGCCGGTAATCGCCAGCGCTCGTTTCAGTTTTCTTTCACCGAGCCTTATTTTCGTAATCGTCCGATTAGCATCGGCTTTTCAATCTTCGCGTTTCGCCAGAAATTCTTTGGCGAAGGCACGTTTCTTTCGCAGAACACTGACGCACAACAAGGACTCTTCGGTTCGTCGCTCGATTTCTTCAGCGTCAGCGACGAGAATCTCTTTACGCGCAGTTCGCTCGGCGCATCAATCTTCGCCAGCTCGCTGCTCTCCGAGTTTTATCGCAAGCGCCCGTTTACGCAGTTAACCCGCGTCGGTCTCTCGTATCAGATTTCGCAGACGAGCGTGACAGACCCTGCGGTCAATCAAGACCCGTCTAGCCCGCAGTTCATTCCGGTCATTTACGCTCAGCCAAACATTCTGACCAGCCGCGTCACAGGCTCTTTTGTTTATGATTCGCGCGGCTTCGCCAAAGACCCGACAGACCCCGTGCGCGGCCAGCAGATTAGCTCCTCGCTCGCGTTCGCGGGATTGGGCGGCGACGTTCGCACCTATGCGCCGACGCTTTCCTACACGCAGTATATTCCGGTGCGCCGCAAAGGGCGCGACCAGCAGCCGGAAGTCTTCGGCTTCCGCATCGTGATGGGCCACGTCGGCAGCTTTGCGACGAGCCAGAAGATTAGAGAATCCGGCTCTCTCGCCTTCATTGACGGCATCCCGATTTACGAGCGTTTCTTCCTCGGTGACGAATTTACAATTCGCGGCTATAACGTCCGCTCCATCAGCCCGATTGTTCCGCTCGATACGTTTATCACATCGCGCAACGTCGTCGTTGCCAACAACGTCTCCGGCAATGTTGAGCCTGTTCCTGGCGTGCAAAACCTCGCCGTAGTCGGCACGTTTACCGGCCCGACCGGCAACAACCGTGTGCAACTGCCGCGCAATTTCACGGCCATCGGCGGCGACACGCAGCTTCTGGGTAACTTCGAATACCGCATTCCGCTCTTCGGCGCGGTCAGCATCGCGGCCTTCGCAGATATCGGCTCGGCTTTTAACCTGCGCACGGGCAGCGACCAAATCTTTTCAAGCAACTTTGTGGACGCGACGACCTTCTTACCCACCGTCGGCGCGATTCCGTGCCGCGGCGGCACCGCCACCGTCACCTTAAACACACTGGTTGCCTGCAATACGCCGCTCGCGATTTCACCCTTCGGCGGCCTTGTTCTTCGCGACAACCGGCTCGTCTCGCAGGACGAATTGACGGCGGCACAGCGCACCGGCCCGCTTGACCCGAATACG
>CAZEZJ010000152.1:4100-8866 GCA_964516695.1 uncultured Blastocatellaceae bacterium
GAAGCGCAGACCAACACGGTCGTGCGTTTGGGTGAGGGTTTGTTCTCCAGATTCAACGATTTCCGTTCCAGCATCGGCGCGGAGTTGCGTTTTCAGGTGCCGGTCATCAACGTACCGTTTCGCCTGATTTACGCGTATAATCCGAACGCTCGCGGCAATCAGGTAATTGATGGTTTTCCGTTTAACTTTAACGAGAAGAAAAGCGTCTTCCGCTTCAGCGTCGGTCGCACTTTTTAATTGTCTCAGGTCAACTTTACAGGCGGTCTAGACATCAGAAGAAGGTAAATGTTTAATGGTCAATGGTGAATAAAACGCGCCGTTCGCCGATTCATCATTTATTATCATTCACCCCCGAGCACCGCCTTTTACCGTTAAGGAGCATTACAAGAAAGTTATGAGAATATTTCGTCTGATCGCCGCGTCAACTTTTCTGGCGGCCATCACAGCCCTATCCGCCTTCGCGCAGGGTGGCACGACCGCTCGCCCCGCCGCCACGACCCCGGCCCGACCGGCGACCACTGCCGCCGCCAACCCCAACGCCAACGTGCCCGAAAGCAAAATCGCTTTCATCAACACCGAAGCGTTTGGCGATGAAAAGCTCGGCATTGCGCGCTACGTCGGCGCCATCAAGTCGCTCGAAAAAGAGTTTCAGCCGCGCCAGACCGAGTTGACGACCATGAACGCGCGCCTGAAAACCCTGCTCGATGAGATTCAGAAACTAAGCGGCGCAAACGTCGTTGACCCGAATACCATCCGTACGAAGCAGGATGAAGCCGAAGCCTTGCAGCGCGACATGAAGCGCAAGAAAGAGGACGCGGACGCCCTCTTCCAGAAACGCTATGAGGTCGTCGTCAGCCCGATTTCGCAGGACATCGGCAAATCGTTGACTGACTTCGCCAACCAGCGCGGCATCACGATGATTCTGGACATCAGCAAGCTGATGCCCGCCGTGCTGACGGTCAATCCGGCGATGGATGTGACGGAAGCTTTCATCATCGAATACAACAGAACGCATCCGGCGACCGCTTCGAGATAAGCCGTCCTCGGGGCGCTCTCTTTCGAGAACGGTGCGGAGCGCGGAAGCCGGTCAAGCTTCCGCGCTCCGCATTCTGCATTTCAGAAGCGCCGTTCGGCCCGCGCCAGCCTTTAACGGGTCCGAGCCTTCCCCGTTCTCTTCTCTGCGAGAGACTTTCGAGACCAACTATGGAGACGGTTTTAGACGCCCGCGCGATTCAAGCCATCCTGCCGCACCGCTATCCTTTTTTGCTCGTGGATCGCATCATCGAACTCGTGCCCGGCGAGCGCATCGTCGGTTTGAAGCAGGTGACGATTAACGAGCATTTTTTTCAGGGCCATTATCCAGAGATGCCTGTGATGCCGGGGGTGTTGATTGTCGAGGCGATGGCGCAGGTCGGGGCCGTCTATGCGCTGTCGCAGATGAAAGACGGCGGAGAAAAGCTGCCGCTCTTCAGCGGTATTGATAACGCGCGCTTTCGTCGTCCGGTCGTTCCCGGCGATACGCTGATTATCGAAGTCACGCCGGTTCGCGTCGGCTCGCGCGTTCAGCGTATGCGCGGGCGCGCTCATGTTGATAATCAACTCGCGGCGGAAGCTGAAATCATGAGCGTCATCGCTGACAAGAGTAAATGAAAGGTCAAAGGCAAAAGTGCGGGGAAGCCGGTTTTCATAAATAGTGGTTTCCGCCTTCGCTTTGCCTTTTTACTTTTACCCTTTGCGTTCCCTGCGCCTTTTTGCTGCTAATGCAGAATATTCATCCCACGGCCATTGTTAGCCCGCGCGCACGCATTGGGCGCGACTGTCAAATCGGCCCCTTTGCCATCGTCGGTGATGAAGTAACTTTGGGCAATGGCGTGCGCATGGAAGCGCATTGCGTCGTTGACGGGCGTACAGAGATTGGCGAAGACACTCATATCTTTCCTTTCGTCTCCATCGGGCTAGCTTCGCAAGACTTAAAATATAAGGGCGAGCCTGCCGAGACGCGCATCGGGCGACGCTGCGCCATACGCGAGTTTGTCACCATCCATCGCGGCACGGAAGGCGGCGGGATGCTGACCCAAACCGGCGACGACTGCCTGATTATGGCCCAGGCCCACATCGCACACGACTGCATTATCGGCAACCGCGTCATCATGGCCAATGGCGCGACCCTCGCCGGACACGTCCAAGTGGAAGACGGAGCGAACATCGGAGCTTATTCCGGCGTCCATCAATTCTGCCGCGTCGGGCGCGAAGCCTACATCGGCGGCTATTCCGTCGTCGTCAAAGACGCGCTTCCCTTCGCGCTCTCGGTCGGCAACCACGCGCGCTGCTACGGGCTTAACATCACGGGCATGAAGCGTCGCGGCTACACGAAGGAAGTCATCAAAGCTCTCCACCATGCCTTTCATCTACTCTTGAGTTCGCGCCTCAACACGTCGCAGGCGCTACAAGCCATTCGCGAAGAGATTACCAATTCCACGGAAGTTGAAGAACTCGTCCGCTTCATCGAAACTTCCAAACGCGGTGTTATCAAATAACAGTGACGAGTGACGAGTGACAAGTGACAAGTTAAAATCAGTTGCTATCGTTTGCGACTTGGGTTCTTGTCCTTGCTCGTCACTCGTCACTCGTCACTTGTCACTGCTCTTATGCGTTACGGTCTGATTGCGGGCAACGGTCGATTTCCCTTTCTCGTGCTGGAAGGAGCGCGCCGCGCCGGGGTGTCTGTGTCGGTGGCTGCGATTCGGGAGGAGACAGACCCCGCGATTGAGCGCGCGGCGGAGCGCGTCGTGTGGGTGGGCATTGGGCAGTTGGGAAAGATGATTCGCTTTTTCAAGCGCGAAGGCGTGGAGCGAGCGATGATGGCGGGCCAAGTCAAGCACGTGCAGATTTTCAGCGGCGCGCTGCCCGACGTGCGGATGCTAAAGATGCTGCTCAAATTGCCGCGCCGCAACACAGACGCGCTTATTGGCGCCGTCGCACAAGAACTGGCGAGCGAGGGCATCGAGTTAATTGATTCAACTTTTTTCCTTCAAGACTTACTTCCGCAGGAGGGCACGCTTTCGCGCCGCGCTCCCGACCGGCGCGAGCAGGGCGACATCGAATACGGTCTTGAAGTCGCACACGAGATTGCGCGGCTCGATTTGGGCCAAACCATCGTCGTCCGCGCGCGGGCCTGTGTTGCGATAGAAGCGATGGAGGGGACGGATGCCACCGTCCGTCGCGCTGGCAGCTTGGCGCGCGGACGCCTGACGGTCATCAAAGTCGCGAAGCCAGACCAGGACATGCGCTTCGACGTGCCCGTCGTCGGCACGCCCACGATACAGACGATGGTTGAAGCGGGCGCAACCTGCTTGTGTCTCACGGCGGGCAAGACCTTGATGTTTGACCGCGAGGAGATGATGCGGTTAGCCGATGAAAAGGGTGTGGCCGTGGTCGCCGTGCCGCCCGTGTGATGCAGACGCGCGCCGCAGCTTTAACTAATAACCGAAAAGGGCTTTGCACTTTGAATGCAAAGCCCTTTTCCTTTGTTGAGAGTTGAGCCGAAGAGCCGGATTATTCGGGGCTTCCCTGCGAAGAGGCCGTCTGCGGGTTCTTCGGGTCAAAGGGCGTGGCCAGATACTTCTTCGCCACGGCCTGCGCGTTGTCATAGGAAATGCCTGTGTCAATAGCTTTGTTGTATTCGGAGACAGCGCGTGCGCGGTCGCCCTTGGCGTCGTAGGTATTGCCGCGCTTGATGTGGGCCCACGCTTCAATCCAATTGGGTTTCAGATTGCCGTCGAGGGCTGCCGCAAAATTGTCGAGCGCGAGATTCCAGTTGCGCTGTTCGAGGAAGAGGAGGCCCAGATTGTAGTAGACCCACGAGTTTGATTTATCGAGCTTGAGCGCGGCCTCCAATTGCTGCTGCGCTTCCGCATACTGGCCTTCCTTAAACTGCTCGATGCCGCGCCGCGCGACCACGGAGACGCGCAACTCATCTGACATCCGCAGGATTTTGTTGTTCGGGTCAACGATTACTTCCAAGGGCTGGCCGCTGGATTCGAAGTTGAAATCCTCGCTCTTGTCTTCCATCCGAATAGTTGTCGTATCGTTGCCGCTTTCGGAGCGGAGCATTACTTCGACGGGCATTCTCAGCGTCTCGAAGTTTTGCTTGACGGTGCCGCGTGAACGGAATTTTCCGCCGCGCGTGCGAATAATCTGGTAGTCAACCGAAAACTCCGGCACGCCCGTGCCCTCAACCCAGAGCGCGAAGAAATAGCGCATGTTGCGGCCAGCGATTTGAGAAGTAAGCTTCTCGAAATCGTCAATCGAAGCGCTCCTGTTGCGATACTGCTCGAAGAAGGTGCGCAATAATTGGTTGAACTGTTCAGCGCCGAGCGTTTCGCGCAGCATCCGAAAGACCATCGCTCCCTTATAGAAGACGATGGATTGATAGGCGGCTGATTGGTCGTCGAGCGCGGCAGGGGCGCGCGCAATCGAAGCCGTCTGTTCAAACGTCAGAGCGCGCTCCTGCATCTCGCGCTGCGCCGCATCGAGCGGTCCGCCCGAAAGCGACTGTTCGCGCAAAGCAAACCCGCTCCACTCGGCCAAGCCTTGCGACAGCCAAGCATCGTCAAAAGACTTCAAGCCGACCGTTTGCCCCCACCATTGATAGGCCACTTCGCGCTGAAGGCGGTCTTCGGGCGCGGGCCTTGAAGGGTCGAAAAGCTTGGTGGCGAGAAACTGCATACCGAAAATACGTTCAATGAACGGGACAATAGTACCGA
>CAZEZJ010000152.1:8876-10683 GCA_964516695.1 uncultured Blastocatellaceae bacterium
CATACCGGGCGCGCTGTAGGCGTCGAGGCTTTCGTCGTCAATCTGCGCGACGATAAACTTTGTACCAAAGGCTGGCTGGCCGTAACGCTGCGTGTAAAACTGCAGGGCGTTGCCCATCAGTTCGGCATAATTCTCGATGCGGCCCTCGCTGCCGGGCTTGGCGTAAAACTGTATCTCGTAATTACCGAAGCGAAGGCTTCTGGTGATGTATGGCCCGGCGGCGATGTTGCCGATGAGCGCGGGCTGTTTATAGACGAAACGAAAACGCGTCGCGCCGTCTTTCTGAATTGCTTGCTGAACGATTGGTTCGTCGCTGTAGCCCGCGACCTGCGTTCCGGTCGGGACGGTGATGCCAATCTCGGCGGTGGCGCGGTCAGCCGCATAATCGTGGAAAGGAAACCAGCGCGCGGCATACATTAAATAAGAGCCTTCCATGCCAACGTAGGCCAGCCGGCGCGTTGCCAGCGGCCCGCCTTCGGGAGATTGCAGCGCGCCGCTCCAACGAAAGCGAAGCGTCAGAGGCTGATTGGCCGGAACGACCTCGCCCAAATCAATGCGCACGCTCGGGCCGAGGTCTCCGACGCCGACCGCATCCTGCACAAAGTTGGTCAAAGGCTTCCCCTTGAATTCAATGGCTTCCACCTTGAGCGAGCCGTTCAATTCGAAGACGACCGAACGCGTCGCATCGAGCGGCGTCAGGGTGATGTCAGCGCCCGCTCTCAGCATGTGCTCGGAGGGAAAAAGCTGCGCTTCGATGCGGTAGTTGGTGACGTCGAAGCGTGCGCGGCCTGTCTGCTGCGCGCTGGTGGAATTAAAAAAACCAAGAATCGCAAAGCCGAGCAGCGCGATTTTCAGAGAGAGGCGGAATCTGTTGTTCATCATCAAAGTCGTCCGGCAGAAATAGTCGTTTCAGTTAATTTTTTCAGGGATTATACACGCTGCCGCCCGCGCGGGCTTACTGACGACCGCCTCCACGTTATCCGCCGCTTCCTTAAGCGAAGCGGGGGTCGAACAATGTGCCAAGACCGTTGCGAGAAATATCAGTCTAAAAACTGGCTGTGCGGTCGAGTTTTTATGATGATTGGCGGGGCAGGGCGGTTGCAAGTAAGGTAAAAGGTAAAAGTAAAAAGGTAAAAGGAGGGCCGCAAACCAGTTTTATTGATTACTGAAATGGTTTTGTCCTCACTTTTGCCTTTTACCTTTTACCTTTTTCCTTTATTTGACGTTGACCGTAATACTCTTTGTCCCGCAGGGCGATTTGAAGACGACCGTGAAGGTGCCTGCGCGTTTGCTGACGGAGGTAATCGAGTAGTTAAAGACGCCGCTTTCGATGTTGGTTTTAGGCTCAGCGAAGACGGCGATGTCGGCCCAATCGGGCGTGCTGGCCTGAAGGCTGTCAGGAGCCGCGCCGCTTAAGTTGACGGGGATGATAATCGAGCCGCCGTTGCTGCGAATGGTCAAGGGTTCTTCGCTAACGCTGAAAACACACTGGCTGCTTTCGGGAGCGCGCTCGGTTGTTCGCGGTCGTCGCCGCGTGGTCGGGTCGGTCGTTGTGCGCGCGGGCCGCTGTTCCGGCGTTGGAGTAGGCCGTGCATCGGTCGGCGCGGGCTGCGGCGCACTCTCTGGAACGGCGGGCTTCGTCTCGACGCCAGCATCTACATCAGCGGGCTGAGCGGGGCCGGGTGTCGGGTTTGGTGTCGGCTCAGGCGTCGGAGTTGGTGTGGGTGTGGGCGTCGGTGTTTCTGTTGCGACCGGAACAGCTTCGGGAGTAGTCGTCGTGGCGGTGGCGGGCTGTTCTGCGACGGGC
>CAZEZJ010000153.1:0-1141 GCA_964516695.1 uncultured Blastocatellaceae bacterium
AGGCGGCGCGGTGCCTGTGTTGGCGGTGGTCCAGCCAGCGGGCAGCCCGGGCGGGTTAATGCTGTCAAAGTTTTCGTTGAAGGTCGGAGCGCCAGTAACGAGCGCGCCGAGCGTAAAGGGAACGTTGACGGTGCCATAGTTCGTGGCTCCGTCCTGTATCTGGAAGGTCAGGGTGATGGTGTCGCCGCAGTTACCATTGGCTACCAGTTGGAAGTTTTGCGACTTCGTTTCGCCCGCTTGAATCGCGCCATAGTTTTGCGGGCCGCTGATGGGCGTCACGTTGGCGTTCGGTTGCAAGGTGGCGACGAGGTTAGTGGTCGGGCCTGCACCGATGTTGCTGATGCTGAAGCTGACCGTCACGGTCTCGCCCGGGTCAATCGCGCCGTTTGGCGGCTGGCAGCTTTCGGCTACGACCGAGGCCGCGCCGCCTGCACCGCTGCCGCCATTTCCGGCGGGACGGATAATCGGCAGTTTTTGGCCGGGGATTTCTATTTCGTAGAGTCCGCGCCCGTGCGTGGCGATGCGCAGGATGCGCTGCACGTTGTTAATCTTCACGTCGAAGACGGCGACGCGCGGGAGACCCGTGCCAAACGGTGCCCAGTTAGCGCCGCCATCGGTTGAATGATAGACGCCGATGTCTGTTCCGGCGTAGAGCCGGTTGGAATCCTGCGGGTCAACGACCAGCGAGGTGACGGGAACATCCGGTATCCCGTTACCGGCGGGCGTCCACGTCGGCGTCGCGTTGTCTAGGTTGGTGGTCTTGAAGATGTGCTCGCCGTTCGGCACTCCGAAATGAAGGAAGGTGACGTAGGCGGTAAACTTGTTGTTCGGGTCAATCACGGCGCGCCCGATAGAGCGGCGCGTCGGGTCTGCCGGGTTGGCCGGAGGGAAGTTCGCTCCCGTCACGTCGGTCAACGTCGAAGAGCCGTTGACGGTGGCGAAGACCTGACCGTTTCTCAGGCCGACGATGCGAACGTTGTCGTCCTGCGGCGAGACGCCGATGGTCGTAATCACGATGCCTGAACCGGCGGGCGTTGACGGAACAAGCGGCCCCTGGCTGACGGTGACCATCGTATCGCCGCTGTTGCTTGAGCGATAGAGACGGTCTGTGCCGAAGTAGAGCGTGTTGGGATTGCCCGGC
>CAZEZJ010000153.1:1151-10642 GCA_964516695.1 uncultured Blastocatellaceae bacterium
CATCGGAGCGTAGAAGAGAACGTTGTCGGCGCAGCGGAAGCCGTTGTTGGCGACCGTGCCGGAGCAGCCTCTAAACGTCCAAGCGAAGTTGGTATCGTTGGCCCGCTCGTAGCCGATTTGTGAATTCGTCTGGTTGAAGAACGTGTGATACATCTTGACGTTGGTGGTATCGGGGGCGTTGTTATCGATGATGGCATAGCCGCCATCGCCGCCGCGACAGTTGAGCCACGTCGTGCCGTCCGGGCGCAGGCAGTTGGTGCCGTTGTCCTGCGTGCCGCCAATCGTGAAGAATCTATCGAAGGGATGCAGCGCGATGCTTTGAAACTGCGTGGCGCTAAAATCCTGATTGTTAAGGCTCGTCCACGTCGTGCCGTTGTTGGTCGAGCGCCAGATGCCGCCGTCGTTGCCGGTGTAAACGACTTGCTGGTTGGAGGGAGCGATGGCGAGCGCATGAGAGTCCGCGTGCAGCGTACTATCGTTGCGCACGAAGCTCGCGCCGCCGTTTGTCGAGCGCTTCATCACGTCGATGAGGCAGGTGCCCGCGCCGCCGCGTGCAGCGCCGCCGAGATGGATGGTTTGATTATCCTGCGTGGCGGCGATGGCGATGTCGTAGAAACACTGGCCGCCGCAGAATCCGGTGGAGCCGGCGAGAGGCGTTGACCACGTCAGGCCGCCGTCAACCGAACGGGTCACGTAGCCGGAGCGCGACGCAATGCAGTTGGCCGCGCCGCCGAGCGCAATCGTCGAAGTTTCGCCGACGGCGGCGTAGACCGTGACGACCGCGGCGTTTCTGTTAATCGCCAGTTCGCCGCGCCCGTTGGTCGCGCCGTCCGGTAGGATGCGCGTGCGTGTAAAGACCGGCGTGGCGGCGAGCGCATTGGGCGTGCGATAGATACCGCCGTCGGCGCTCGCGCCGATAACGGTCGCAATCAGCAGGTTCGGGTCGCCGGGGTCCATCGCCATGTCAACGACGGCGCGGTCAGCGGCGCCTGTGCCCGTAATCGCGACCTGCTCGAAGGTCGGGCTGGCGGATTGCGCGTTGGTCGAACGATAGATGCCGCGATTCGGCAGCGTGTTCGGCGAAACGCTCGGATTGCCGCCGATGCCCGATGTCGTACTGACAAAGATGGTGTTGTTGTCCGACGGGTTGACGAGGATGCGCCCGATGGCGCGTCCTGTGAAAACATCTGCGGCCGCGCCGTTTAAGCGAAACGGCCCGTTCAAGGTCGGGGTGGTGTTGGCGTTGCGGATAATGTACAAGCCTTTACCCGCAAAGCTGTCTGCCGAGAGATTCGGTTCGCCCGTGCCGACGTAGACGATGCTGCTATCGGTCGGGTCAATCGTGACGGCTCCGATGGCGAGCGATTCCAACTGTGATTCAAAGAGCGCCGTCCAGTTTGTGCCGCCGTTGGTTGACTTGTACAGGCCGCCTTGCGCCGTGCCGACGTAGACTGTGTCGGGGTCTGTCGGGTGCACGGCGATGGCTGTCGTGCGCCCGCTGACGGGCACGGAAACGTCGCTGGTCTGCCCGTTGGGAATCGGCTTCGGGCCGAGCGATGCCCAAGCGGTCGGGCTAGCGCCCAGCCGCCGCAGTTGCTGTTTCTGAGCGGCCTCTTGCTTAATCATCTGCTCGATGGCTTTTTCGCGGGGGTCATAGGAGAGATAGTGGGGCCGGCCGCGAAGCATGTCTATATTGTCGCCGCGCAGCATCAGGTAGGCGGCTTTGTCTATTTTTCCGGCCAACCATGAGGGCAGGTCGGGGTCTTCGTCGCCCTCGCTTTCCTGCTCTTCATGGATGAATAAAGAGCCTTCGATGGGATTTTTCAGGTCAATCAGGTTGAGCATCCGCTCGACGGATTTATCCACCGCAACGTTTGGTTCGCTGCGCTTTTTTTCTTTGATAACCGGCACGAGTTTCTTATTTTTCGCCGGGCCTTGACTGGTGGCGCGCGGTGTGGCGTTCCAGCCAAGCAACAGCGCGAGCGCAAGTACGGTAAACAGCAGCGACCATTTTGTCTTTCTCTTCATAAAGATGTCTCCTCAGACGTAGGGGAATACCTGAATAGGACGATAGAGGAGCGCACGTGCGCTCGGGTGCAAAGTCGGGCGCGGCCAGCGCCTCTCGGAAAAGTTTTGTGTCCGCTTGAAACCAGGAATTTACAGGAAGTTCAGCTTGCCTTTGTTCTTACGAAAACTGTGAAGGGACGATGGCGCAGGTAGAACTCCTATCAGACGCCGTAGTTCATTAACCTATGCTTGCTGAACAGCCGCAAGGTATGCTTTCCGTAATCAGATGTCAAGGAAGAAGCCGCCGGGCTGGCGCGCCGTGCGCGTCGAAAACAGTGAGGCCGAAATAAATTTCGTTCTTGGATTCGTACTCTGAATCAATTGACCTTATAATAATTTACACCAGCGCTGAAAACGGGTCAGACACGGCTTAATGCTCTATTGCCAGCACCACAAAAGAATCTTGTTCACTCAAGGAGCTTTGATGAAGATTATCCACGCTCCTCTTCGCCAACGCCCGCGTCCGGTCATTTGGCTCGGCGCGGCTCTCTTGCTGCTGGCGCTCTCAACGGGCGCGGCGGCGCAATCAACCGACATCGAATTTCCGACGCCCGTTCGCACTAACGAGATTAGCGGCACGATTGCGCCCAGAGATGTCGGTGATTCGCGTCTGACCAGATATTTTTATTCTCTCTCAGGGACAAACGGCGACCTCATTCTGACGGTCGAAAGCCGCAACCTGAACGGCGATGTTGACTTGTTTACGGCGGGAGCTTTGCGCCCGCTCGTCAAGCTCAGCATGTATGCCGGAGAGACCGCGAGCACGACGACGAGAACAATCTATTTCAAGCGACAGGAAGCATTGATTTTGCGCGTCGAAGCGCGCAGCCCAAACGACGCGGAAGGCAGCTTTCGCATTCGTTTCGGCGGAGCTTTCGCACCCTTCGTCGGTGAAGCGCGCGAGCCGGAGCCGATTGGCCCACCCACACCGGCGACCGCCACAACCGGCGGAAAGACACGCAGAGTCACGGCGACGGGCGCACGCATTGACGAACCCGTCGTTGAAGCTGCCGCGAATACCTCTGAACCCGAAGCGCCGCCCTCAACGACCGCGCCCGACGCGACGACAACGGAAAACAGGGCGGAACCCGCTCAGCCAGCAACCGCTGAAACAGAGCCAGCGCCGAGACCGACGGCCAGAGCCGCACGCACTAGACGACCGCGTCGTCCTGCAACGCGCACGGTGCGCAACAGGCCCACACCGCCGCCCACGGAAGAGCCGCAACCCGCGCCGCCCGAAACATCTGCTGCCGCCACCGAGCCGCCCACGTCTGCGGAACCCCTACCGGCAGGCCCACGTCTTATCATCGAGACGAAGGACGGGCTGCGCGTCGAGCGCTACATGGCGACCGTGCGCCGCGTGACGGTTGATAACGGTCAAATCGTCGTCATCCTCAAGAGCGGCAAGGTGGAGCGACAGCCCATGACCAACGTTCTCAAGATGTCTATTGAGCCGTAGCGGAAACTAGACGGAAACGATAAATGGAGGATGAAAGATAAGCTGCTTGAGAGTTTATCTTTCATCCTTTCCATGTTTATTCCTTGCGCTCGGTTGTGGCTGCCACGCGTTCGCGAAGCTTGGGGAGAGCAGAGTTGTTGGGGCTGGCCTTTTCGAGTTGAGCGAGTGCGGTCTGTGCTTGCTGTGCGTCGCCTTTTTCCGTGAGTACGACGATGAGATTAATGAGCGTCTGCTCATGTTTCGGGTCGCGTTGCAGCGAGGCGCGAAACTCTTTGATGGCGCGTTCCATGTCAGGCGGCTTGCGGAAGAAGTAGGTGAGGCCGAGGTCCGTGCGAACGTTGACATCATTTGGTTTTTTGGCGAGCGCGGCGGTGTACCATTTTTCGGCGGCCTCAAAACGTCCGGCGTCGAAATAGGCGTTGCCTAAAGCCGTGATTGTCTCGTAATCGTCGGGACGCAACTGGTTGGCGCGCGTGAGCAGTTCGATGGCTTGGTCGTATTGCCGGCTCTCGTAGAGTCGTTTGGCGGCGTCAAGCTGTGCGTCGAAGTTGTTTGGCTCGCGCTCTGCTTTTTGCACGGCCTGCTGTAGGGCTGGCGGCGCGGCGCTCTCGCCCTCAACGCCGCTTGACGGCAACGCCGGATGATCCGGCGGCAGCTCCGAGCCGGATGAAACGGGAGCGGTCGTCGTCATTGGAGCTTGAGCGCGCGGCGCGGGCTGTCGCTGTTGGACCGAGTTGGCAAACATGAAACCGATAATGAAGCCAAGCAGAATTCCGATGATTGCAAACAGGATGTTGTCTTTGGTCATGTGCGGGATAAACTCAAAACAATCGTAGCGGTTTGACTTGCTTCAGCGAATAAGCGAATGATAGCCGAAGCAGCGAGTGATTGTCACCCGAACAGTTTAGCTGCTGCTTGCCGCACGGAGCGTTAATCGGTTAAAAACAGCAAGGCAGCAACGAAAGCTCGCCGCACCTTCAAGCATTCACAAACGCATTAAGGGCCGACCATTTAAGATGAGCGTACATCGTTCGCCGCACATGACAGGTGAAAAGTTGACGGCCAAGGAGCGCGACCGCCGCATCCTCAAGCTCTACGAGCAGGTCTCGGAGGTCGAGCAGCGTTTGATTCCGACGGGCTTGCACGTCTTCGGTCAAGTCTCAAAGGAGGATGAGCGCGTCTCTATGCTGCGAATGGTCGCGTCGTTTGAGCGGCCCGAAACCGGCGGGCGCTCGCTCGTCAATCTCATCGCAGAGGGTTTGGGCTTGCAGGCTTACGACGCGCTCGCCAAAGCCGCACAAGATGACGAAGGCGCTCTGCGGACGCGCGAGCAGGTTGATGAGATAACGACTTCCGCCATCAGGCTCTTTATCGCAGAGGGTACAGAGGCGGCGCTGAAGTGGCTTGCAGAGAGCGCTCACGTTAAAGGGGCGGAGGCCGCCGCGGTTTTTCAGTTGCTCGAAAAGATTTCCGCAGAGCTTGCAACCAGCGGCGAGCTAGAGGCTTTAATGCGCGCCCTGCGCGGCGAGTACATAGAGCCGGGGCCGGGCGCTGACATCGTGCAGAATCCTTCGATTCTACCGACGGGCCGCAACACACACGCCGTCAACCCCTACACGATTCCTTCCGCCATCGCTTACGCGCGCGCAGAGCCTATCGTCAATCACCTGCTTGAACGCCACCGATTAGAGCGCGGTCGCTATCCGCGCGCGATGGCGCTCGTCCTGTGGGGCCTAGACAATATCAAGACGCAGGGTGAGGGCGTGGCGCAGGCATTGTGGCTGCTCGGCACGCGGCCCGTGCGCGACTCGATGAATCGTGCGACGGAGATAGAAGTTATCCCGCTCGAAGAGCTTGGGCACCCGCGCATTGATGTGGTGATGACCATCTCCGGGATTTTCCGCGACCTCTTCGGCGCGACCATCAACTTGCTGGACAAGGCCGTGCGCGCCGTCGCTCGTCTGGACGAACCCTTCGAGATGAATTACGTGAGGCAGCACGTTTTAGAACAAACGAACGCGGGCGCTTGTTCCTTTGACGAAGCGGCGACGCGCGTTTTCTCCAACGCGCCAGGAAACTACGGCACCAACGTCAACTTCATGGTCATGGACTCGCAATGGGAGAGCGCGGATGCGTTGGGCGACCTTTTCGTGACGCGCAAGTGTTTCGCCTACGGACGCGATGCGAAGGGGCGCATCATTGAAGGCCGCGAGGCGCGACGCGCGATGGACACGGCGCTCTCGCGTGTCGAAGCGACCTACCAGAACATAGACACGTTCGAAATCGGCATCACGGATGTTGACCACTATTTCGAATATCTCGGCGGCGTCTCCAAAGCCGTCGAGAAACGCAAAGGCGCACGCCCCGCCATCTATCTCTCAGACTCGCTCTCGCCGCAAACGAAGATTCGCTCGCTCGAAGAGACCGTTCGGCTGGAAACGCGCACCAAGACGCTCAACCCTAAATGGTACGAGGGAATGCTCAAGCACGGCTTTCGCGGCGTGGCCGTCTCTGTCATCTGAACCCGCATTCGGTGCGCTCGCTCGTCCGCCGCCTGTTGGAAGCACAGGGGCGCGGCTTTTGGGCCACCGAAGAAGCGACCCTTGAAAGACTGCACGAAATTTCCGCCGGATTGGAAGCTCAACTCGAAGGCGCAGGCTAACAACCGATGGCCGGTAAGAATTAAATGAACGTCACCGTCCTCTACGTCGGGTCAAGCTTACTTGCGCCGCTCAAGGCTGCGGAGCGGGAGATTAATCGTGAGTACGAACTGGACTTGCGTGTGGCCGCTTACAATTTCGGGGCGACGCTCGACGAGGATGAGTGGCGCGAGGTGGATGCTGATTTGAGCGCGGCGGATGTCGTCTTCGTCATACATGTGATGGATGGCGAGAACGGCTCGCGCTTGTTGCAAGCGTTGGAGCAGCGGAGGGCGCGGCATCACGCAGTCGTAGTCATTAATTGTATGCCCGATTTGATGCGCCGCACGCGGATGGGCGGCCTCGACTTCGGACGCTTGTTCAAGACAGGGAAGGCGGAGAACGCAGAGGCCGAGAAGCGCGAGCACGGAAGAGCGCGGCGATTGATGGGGCGCGTCGGTTCTTGGATGGGAGAGCAGGCGCGCGGCGGGCGCGAGAAGAAGCCGCGCAGTCATACGCAGTATTTGAAATTAATAGAGCGGCTGCCGTCCATCCTGCGCTTTGTGCCGAGCGCCGGAAAGCTCGGTGACGTGAAGCATTACCTGGCGCTCTTCTGCTATTTCTTGCAGCCGACGCCCGCGAATATCCGCTCCATGGTGCTGTACGCGCTCAAGCATTACGTGCCGGACGAGCGTTTAGCGCGTGCCGAGATAAAGGTGGCGCAGCCTGAGTCTTTGCCAGCGGTTGCGCTCTATCACCCGGATGCGCCGTCGCTGTTTGAGACGTACGAAGATTACGAAGAGTGGTATCAGCGCCGCGCGCGGAAGGCACAGGCTCAAGCGCTTGCTTCGGAGCACACCATCGGATTGCTGCTGATGCGCCCGCAGATTGTCTCAAGAACGCGCCAGCATTACGACGGATTAATCCGCGCCATCGAGGCGGAAGGCTTGGCCGTGCTGCCAGCCATCTCGACGCTGATGGATAATCGCGAGGCGTGTGAGAAGTTTTTTGTGAGTAAAGTTCAGAGTTCGAAGAAGAACGAAGGACGGACGACGAACGATGGACAGCGGACGCTTGAAGGCGGCGGCGCATCGCGTGTGAGCCAGATTGTGTCTTTGACGGGCTTTAGTTTTGTGGGCGGCCCGGCGATGAACGACAGCGAGGCGGCGGCTGAGTATTTGCGCGAGTTGAATCGTCCGTTTCGTTCGATTGTCAGTCTCGACATGCAGACGATTGAGTCTTGGCAATCGTCTGGAACGGGCTTAAATCCCGTGCAGGCGGGAATGCAAATCGCTATCCCGGAGCTTGACGGCGCGACGGAGCCATTTGTTTATGGCGGCATTCCTGCCGCGGCTTGTGAGCCTGTGCCGTTGGAAGAGCGCTGTCGTCGTTTGGCCCGGCGCTTGAAGCGTTGGAATCATCTGCAAACGGCGGAGCGTGCGAGCTTGAGGCTCGGGCTGCTGCTTTTTTGTTTTCCTCCGAACAAGGGAAACATCGGAACGGCGGCAGACCTGGATGTTTTTCCGAGCGTGTGGGAAATCCTGCGGCGCTTGAAGACGGAGGGTTACACAGTTGAATTGCCGCCGGACGCTGACGCTCTGCGCGAGTTGATGCTAGGTGGTAATTCCCGAAAATTCGGAACGACCGCTAACGTCTGTTACCGGATGAGCGTTGATGAATACAAACGTTTGTGTCCTTACGTGGGCGAGATAGAAAAGGAGTGGGGCCGCGCGCCGGGTGAGATTAATTCTTATGATGGAGAGTTGTTGATTCAGGGCATCCAGCTCGGCCACATTTTTATCGGCGTGCAGCCGACCTTCGGCTATGAGGGCGACCCGATGCGGCTGTTGATGGCGAAGAGCGGCGCGCCGCACCACGGCTTTATGGCGCTCTACACGTATCTGGAAAAAGTTTATGGCGCGGATGCCTTGCTGCACGCCGGCACGCATGGGGCTTTGGAGTTTATGCCGGGCAAGCAGGTCGGGCTGTCCGAGTCTTGCTGGCCCGACCGTCTCATTGGAGAACTGCCAAACCTGTATCTCTACAGCGTCAATAATCCTTCAGAAGGCTCTATCGCGAAGCGCCGCTCATATGCCGAGTTAATCTCTTACCTGACACCGCCGATTGAAAACGCCGGACTCTACAAAGACCTCGCCGCGCTGAAAGAGTTGCTCTTGGCCTATCGACAGACGGCAGACGAAGGCGAGCGCGAGCAATTGTATCCTTCAATCGCAGAGATGGCGCACGCTCTCAATCTGGAGCTTGACGCCTGAAGTCTTGGCCGCTCTGGTAATCCTCGCCCGACTTTCTTACAATGAGCCTGCCCCCGCATTTGCTCCCCACAAATAAATATTAGCTTCGCTCTACGCCGTTAGACTTCAGAGCCGTTACGGAAACGTCAATCGGGTGGAGCGCGAGCCTTCAAACTTTTGAGCGGGTGTTAACTATGATTTTGAGTCGCTCTGTTTCCGCATTGCTGTCTTTTCTCACCGCCAACGCGCTCCGACAACTTCGTTTCAGCCAGTCAATCAGACGAGCGCGGCGCGCGTGCCTCGTGATGTTGATTATCGCGGCAACGTGCTTGCCAGCAAGCGCGGCGACGCTGCCGAGCGGGTTTAGCGAAACGCTGGTGGCCGGCGGATTATCAAACCCGACCGCGATGGCCTTTGCGCCTGACGGCAGGTTGTTTGTCTGCCAGCAGGGCGGGCAAGTGCGCGTCGTCAAAAACGGCGCGTTGCTGGCCGCACCGTTTCTCACGGTCACGACGGATTCTTCCGGCGAGCGCGGGCTGTTGGGCCTCGCCTTCGACCCCGAATTCGCCACCAACCAATTCATTTACTTTTACTACACAGTCACTTCCACGCCCCGCCACAATCGCGTCAGTCGCTTTACGGCCAACGGCGACGTTGTTGTCCCCGGCAGCGAGGTGGTGATTCTTGAGTTAAACGATTTGACGGCGGCCAGCAATCACAACGGCGGCGCGATGCACTTTGGCGAAGACGGCAAGCTCTACATCGCCGTCGGAGAAAACGCTAACGGCGCAAATTCGCAGACGCTCGGCAACCTCTTGGGAAAAATGCTGCGCATCAACCGCGACGGCTCAATCCCTTCGGATAACCCTTTCTTCGCGACCGCTACCGGACAGAATCGAGCCATCTGGGCTTTGGGGCTGCGCAATCCTTACACGTTTGCCTTCCAGCCCGTCACACGCCGCATGTTCATCAATGATGTGGGCCAGAGCGCTTGGGATGAGATTAACGATGGCATCGCGGGTTCCAACTACGGTTGGCCTGGCACCGAAGGCCCGACAACGAATCCGAGTTTTC
>CAZEZJ010000154.1:0-10573 GCA_964516695.1 uncultured Blastocatellaceae bacterium
ACTCATCACTCGTCGCTCACCACTGCTTTCAGTGTGTTAAAGCGTAAACGATGATGTTGACGCCGAAGCGAGTGTTGTCTTTGGTCGCGAAGCGCTTGTTCGTCCAGTCATAATTCCACTCGCAGCCATAGTCTTTGTTGGAATAGAGGACGCTGATGCGCCCGTCAATCTCGATTGCTTTCAAGTAATCGTGGACGAGGTCGTCGCCCCAGCCGTTCAGCTCGTGCGAGGTGGCGGGCGGCCCGTCCGTGAATTTGAAGAAGGCGCGATAGAGCGCGTGCTGGTTCGCCAATTTGCGGAGCGCTTCTTCTGGACGGTCAAGGACGGCTTTAATCTCGCTTTCGAAGGTCTTGGCGAATGCGCCGTCAACGTCGTGGTTGCAGTCGTCAACAAACATGAAGCCGCCGTTGCGCAAATAGCGGCGCAAATTGGCGCGCTCGGCTTCCGTAAAGCGGACGAGCTTGTTGCCCGTCAGATAGACGAACGGATAATCACTGAGGCGTTGCGAGCCGACATCCACGACGCGCTCATTCGGGTCAACGCTAATCGAGGTGTACTCCACGAGCGAGTTTAACAAATTCGCAGGCATCTTCGGGTCTGCGTCCCAATTGCCCGATGCGTAGCGCAGGCGCGCGAAGGTGAAGCCGCTGACAGCGCTCAAGGGGCGAACGGGAGTCGCTAGGCTAGCATTGGGAGTTAAGGCTCTGACCGTTTTGTCGAGCGCAGTAGTGGCGACGGTCGCGGCGACCAGCGAATTGCCAATGAATTTACGACGATTCATCAATTTAATCTCCCGCTCAGAGCTTATTTCAGCCAGGCGCGGCAGCAAAGTTTCACTATCCGCTAAGGTTTCAAGACCGGCTCGTGACCAAAAATAAATCTTTAGCGCGAACAACTGCGACACAAAGGGCGTACATCAAAACAGAGCAAGACCAAAGGAACGCTCGGCCTTCAGAGGGCCGCGCCTCCTGAAACTTGACGAAAGAGAGGCGCTGTAAAGACATGGCAACATACAGAGACCCTGTGCGATGCTTTGCTCCAATCGAAGTCGTAGAGCGCCTGCTGGAAATTCGTGCCGAAGCGGGTTTCTCTCCCGTTGTATATCTCGTCTCGCCCGATGATTTGGCGGCGTGTTTGGACGCATACGGATTTGACGTTTACAATTTTTCCGACTCCGAGGCGGCTTTTCACTTCGGAGACTACCGCGCGCCTCTCGCCCCCGGCGGCGACCGTGCGCATAGTTCTTTAACCACGCACTAAAGTAAGGTAAAAGGTAAAAGGCAAAAGGAAGACGGAGGCCAGGCGTTATCGAATTTGGTTTCCTCACTTTTGCCTTTTTACTTTTACCTTTTACCTTTTCAAAGGGCTTTGATAATAAAGAACGTCATATCGTCGCCCGCGCCGCGCCCGTCAGTCCAGTCGAGCACATCTTTCTGAATAAAAGTTATCAGGTCGTTGGCGCTCAAGTGTCGTCCTTTGCGCACGGTTTGTTCGAGGCGCGCCCGCCCGTATTCCTCGTCCTTCGCGCTCATCGCTTCCGTCACGCCGTCCGTGTAGAGCACAAGCGTCTGCCCCGGCTCGATTGATTGATAATATTCATAATAACGCGTGTCGCGAAACATGCCGAGGGGGATGCCGCCGCGTTCTATGAAGCGCGCCGTGCCGTCTGCATCCATCAAGAGCGGCGGGTTGTGTCCGGCGTTGGTGTAGGCCAGCGTTTTGTTCGACGTGTCAAGCACGCCGTAAAAGGCCGTGACGAATTGGTTGCGTTCGATTGACTCCCAGAGCAGATAGTTGACCTTCGCCATCGAGATGTGCGGCGCGTAGCCGATGTGTATGGCGGCGCGCAGGCTAGCGCGCAGGAAGGCCATCAAGAGCGCCGCCGGAACGCCCTTGCCGGAAACGTCGGCAATCACAATGCCTATCTGGTCTTCGTAGATACTGACCCAATCGTAGTAATCGCCCGACACCTCTTCGGTCGAAAAGTTGTAGGCGCAGATGTCGAAGCCTTCCAGTTCGGGGTCAGAGGCCGGAAGCAACTCAAGCTGTACCTGACGGGCGACTTCGAGTTGGCCTTCGAGCCGCTTCTTCTCAATCAACTGCTCATGCAGCATCACCTTCTCGATGATAATCGCGACCTGCGAAGCCAGCAGCAAAAGCACCTGTAAATCGTCGGAGGTATAAGCGTTGAAGCGGTCGCTTTCGAGATCGAAGACGCCGATGACCTCTTCGTTGGCGATAATCGGTGCGACCATCTCGGAGCGCGTCTCCGAGCGCGCGTTGACGTAGCGCGGGTCTTTGCGCACGTCAGGTGAAATCACAGGCTCGCCCGTTAAAGCTACATTGCCGATAATGCCCTCGCCCATTTTCAGGCGCAGGTCTCGCAATTCTTCTATGTCGTAGCCCCTGACGGCTTCCGTGTGAAAGACGCAAGCCTGGCCCGGCTTCCTTTGCGCGCCTGACATTGCACACTTCAAGACGAAGATTCCGGCGGCATCATAAGGAATCAACGAGTCGAGCGTGTCCATCACCAGATGCAGAACTTCCTGCAAGTCGAGCGAGCGACTAATCTTCTTGGTAATGTCCAGCAGCAGGCGCAGCTTGTCCGTCACGGTCAGTTGTGCTACCGGAGCGGCGGCGGCTGCTTCTTTCAGATGCTCGGCCATAATTTGCTTAGTCTCGATTAACTCTCTACCCTACACGCCAAAAGCCATACGACAACCAATTTTTGATTATACCCGCTCATCCCAAAACGAAGAAGATTAAAAACAGAATTCGAGCGGCAAGAGGCCAAACGGAAGCAGGAGGCGTGAAGCAAAAGCCTAAAATTCGGCAGCCCAGGCTGAAACTCGCTGTTATTGGTTTTCTGTTCTTACGGCTCCGCCTGTTGTCTTCTAATCCGTGCCTGACCGGAGCGCTTCTTCTGTCATCAATTGAAATTCGAGGGCTGCCGATGGGCGACGGCGAAAGAAGTCGTTGACATCAGCCGGAAGTTTGAGTTGCGACAGATGCACGCCGCGCGCGGCGAACAACTCCTGATAACGCAGGGTGGCGCGCTCGCCCGCGCCGTCAGCGTCGAGCGCGGCAACGACGCGAAAGCGCGCGAGCGGCGCGAGCCATTCTTCCTTAAAACCGCCTGCACCGACTAACCCGACCGCCGTGAAGCCATGCGCGAGGAGCGTCAGCGTATCCGTGAAACCTTCGACCAGATAGACGATTGCGCCGCTCACCAGATTTTCCAACGCGTCCACGTTATACAGCGAAGGCACGCCGCCGCGCATGTTATGCCAGCGCGACTCGACGCCGGAAGCTGTGGAGCGCGCCTGCAAATAGACGGCACGCCCCTCTTGATAAAAGGGAAAGAGCAAGCGATGTTGATAGAAGGTCAGATGAGCCTCGGCGTTGAAGAGACCGCTCTGCTGCAACTCTTCGAGCGCGAAGGCGTCCAGCATTCTTCGCATCACGCGGCGATAGGCGCGGCGCGGAAAGTAGGCCACTCCGGCGCGAATCATCGTTCCGGCATCAATCCCACGCCGCGCCAAGTAGTTCACTCCTTCGGTCTGCTCCTCTTCGCGGCAGATTTTCAGAAAATGCTCGCAGATGGCGCTCAGACGTTGCACGGGCAACGCTGCTAAATCCTGCTGCTCCGTCGCATCTGCATCCGGCGCGGCATGAAAAGCAAGCGAGCTTTGCGCGCGATTGCTGGTGCCGAGGCCCATGTCGCGCGCCATCTCACGCACCGCACGGCTAAACGAAACGCCGTGCATCAGTTCATAAAAACGAATTGCATCGCCGCCTTCATCGCGCGAGAAGCAATGAAAGAGTCCGCGCCGCAAATCAACGGAAAGGCTGGGGCTGCCTTTGCCGCTATGCGCATGTGAAGGAATCGGACAGAGGGTGTGAAACTGAGAACTGCTCACGCGCCCTTCGTGGCAGTAGTGCTGGTAAAACGAGCGATAGTCAATCTGCGCCTTAATCTCCTCGCACAACTCACGCAAGCCCGCGCTCTTTTGACCACTCGGCTCCATAGAATTAAGGCAAAAGTAAAAAGGCAAAAGGTAAAAGTAAGAAAAAGGCAAAAGCAGGGCGAAGCCGCTATCTATTCCAGTGGTTTGCGTCTCACTTTTGCCTTTTACCTTTTTACTTTTGCCTTACGCACGCGGCGTCGCGCGTCCGTTTCCACCAAACTGCTCGCGCCTGAAGCGTATTTCGTCAGGATGGCGCGCTTTGTATTCCTGCCACAGGCGCGAGACTTTAATGCGGTATTCGATTAACTCACGGCTGACGTTGAAATGCTGTGCGATTTCTTTGGAGGTCTTGCCCTTCAGGACGAAGCGGCGCAGCGACGTGTACGGCACGAGCGCCGCAGCGCCGACGGCATAAGCGGCCTCCTCATCATCGTCGTTATAATCACGCGAGACGGTCTTGCCGTTTTTATCTTCGGCCACGATGTGCAACCGGTTGGCCTTGTGGCCCAAGAAGACGTGGCAGACCTCTTCCATCAGGGTCGCGTTATTGCGCTGCGCGCCGTGGCGCGGATTCAAGATGACGAGCCGCCAACCGTTTGGCAGCGGGCGCGATGATGTTCCGCCCGACCAAGCGTTCACGCCCGAGCCGAGCAATTGCACACGCGTCTCTTCCGAAAGTCCTTGAATCTTCTCAAAGTCCACCACCATCAGCTTCGCATAATCGGCCAGCGCAAACGGGTCCAAAGGCTCGTCGTCACGCCTGAGGCCCGCAAACTCTCTGAGGCCCTGCGCGCGCAACTCATACTGCCGTCCCTTAAACGTCGGCGGATAAAGAGGCTCGTCCACGAAATGAATTATACCTTGTCTTAAATGGAATCAAGGAAGCCTGTAAAAATAGTTTCTATATCTCGTGAGCTATGCAACACCCGCAGAATCTCTACGCCATCTTCGAATGGCTGATAGAAGATGAAATAACCTTTCACCACGAAGCTTCGTAGATTAACCAACAACCTGTCTTGCTCGCGTCCCAATTGTGGATAATCACGCAGGAAAGCGAACTTTCCAGTTATCTCTTTGATAAGCTTACTCGCCGCTTCCGCATTTTGCTCCGCGACGTAAGCCCAAATCCTTCGCAAGTCTTCTTCGGCAGCGGCAGCAACCCTAACGACGCGCATTCGTTATTTCCTTGAAGCATCTTGCCTTTCTTGTCCTTGCTTAATAATCTCGTCGGAGAATGTAGCCAGTTCAGCATCCGTTCCGTAGGCGCTAAATCGGCCTTGCCGGATGTCCTCAACTCCGCTCATAACTTCCCCGCGTAAGGCTTCCATCCCCTTCTCTCGCGCTTCCAACAGGCGCAGACTAGCAACGATAACCTCGTCGGCAGACTTATACGCCCCACTTTTGATTTTTTCATTTATCAACTCTTCAAGCTCGTCGGTTAGCGTGATGGTCATGGCTTCACCTCGATGATATTGCTGCTTTTTCCGCAAAATGAATTATACCTTGCCCGCGCCCATTGCGCTCAACCCTTGACGCGCAAATGTTCCTACCTGGATGGCTGAAGTTCCATCGAGGGGTTTTCGTCTACAGATATTTAACGCTCGCGCGTGGAACCCTCCATCTACGAGAGAGCCTTTCTCATCGGAACGAAGTCAATGCTGACTTCACCGCCGAGGTCGTATGTGACTCGTTCGTTTCCGGCATAACCTAGTGACCTGTAGAAATTCAGACCCGAAAGCGTCGCCATTAATTCGAGCGACTGAAATCCACTAGCTTGCGCTTCAGCCTCACACCGCTTGAGAATCGCTTGACCGATTCCTTTCCTAGCCCATTTAGGGTGAACGAAGAAAGCTCGTATTCTGGCGGCTTCGCGTTTGGGGTCAAGCTCTGTTGACTCACGATTGGCAAACTGGTCTCCACCAAAGAGCGTCCGGCGCTTGCTCCATCCTCCGCATCCAACCAAGAGGCCGAAAGCTTCAGCGACAAAATACGTCTCATCGCGAATGAGGTCTGAATCAACGCCGAAGACCTTGGCTATCGCTCCCTCAATCTGCTCGGAGGAATACGCTGCACGGCTCAATTGGCGCGCTGACAGTTCAATCAGCCGCTTTATCGCGGGCCGGTCATCGAGGTTTGCTTTTCTCAGAGTAAAGCTCACGTCGCTGAAAGCACTAAACGAATTTAGGCGCTCAACTCACTACGAGCCGAGCGCCTAATAAACTTCTGAGCCTTAAAACCTGGCTTCGCTTACTTCCGCCTGCGCCCGCGCGGGTCTTCGCCCGGATGGCTAAACTGCGCGTAGGCGACGCGGAAGAGTTCGGAGAGCGCTTTGGCCGTCTCCGGCGAGAGATTGCGGTCGGCGCGCAGGTGCGCTTCGACTATCTCCGGCGTGGATTCCTGCGGGAAATAGACGACAGCCGCTTCCTCGCCTTCGGCGCGCTGGCCGCCCATGATGCGTTCCATCGGCACGTTGAGCCAGGCGGTCAGGCGGGCGATATTGTCGGCGTCGGGCTTGCCCGTGCCGTTTTCGATGCGCGATAGCGTTGAGGCTGAAACGCCTGTTTCATCAGCCACGTCGCGCAGGCTCAAGCCCTGCTCCTCGCGTTTGCGGCGGATGGCCCGCCCCAGTTCCACCGTATTTACTAAGCTTTTTGCATATTCTGCCATAATTCTGGCCTCCTTCTAGCGCGCAGCCTGGCACCTCGAGCGGCAGGCCGCGCCCTCTAACATCCCAGAACATATCACAGGAAAATTTTAGATGCAACACTTTGTTTTATGCTTGCAACAAAACGGAACCCGTGGTACACTGTTTCACGTATGAAACAGGTGAATGAAACAGCCTGTGGCGGGACGAGAGGAACTAGAGTCGTGAGCCAAGAATATATCTGGGAAACGTTCGATAATTTGTTCAAGACGGTGCATCGTCAGGGTCGCCGCGTCGAAGAACTCGAAGCGCGCATCGCCCAGTTGGAGCGCCGTTTGAGCGAGCCGTCGCCCAAGCAGCCCGCGCAGCAGCAGGCACAGCCCTTGAGCAATTTTGATGAAATGCCCGCCGAGCGCGCGGCTTAAGAGAGAGATACGGAGGACTTTCAAGCCATGTCAGCAACGACTATTCAAGCCGGAACAACCGACAAAAAAGCGATTATGCGCGACAAACGCGCGCAGGGCATCGCGGCGATGGGTTTGGTGACGCGCGAGGGCGACCGTTTTCGCGTCGCAACGCCGACCCTGCGCGGTCGTAAGAGCAGTTACGAAGTCTGGCGCGACGATGCTGGCAAGGTGCGCTGCTCGTGTCTCGAATACGAGGAGCAGGCCACCGAAGACGCCACTTTCCGCTGCGAGCACATTCTCGCGGTCAAGCATTCGCTTCTGGCGAAAAATACGGAAGCGGTCACCAAGCAACAGCCCGCAACGGCACAGCAGCAGCAGCCAGCCACAGAGCAGGCCGCTGTGCAGGAGCAGGCGGTTGCGCCCAACACAAACGCAAACGCATCCGAGAAGCGTGAGACACCGAAAGCTGCAAACGATGTAGCCCACAGGGTCGCACGCTCCGAACGGGAGCAGGCGGAAGTTGTAGAGACCGCCGAGGCGGCTGAGATAGCCGACGCGGAAGTCAACAACATTCGCTCGCTCGCGCAACACACAAACATTGAGGAGCAAGAAATGAGCAAGAATCAAGAGAGAACGAAAACAGCCATCGCCCGCGCGACCGAAACGGAAGAACCGCGCGAGATGGCGCTGATGGCAGAGCCGGTCGCACCCGTTGTGCCGCTCGCCTTCACCAACACCCTGCGCGCTCTCAAGCAGCAGGTTGACCCGAACGTCATCAAGACCCGCGAGGGTTGGAAAGACCGCCAGGGCAATACGCACATGGTCGAATACGTCGAGTGGCATACGGTCGCGGACATTCTCGACCGCATCGCGCCGACATGGCAGCACGCCGTCCGCAATGTCGCACAGATTGGCGACATGGTGGCCGTCACCGCCGCCATCACGATTGACGGCGTGACGCGCGAAGGCGTCGGCACCGGCACAGCCGAGAGCGAGATGGGCATCAAGAAGGCCGAGCACGACGCTTTGAAGCGTGCGGCTGTGAAGTTCGGCATCGCGCGCGAGTTGTACCAGCGCGAGTCGGAAGTCATCGAGAAGGAAGGCGCGGCCACGCCCGCGGAGTTTCCTCGCGACCCGCTGGCGAAGTCTATGGCCGACCTTGTGACGCCAAAACAGCTTGGCATGATTAGGGCGCTGGCGCGTGAGGCTGGCGTGGATGTCGAGGAAGAGTGCCAGAACGTGCTGCGCTGCAAGACCGATGAGCTATCGAAGCGCGCTGCCTCAAGCTTCATTGACCACTTGAAGGGTCTGCAACAGGAAGCGATGGGCGGAATGCGCCGCGCGAGCTAACGAAAGCGACGGAGGCGATGCGTACGTTAAGGAAAGCGCGGCTGAAGACGACCGCGCTTTCCGAGAGTCGCCTCCGTCTCCCCTTCTCCGTGTCTTATCGAGGAGGTTTGAAGAATGATGACACAGCAACTACTTGAAGAGATGAAACCGCTGGCGCTCGAACTCGATTATGCGGACGAGCCGGCAGCAACCGCGCGGCCCGGACAGGTGGAAGAGCCTGCCAGCGCCGAAGCGGAAGAGACACGCTCGAAGAAAGAGCAAATCCTGGCGCTTTACGAGAGCGGAATGTCAGACATCGCACAGATTGTGCGTCGTGTGGCGGCGCGGCCTTCTTACGTCGCGCAGGTGCTTCAGAGCGCCGGCCTGATTTCCGGTTACTTTGACCTTTACACGACGACCGCTCGCGAACAGAACGTTTACTCGCGTTTCTTTCGCAATGTGCTTAGTTTCAAAACCATCGAGGCGGCGCGCGAGTCCGTGCAGAAGATTGACCGCCTCTACAACTATTTCGAACGCTTGGGAGATCGTGCCGGACAGCACCAGGCAATGGTGCTGGCATTGACAGGTAAGAACCGCGCTCGTTGGAGCGGGAAGCAGGAAGAGTCGGAAGTTTTCAGTGAATGGCTCGCCGCACATTAAGAGCCGAACAAGTTTTAAGAAGGAACACAGAAGTCCTCACACAGCAAGAACGAACAAGGAAGTGGGTTGAAAGGGTGAGTTTCACATTAGGGGGAAGCTCACCTTTTCTTTTACTCGCTTTCTTCTGCGGTCAGCCTCGCGACGTGGCGGAAAGCGCTAAAGGCAATTACACCAATTCACGTGTTGAGGAGAGAAACAATGGCCGAACAAGCAACAGCCCCATACGAAATGCCCGCGCACGGCACAATCTGCTGGACCGAACTGAACACCAAAGATATCGAGACCGCCAAGAAATTTTACTCGGAGCTTTTGGGTTGGACTTTGAAGACAAGCGACGCCGGTGGAGTTGACTACACGGAATTTAGCGCCGGAGGTCGTCCTCTCGGAGGGATGATGCAGATGTGCGCCGAATTTGGCGACGCCCCTTCGCATTGGATGTCTTACGTCGCCGTGACGGACGTTGATGCGACAGCGCAACGCGTCGAAGAATTGGGCGGCAAGATTTGTGTGCCGCCGACAGACATCCCGAAGGTCGGTCGCTTCTGCGTCATCACCGACCCGACCGGAGCGAACATCTCGCTCATCACTCTGCACGCTCACTGAAAATGCGCTCGCTCGACGTCAAAACTAGACTGATAAGTCGCTCGCTTGGAGATGCGGCCAGTTTCAAGTGCCGCATCTCCCTCAAAAACTACCCTCGCAGAAGTTCTATTGAATCAAGGCGAAGCGTTGCTCTCTTTCGTTTAGGGGATGCCGTTTCGTCTTGCTGCCACCTAATGAACAAATCGTGCGCGGCCTCGGCCTGCGCACACACACATCTACGAAGGAGAAAACCATGATTAAAAAATTCAGTTTGACTCTCGTGTTGCTACTCTTCGTCTTTGCCAGCGGGCTAATCTTCCTGAGCGGGCGCGCGGTCTCCGCTGACGCGCCGCAGCAAGCCATCGCCGCGCAGATTATGGCGCGCGAAAAGGCCGCCCACGATGCCTGGCAAAAGAAGGACAAAGCCTTTTGGGCCGACTATCTGGCTGAAGACGCGACGGCGTTCTTCTCGCAAAGTCCCTATCTTGAGTCCGACCCCAAAACGAATTTCCTGCCCAAGTTTGAGCAGTACACGGAGATGATGAAGACGCTCGACTTCCAGATGTACAACCCGCGCGTGCAAACTTACGGCGACACGGCTATCTTGACCTACAACGCTTCTTCAACCGTCAGCTTCGCCGGACGCACCTTGAGCTACACCAGCAAGGTCACGACGGTTTACGCCAAACAGGGCAACACCTGGCGCGTCGTCCACACACACGAATCAATGAACCCGGGCGCGCAATGAGAGCAGCAAGCGGCGAGGGGGAACGATTCGCGCACAAGCGTCCGAGCCGTTCCCTCTCGCCTGTCACCTTTCGAGGGCTGAAATTTCAGTAAGGAGAAAATTAAGATGCTAAGCAAACTTTCCGTCGTCACCGTGCTGGTGCGCGACCAGGACGAGGCGTTGCAGTTCTACACGGAAAAACTGGGGCTGGAAAAGATTGACGACATGATGTTCGGTGAGGGCGGGCGTTGGCTGA
>CAZEZJ010000155.1:0-7287 GCA_964516695.1 uncultured Blastocatellaceae bacterium
GCAAAAATCCGTACCAGATTAACGAGCCTCGCGGATGACTTTTCCAGCCCGCGCCGAGAGTTGTATTCAAGCTTGCCGTGGAAATTCATGCCGCCCGTGAAAAGGTTTGGGGTGGGCAGACCACGGAAGGTGAGACGCGCGCCGTCCGTGCCGCCGCGAATGGGTTTGAGCTTCGGCTTCAGCCCGGCGCGGCGCGTCGCCTCCATCGCAAAGTCCGCTAACTGCGGGTGATTCTTCAGCACCTCTTTCATGTTCTTATAATCCTCTTTGACTTCGATGCTGACCTTGACCCTTGGAAATTTCTCCTGCGTTTGTTTGACCATCTCACGCAGGCGGGCTTCTTTGGCTTCGAGGCCGCTCAAGTCGAAATCGCGCAGCAGAATCTTGATGTTGGATTCTTCGACATCGAGCGCGCCCGCGTAAGGATGAACGAAGCCGACGCGGCCCTCGGTCGTTTCGGGCAGCATGTCCTGCGGAAAGCGCGAGAGATAATCGGCGGCGGCGTAAGCGGCATTGACGAGCATCCCTTTAGCCGTTCCCGGATGCGTGCTCGCACCCTTGAAGGTGACGGTCGCGGTGCGCGCGCTCCAAGTCTCGTCGCTAAACTCACCCAACTCTCCGCCGTCAACGGTGTAAGCGAACTTCGCCCCAAAACCTTCGATGTCAAACTTATCAATGCCGCCGCCGACTTCCTCGTCCGGCGTGAAAGCGACGGCGATGGTGCCGTGCTTGAGATTGGGATTCTGCCCCAAAATGTCAACCATCGTCATAATCTCCGCGATGCCCGCTTTGTCGTCAGAGCCGAGCAGCGTCGTTCCGTCGGCGGTGATGATGTCGTCACCGATTAGTTCCGCCAGATACGGATTCTTCTCGACGGTGATAACTTGCGTCTTGTCGTTTGGCAGGATGATGTCGCCGCCCCTATAGTTTTTGTGAATGATGGCGTTGACGTTTGCGCCGGAGACGGCGGGAGACGTGTCCATGTGCGCGATGAAGCCGACGACGGGGACTTTTGAATTGTCCGGCAGATTGCCGGGAACGGTGGCATAGACAATCGCAAACTCGCTGACGCGGACATTCTGCGCGCCCAATTCTTTCAACTCCTTCGCCAGCAGATTCGCCAAATCAAACTGCTTCTTCGTGCTCGGCACGCTCGTTTGCTCCTCCGCCGATTGCGTGTCAATCTTCACGTAGCGCAGAAAACGCTCCATGGCCGTCTCTCGCGGCGGCTTGACCTGCGCGCTGGCGCTGGCCACGGTTAAGAGCAGGCACAAGGTGGCGATGCAGAATGCTTTCATAGTTGGGTTTCCTTCATCAGGTCTCAAGCGATTAAGGGAGAAAGTATTGATGCCTCATTCGATGTGGAAGTTGACTCGCTCGGTGGCGGTCCGGTTAGCAATCTTGTCCGTCGCCGTGACCTGTAGTTGGTAACGCCCCGGCGGCAGATTTTGCAGCGCAATCTCCGACCAGAAGGGAAGGCGCGCAAGGTCTCCGACGATTGGCACTTTGGCCGGCGAGGTCGCCATCACTTGCCGTTTGTGACGAAAAACCTGCGCCTGCATCCAGACATCAGGGCTGCTTGCGCCATGCGCCGCGTTATACACGTAGGTCTGAAAGCGCAACACGGAAGAGCGTAGAAAGCGATGGTCCACGTCAACCATGATGGCGCGCGGCCCCGCGTCCTCTTTCGTCTCAGGAGCGGACGCGCCCAAGCGTTCTCCGAGAAAGAGACTGCTCAGCGAGAGATTGCCTTTGGAGTTGTTCGGAATTTCCACCCACTGCATCGCGCTCCCGACGCGCCCCGTCGCGCGCTCGCGCAAGGCCACGCGCACTTGATAGAGACCGGGCTTGAGGGAAAGCTGTTGATGCCAGATGACGTGCTGCGCCGAAGGAGTGGCGGCTAAGGAATCGGGTGTGATGGTCAAGAGTTGTTTGAAACTGGCGAACTGCCCGCGGTCGTCTATGGCCGCGCCCGCCACGTCCACCAGAATTTTCTGCGCGCCAGCCGCCGTGTCAAAGTCGAAGGCCGCGCGCTCAAGCTGCATGGATACTTTCAACACAGGCCCCTGCTCGCTCGTGTTGAGATAACCGACCGAGAGAGCGGCGGGAAGCCCGCGCTGCGGATAGAGCGCGCCAAGCGCCGCCAGCAACTCCTTATCGTTGGCCTGCGAAGGAGCTTGCTCTGCTTTCGTCGTTGCCGTCTTCTCCTTGCTTGCGCCGCTCATCCCCGTTTTTGCAATGGCGCTGGTCTTCTCCGTTTTGCCGGGCTGCTTAGTTTCAACTACGGGTGGACTAAACGAGTTGGACCTCAGGCGCACGCGCAAGTCCGGGCGTTCTTTAACGACGACTTTCAGACGCGCCCTGGCATCACGCTGTTCCGCCGCTTCGGGACGCCAGGCGAGCAGGTAATAGTTGGAGGTCTCGTTGATGGCTTGCAGCAGCGCGTCGTCTATCGAGTTGGAGTTGAAAATCGCGCGCCCGCCCGTTTCGTCCGCGATGAGTTGGAGCGATTCGCGTGTGGCCGAGATTTCTCCGGCGACGACTCCGGCTCGACGACCCGAGAGGTCTATATAATCGTTGGTGCTGGCGTCAACTCCCGAACCCATGCCGAAGAAAGTTCCGCGCAAGTCTACCGTGTAAACGACGGCCCCGGCGCTCGCGGCGGCTTTCGTGACGCTGTGCAGCATCTCAAGCGCGCCCGCCTTGCGTTCGTTGAGGATGAAGCCGTCCGACAGAAAGAAGACGAGCTTTCGTCCCGGCAGTGTGCCGGACGAAAGCATCAAGCTGCGGAGCGCGGAGAGCGTGTCGGCCGTGTCCATGCGGCCCTGTGCGGTAGTCTGTCGCAGGCGGTTGCGCAGATAGGGCGCAGCCGAATATGAGGCCGCCAACTGGTGGTCTCCATGACGATTGCCTGGACCCATCTGCTGCTCAAGCTTGATGGATTCCAATAAGTATGCGTATAACTCCCGGTTGCCGTGGTCCAAGACCTGGCTGGCCGCATACTCGTTAATCTGCGTCTTGCCTGTATAGGCTTCGGGGTTCTGTTTATAGCCGAGACGTTTGATGGCCGCGTGCAGCACGATTTGGTTGTCCGTCAGTTGTTGCAAAAAGCCAATCTGCCCGCTCGTCGAGACGATGGCGACCTGGTCGTTCGGGTTCATGCTGTTATCCACGAAGCGTTGCAAAGCCTCGCGGGCGCGAATCATGCTCGCGCCGCTCAAGTGCAAATCGTCGAGGAAGAAGAAGATGAGCCGCCCGCGCTCCGGCGGGTCATTGTCCACGGCCTGAAGCCCACTGATAATGTAGTCGCCGCTGCGGCGGCGCGCTGCTGCCGCCAGTTGCGCGGCCTCATTGCGGCTGCCCGCCGTGACGCGCTCGAAGAAGGAGACCGCACGCTTTTGACCGTTGACCTGTAGCTCAAATTGGTCTGGGTGCAGCCCGTCAACAAAGCGCCCCTTCTGGTCGAAGACCATCACGTCCGTCTGCACCAACTCCGTCGTGATGCGGACCACATCGTCCGTCTGTTCCGTTGTCGGTGGTTGCTGTTGCGCGCTAACGCTAAACGCTGTCAAGAAGAGACAGATGACGGCAATGGAGAGTGCTTTCATATTCGTTACCTTATCAAGACCTCAATGCTTCGGGGAAAAGTACTGATAGCTTATTCAAATAAGGAGTTGAATTGCGCTGAATAGCTTCCGGTTGGAAGCACTTATCGGTCGCCGCGTTGCTCGCGGTCTGGTGGTTATCTAACGGGCAACAATCCCCGAATGAGTTTGTGCAGGCGCTCGAAATCGAGGGGCTTGGTGAGGTAGCCGCTGAAGCCCGCGTCGTAGGCTGCGCGGCGAAAGCCGTCGGTGCTAAAGGCTGTGACGGCGATGATGGGCACTTCTCGCAGCGCTTCGTTCTCGCGGATTTTACGTGTCGCGCCCAGCCCGTCGAGGCCCGGCATTCCGATGTCCATCAGAATGATGTCGGGCTTCGTCACCGAGGCGACCCGCACCGCTTCCTCGCCGTTGGAAGCGGTAATCACGCGATAACCTTCGGCCTGAAGGTCGAGGCTGATGAGGACGGAATTATCAATCACATCATCAACGACGAGAATTAAAAAGTCGCTTTGCGTCAACTCATCGGTTTGAGGGGCAGAGTCTTGCAGTTGACTGGTCGAAAAGTCATGGGTGGCTTCGTCATCCGGTTCGGGAAGCCTGGAGGTTGGCGGAGCTTTCTTCATTTCCATCGCTCTGATTATAAATCAACCGAGAGCTTTCCAACTACCATTAACAGTTAGGTCAGCGTGTGGCTTTAAGCTTCCGAGTCGAAGTTCGGGTCGCCGTTGAGCGAGACGACGGCGCGGCGGACGTTCGGAAATTGCCGGAGAGTCAACTCCACAGCCTTTTTGAATCTAACCGGAGCGAGGTCGCCCCCCCAGCCCGCCCACGTGCGGCTGGCAACGAAATTGACGCGCGCCGTTCCGTTCTTGATGACGAGCGAGCCGATGCTGAACTCATTTGCACTCGCTAACGCGCCGAAGCCTTTGCGCTCCTCCGCGGGCGTCGGGCCTGCGAGCAACGCTTCGAGCGCCGCACGCGCCGGAGACGCCGCGCGGACGACGCGCCACACCGGGCTGAGGTCAATGTACTCTCCGTTCTCATGGTAGAAATAAACCTTGACCTGTTTTCCTTTGGACGGTTGGTGTTTAAGCTTTCCGTTGGCCGTCCGCGCTTGAGAGGTTTGGGGCAATGAAAGCAGCGCAACGATGATGACGAGCGCTGTCAAAGTCTTTTTGAGATTCACCGGCACGTCTCCTTAGATGGCTTGAGAATGTCGCTGGCTCCCCGTCTGCCGGAGAGTTTGTCTGCTGACGCCTGCGAGAATCATAACTGGCAGTTGGCGATGGCTTCCGCGCCTGTTCTACCAAGGCAGACTCCGAAGCTCAACTTCGCCGGCCGGCCACGGTCGCCCTTGACAGGGAAAGACCATCGCCCGAAACGGCATTTTAATCTGGCCGGATGGCTGCTCAATCAAGACGGTTTCCTTGAGAGGTTGCCACCCAAGCGAAGCGTAGTAGCGCTCTAATTGTGGCAGACAGAAAAGCAGTCCGGCTTCTACTTTCCATTCCTGCCCGAAAAACTCCACGGCGCGCTCGATAAGCCTGCGAGCGTAGCCTTTCCCCTGCGCCTCTGGACGCGTGACGACGCCGCCCAGACCCGCTATCGTCAAGGGCGTGCCGCCGACGCTGACCTCATGCTTAAGAATGCCGACGTGGCTCATCGGCTCGTTATCAACGTCCATGAAAAAATGCACATCCTTCTTTCTAAAAGTCACGGTGTAAGGCGCTAGACCGAAGATGTCTGCTCCCCATTTAAAGAGCCGTTCGCTTTCCTCGTCCGTGATAACGCTTGCCTGCCTAATCTCTTCTGCCATGATGCCCCAAGTTCCTCTTTGAATTGTGCACAGCGCTGACGACCGCGAGGGATGTTACTCTACCGGCGTCAACTTCGCCAGATTGTGCGCGTCGCAACCGTCAACATGCCGATTTGGCGCGCAGCCGAGAGCAAGCAATCCAAAGCTCGCAGTCGTTCGTAGATTATTTCAAGCAGCACGTATGAAGGAGCTTTGTAGATGAACAGACGATTCTTTCTTAAATCCAGCCTGACGCTGGGAGGCGCGGTTCTCTTATGCAGAATGCCTTTGGCCCCCGCTCTCGCCCAAAACGATTCGCGCCGCAATCAGACAGACGCTCTGCCATTTAAGAAGATGGTGAAGACGGACGCGGAATGGAAGCGGCTGCTGACCGCGGAGCAATATTATGTGACGCGGCAAAAGGGAACGGAAGCGCCCTACACCAGCCCGCTGCTCAAGATTCACGCGCAGGGCATTTTCGCCTGCGTCTCTTGCGAGTTGCCGCTCTTTAGTTCGCGAACCAAGTTTGAATCCAACACGGGCTGGCCGAGCTTTTGGGCACCCATCGCCAAACGGAATGTGCGAGAGGAAGTTGATAACAGCCTGGGTGAGACGCGCACCGAAGTCTTGTGCAATCGCTGCGACGCACACCTCGGCCATGTCTTTGACGACGGGCCAAAGCCGACCGGATTGCGTTACTGCATGAACGGCGTCGCTCTCAAGTTTGTTAAGCGAGGCTGACGCGCACACGGTCTTCAACGCGCCTGAGACAGCAATCGTTCTGCTGCTGAAAGCCACAGCAAGGGCAGCGCGAATGATGCCGCTCCCCGCTCTGTGGCTTTCAGCCCCAGAACAGCGTTCGGCGGAAAAGAGCGCCACGCGGCGCGGCTACTGACGCCACTCGGGCGGGAAGAGCGCTCCAGCTTTTTCCGAATCGAGCTTGACGCCGAGGATGTCTGCCGCGCGCGAAAGCACGGGGTCGCGCCGCGTGCTTAAGTCCGCTCCGGTGCGCAGCAAAACCTCGTCGGGCGTCACGCCCGTCTTCTCCAAGCTCTTGCCGTCAGTCATTATCACGTCGGCAATCGTCACGCTCGCGCCGAAATACAGAACCGAGCCGACGCCGCTCTGGTGGTCGTAGTGTCTTGAAGTCATCACCGCGCCAGCCGTGCGGTCGCCAATCACCGTCCCGCGCTTTTCCATCTGAATGACGCGCGCAAACAGTTCGGAGGCCGAAGCCGAATCGCTGTCAACGATGACGACAAGCTGGCCCTTGAAGATGTCGCCGCCGCGCGTTTTGCCTATCTGCGGCTTCATCTCTTTGCGGCCTTTCATATCTGCGATTTTCACGTCGCGGTCGAAGAAGTAGCCGACGAGTCGTTCTAAGGCTTTAACGCTGCCGCCGCCGTTGCCGCGCAAATCTAAGATGAGCGACTTGAAGCCGCGCGCCTTGCCCATCATCTCGTCAATGTGTGCCTCGGAAACGGAGAAGGTCGGCATCTGCCAAATCAAGAGGTCTTTCCCCATGCTGGCAAAACGGTCGTGGTAGATGTCCCACTCCTCGCGCAAATATCTCATAAAGATATTATCCCACTGAGCGACCGCCTGCCCCTTTTCCACCTTCGCCAGCACCTCAAGCTCGCGCGGCTGCGCCTCGCCAGGGCTTTGCACGACCAGACGCATACTGCGCGAAGGCATCAGCGAATAGTAGCGATAGTACATCTTCCATAAATTGTCGCGCGTAGGCCTGACGCCATCGAGCGAGAGCAACTCATCGCCCGGCTTCAAGCCTTTCACTTCGCCGTCGCTTTTCGGCTTCACGGCGGTGATGTAGCACCTGTCGCCCATCATGCTCATCTGCCAGCCATACTCGACGCGCGCCGCTCGCGG
>CAZEZJ010000155.1:7297-10539 GCA_964516695.1 uncultured Blastocatellaceae bacterium
AAAATGTATGCGAATCGTTGAGGTCGAGCAGCGTTTGCGCGACGATGCCGAGCAGTTGGTCGCGCGTCTTGGCCGCCTTCATCTTCTCTTCCGCTTGCTTAAAACGCGCGTCTATGTCCAGCCCGCGAAAGCTCTGGTCGTAGTAGTTCTTCTTCACGTCGTCTTTAACGGCGTCGAGCATCGCCATCGCGCTCTCGCGGTCATGGGGGCCAAGCGACTGCGCGCTCACAACGGAAACCGCGCCTGACAACAGCACCAGCAAGCAGCAGATTGCGGCCAGCGTGCAGACTCTTTCGGGGGACAAAATGTGTGTAAGGGTTTTGTTATTCATGCAGGGGCATTCCTTCTAATTGAGTTGATTATTTAATGCCGGGGTAGTGCAGGTGAAAACCGACTGGGAAGGTCACCGACAGCGGATAATCTAACACGAGACGAGAAAGAAGTGTAGACGAGAAACAACGACGACGACGACGAGGGTGCGCTCAGTTCTCCTACGAGACTCGCAGCGGCTCGCCTCAGCCAAGCATCATTCCCGTCCCTTGCAAACTTTCCGCCGCTTCGCTGTGACGAGCGATAATGTAGCTATTAATTTCAGCGCCAACCCCTTGACCGCGCCGCTCACTCGACCGTCACTGACTTCGCCAGATTGCGCGGCTGGTCTACGTCGCAGCCGCGACGCACGGCGATGTGGTAGGCCAGCAGTTGCAACGGAATGACGGCGAGAATCGGTGAGAGCAAATCGCTCGCGGGCGGCAAGGTGATGATGTGGTCGGAGACGACCGACGACATCGTATCGCCCTCAGTCAGAATTGAGACCACGACGCCCTCGCGCGCTTTGACTTCGACGATGTTCGAGTGTGTCTTTTCGTAGCGCAGTTCAGAGGCGCGGTTGCCCTCCTCGCGCGTGTTGATGATGACGACGGGCAGGCGCTCGTCAATCAAAGCGTTAGGACCATGCTTCATCTCGCCCGCCGGATAGCCTTCCGCGTGAATGTAGGAAATCTCTTTCAATTTCAGCGCGCCTTCAAGGGCGACGGGGAAGTTGATGCCGCGACCGAGATAGAGAAAATCGGTCGAACGGAAAAACTCTTTGGCGAGTTCTTCGATGTCGTCCGATTCGTTGAGCAGATGTTCGAGCTTAACGGGAAGTTCGGCAAGTTGCTGCGCGTGGTGGCGAGCTTCCGCTTGCGTGAGCGCTCCGCGCAGTTGGCCCAGGTAGAGGCCGAAGAGATAGAGCGCAATCATTTGTGCCGTGAAGGCTTTGGTGGAAGCCACACCGATTTCCGGCCCGGCGTGTGTCAAGATAGTGCCATCGGCCTCGCGCATAATCATGGAGCCTTGCACGTTACAAACGGCCAGCACTTTCGCCCCTCGCTCCTTCGCTTCTCTGAGCGCGGCGATGGTGTCGGCGGTCTCGCCCGATTGCGAGATGACGAGCGTTAAAGTCTCTTCATTCAGAACGGGGTCGCGATAACGAAACTCGGATGCATAATCAACTTCGACGGGGACGCGCGCCAGTTGTTCAATCATGTATTTGCCGGCGAGTCCGGCGTGCCAGCTTGTCCCGCAGGCGGCGATTTTAATCGAAGTGAAGCGCTTGAAATCGGCCTCGGTGATATTCCTCATCTCGTCTAGGAAGACGCGGCCGGTCTCCAACGAGATGCGCCCCTGCACCGTATCGCGGACGGCGCGGGGCTGCTCATAGATTTCCTTCAGCATGAAATGCTTGAAGCCACCCTTCTCCGCCATGATTGGGTCCCAAGTGATGCGCTGTTGGGTCGGCTCCACGCCGTTGCCTTCAAAGTCTGTGACGCGCACGGCATCGCGCGTCAGGACGGCGATTTCGCCGTCGCCCAAGAAGAAGATGTCGCGCGTGTGTTGCAGAATGGGCGGGATGTCGGAGGCGACGAAGTATTCGCCGTCGCCAAGACCGATAACGACGGGCGGGCCTTGCCGGACGGCGATAATCGTGTCCGGCTCGTCGGCAGAGATAATCGAGAGCGCGAAGATGCCGTGTAAATCAGCGACGGCGCGACGCACAGCCCCTTCAAACGTGCGCTCCGTTTTTAGATACTCTTCAATTAGGTGTGCGACGACCTCCGTGTCCGTCTCCGTGACGAAGCGATGGTCGGAAGCGCGCAAGCGTTCTTTCAGCCGCAAGTAGTTTTCAATGATACCGTTATGGACGACGACGACGCGGCCCGTGCAATCGCGATGCGGGTGCGCGTTCTCTTCGGTGGGCCGTCCGTGCGTGGCCCAGCGTGTGTGACCGATGCCATATGTCCCGTCGAGCGGATGCAAGCGTATCGCTTCCTCAAGATTACGCAGCTTGCCTTCCGCGCGCCGAATCTCCAAATCGTGTCCCTCATCAACGACGGCGATGCCCGCCGAATCGTAGCCGCGATATTCGAGCTTGCGCAGCCCGTCAATAATCACGGGCACGACCTGCTTGTTACCGACATATCCAACAATGCCACACATAAAACTCTCCTTAAAAGCAGTGATAAGTGATGGGTGATAGGTGATGGGATAAAAGCTTTTCTCTTATCACCTATCACCCATCACTTATCACTGGTCATCGGTTCTTTGATTCGTTTCTTGATGGAGGCCGGAACGCCTGCGACGAGCGTATCGGGCGGAACATCTTTGGTCACGACCGCGCCGGCGGCGGTGACCGCGCCGCGACCGACGCGCACAGGTGCGACGAGCATCGTGTCGGAGCCTATTTTCACGTTGTCTTCGATGACGGTCGGGTGCTTCTGCTGGCCGTCGTAGTTGCAGGTGATGGTGCCTGCGCCGATGTTCGTCTTTTCGCCAATGGTGGCGTCGCCAAGATAGGTCAGGTGCATTGATTTCGAGCCGCGCCCGAGCCGCGACTTTTTCATCTCAACGAAATTGCCGACCACCGCCCGCTCCTCAAGCTGCGTGTTCAGACGCAGGTGGGCGAAGGGGCCAACGGAGCAATTGTCGCCCACTTCGCTCTCAACGATGATGCAGTGGTCTTTGACGGTGACGCCGTTGCCGATGCGAGAGTTGGTGATGCGCGTGCCGGAGTGGATTTCGCATTCATCACCGATAACGGTGTTGCCTTCGATATGCACGTTTGGGTAGATGACGCAATCGCGGCCCACTTGCGCGTCGGCGCTGACGTAGGTGTGCGCGGGGTCTATGAAGGTCACGCCGCTGTCGAGCATCAAGCGGCGGAGCGTGCGGCGGCGCAGCAAATTCTCAAACTCCGCCAG
>CAZEZJ010000156.1:0-1919 GCA_964516695.1 uncultured Blastocatellaceae bacterium
TGTTGATGCCTGCGCCGACAACGTCGCGCTCGCCCGCCGTGTTGATGATGCGAAAGACGGGGCCGGTGTTGATGCCCATGCGCATGGGGATGTCGGAGTGCTGTTTGAGCGCGCGGCTGATTTGCAGGGCGCAGCGAACGGGTGATTCGGGGTCGTCGAAGAAGACGAGGGCCATGCCGTCTCCGGCGGCGCGGCTGATGAGTTGGTTGCTCTGCTGCGCTTCGCGATTTCCTGCAATTGACGCAAGACTTGCGACTGCCTGTTCATCGGCAGCTTTGAGAAGCCGACCACGTCCATGAACAGGACGTGAACCATAACGGGTTTCGACGGCTGGCTGGGGTCGAGCCTGACGGTCTCCTGCAAAGCTTCGGGCGAAGGCGCGGGCGCGATGATGGTCTTCTCGTGTGGCGAGGCCGTCTGGTTGAGTGTGCTGGTCGCAACGCTGGCGACGGGGACGGCGGCGGTCGTTCGCTGCATCTCCGCTTCAAACTCGACGCGCTGTTTCAGGCGGCGTAAGTCAATCTGCAAATCCTTGACGGTCTGGTAGCGCTGCTCGGTGTCTTTCGCCAGCGACTTGCTGATGATGCGCTGCATTTCGGGCAGGAGGTTTGGCAAAGAGAGCGTGAGCGGGTAAGGCTCGCGGTCGAGGATTGCGACCATCACATCGCTCGGCGTAGCGCCCGTGAAGGGCGCGTGTCCGGCAATCATTTCATAGAGCACGATGCCGAGGCTGAAGATGTCTGTGCGCCCGTCAACGGTGAGGCCGCGCGCCTGTTCGGGCGACATGTACGTGACTGTGCCGAGCACGATGCCGGGGTCTGTGTTGCTGCCGACGAAGGTTTGAGCCGTCGCGCTGTGGCCCGCCGGCTTTTCGCTTAGCTTGGCGAGGCCAAAGTCCAGGATTTTGACGTAGCCATCCTTGCGCAGCATGATGTTTTCCGGCTTGATGTCGCGATGCACGATGCCCGCTTCGTGTGCGGCGGCCAGAGCGCTGGCGACCTCGATGCCGATTTCGAGCACCTCATCGAGCCTCATCTGCGCCCGCTGCATGTGCTCGCGCAGGGTGATGCCGTCGATAAACTCGGTGGTGATGTAGTGTGCGCCGTCAGCTTCACCGATTTCGAAGATGGTGAGGATGTTCGGATGATTGAGCGCGGAGGTGGTGCGCGCTTCCTGCTTGAAGCGGCGCAGGCGGTCTTCGTCCTGGGTAAACTGCGGCGGCAAAAGCTTGATGGCGACGGGACGGTCAAGCTGCACGTCTTGAGCCAGATAGACCTCGCCCATTCCGCCAGCGCCGAGGGGGGAACGGATTTCATAACGGCCAAGCTGCGTGCCCGTGGGAAGCGTCATAAACGATGCGCGGCACTCCTAGCGACTACCGGAAGCAGAAGATACCGAAGACAATCTTCGGCCATTATACACGAGTGTCAGACATTAGCCTGTGCTTGGCTTTGAGCGGTAGCCCGTCGTCTTCACAGTTGAGCGCCCGCGCCCCTACAGTTGCTTGAAACTGCCCGGTCCGATTGTGGGCTTGGTTAAGTGGTCACCGATTTCTGCCATGATAAATGGCTTGACGCCGTCGCGCCCCGTTAAGGAGAGCCAGACCGCGCCGCCTTCCGGTTCAACCTCAAGCGCAAACCCGAAGAACGGGCAGCACAATTTTTCGAGCGCGATAAACTTCGCCGCCAGCAACAAAACGTCAGGCTCGTTAGGAAACCTGAAGGCGTAACCACGGGCCAGTTCTCGCATCTCTACGACGGCACGAAACAACTCGCCTATTGTCGCCATGTGCTCGCCCCTTTTGTCCAACTCGATGGCGCTCATGTCGCAAGCGAAGGGCGAGACTCTTTCTGCTTTCGCGTTCGCATCCGTCATCTTCAAGGAGTCCTCACTTTCTGGGCCAATACATGATAATCGAG
>CAZEZJ010000156.1:1929-10463 GCA_964516695.1 uncultured Blastocatellaceae bacterium
CGTCGCCATGTGCTCGCCTCTTTTGTCCGGCTCGATGGCGCTCATGTCGCAGGCGAAGGGCGAGACCTTTTCCGCGTTCGTATCATTCATCATCAAGGGTTACTCACTTTCTGGGCCAGTACATGATAATCGAGACACCGATGAGCGCGACCGCGCCGCCGATGATGTCGAAACGGTCGGGCGTCACCCTTTCAACTCGCCAGCCCCACAGCAGAGACAGCGCGATGAACACGCCGCCGTAAGCGGCATAGACTCTACCAAAGTTAGCGGGCTGAAGGGTCGGTATGACTCCGTAGAGGACGAGGATGATTGCGCCCGCCGCCGCATACCAAAAGCTCTTATGCTCTCTGAGCCAGAGCCACACGAGATAGCCTCCGCCGATTTCACACAGCCCGGCCAAGAGGAAATACGCGAAGGATTTTAGCAGTGTCATATGGGTTAGTCCTCAACCGCGCCGCCGCAGCCTGTTTATCTGCTGCATATTGTAAATGACCCGCTGCCCTTTCATCATCTATGCAGCGCGGTGCACAACCCCGGCGCTGACAGTCACAATTTTCGCGCCGAAAAAGCGTTGGCGCTTCTTCGCGGTCGCTCGAAAGGTGGCTGGCTGGTGTAGAATCCTGTGGCTGGCGGAAGGGGCGCGGTCGTCGCTGTGTGCGCGCCAGGTCAAATTCAAACGAAGAGGTGAGCGATGGGAATCTCGCTGAAGCCCGAATATCTGAAGCGTTACAAAGACATCGCGTGGCTGTTTATGAAGTATGGGCGCTCCGATTTGGTCAAGCAGGCGGGGCTGGAAGACGCGCTCGGTGATGACAGTAGCGCCGTCGTGCAGACGCCCGCGCCGGAAGCCGAAGAGTTGTCGAAAGACTTGGAGAAGATGGGGCCGACCTTCGTTAAGTTGGCCCAGTTGCTTTCCACCCGCGCGGACCTGCTGCCCGTTCCTTACCTTGACGCGCTCGCACGCCTTCAGGATGATGTCGCGCCCTTCTCCTTCGGAGAGGTCGAACAGATTGTGACGGACGAACTCGGCGTGCGTCTCTCGAAAGCGTTCGCGGAGTTTGACGCCACACCTTTGGCCGCCGCTTCGCTCGGACAGGTGCATCGCGCAAGTTTACGCGACGGGCGCGCGGTCGTCGTCAAAGTGCAACGACCGGGAGTGCGCGAAGTGGTCGTCAAGGATTTGGAAATTTTGCTCGAACTGGCCGAATTTCTTGACAACCACACGGAGACGGGCCGCCGCTACGAGTTTGGCGGCATCCTGACGGAACTGCGCAAGAGCTTGCTGCGCGAGTTGGACTACAAACAGGAAGCGCGTCATCTCGTCACGTTCGGCGCGAACCTACGCGAGTTTGAACGCCTCGTCATTCCGCAGCCCGTCGAAGACTTCACCACCTCGCGCGTGCTGACGATGGATTTTATCCCCGGCAAGAAAATCACCAGCTTGAGCCCGCTCGCGCGCATGGACATCGACGGCTACGCCTTAGCCGAGCATTTCTTCCGCGCCTACCTCAAGCAGATGCTCGTTGACGGCCAATTTCATGCCGACCCGCACCCGGGCAACGTCTTTCTCTCCGACGACGAGCAGCGCATCGCCCTCCTAGACCTCGGCATGGTCGGAAGATTGACTCCGCGCTTTCAAGAAAATTTGCTCCAACTGCTGCTCGCCATCAGCGAGGGACGCGGCGACGAAGTTGCCGAGTTGACTATCAAGATGGGCGAGCCGAAGGATAGTTTTGAAGCCAAGAATTTCAACGAGCAGATTAAAGACCTTGTCGCACAGCATCACGGCTCGAATCTTGAGAACATCAATTCGGGGCGCGTCGTCTTGGAGATTACGCGCATCTCCGGCGAGAGCGGCTTTCGCCTGCCGCCCGAATTTACGATGATTGCCAAGACCTTGCTCAATCTGGACCAGGTCGTCCACACGCTCGACCCGGCCTTCGACCCCAATGCTTCTATTCGCCAAAACGCCACAGAGCTTTTGCAGGAGCGAATGGTCAAAAGCATCTCACCCGGTAATCTCTTCAACACGCTTCTGGAAACCAAAGGCTTCGTCGAAAAACTTCCCGCCCGCGTCAACCGTCTTTTAGATACTGTCGCCAACAACGAGATGAAAATCAGGGTTGACGCCATTGACGAAGTGCATCTGATGGAGGGCTTGCAGAAGATTGCCAACCGCATCACGATGGGACTCGTGCTCGCGGCGCTCATTGTCGGCGCTGCGCTCCTAATGCGCGTCGAAACATCCTTTACAATCTTTGGCTATCCCGGCATCGCCATCATCTTCTTCTTCATCGCCGCCGGAGCGGGCCTCTTCCTCGTCTTCAACATCCTCTTCAAAGATGAAAAATCCGAGAAGAGCGACTCGGCGCGCTAGCTCGTGCACCACCGCATGAAAAAGACTCGGAGGGATGAAAGCGTTGCCTTTCATCCCTCCGAGTCTTTTAAGCCGCTCAGACTTTAACTATGCTTTTTATGGTTCGTTGCCTAATTCCGGCACGGGTCGGCCCAGTTGTTTATAAATGCCGACGATGGTGTTAATGCTGTCTTGAGCGTGACGATTATTGGGCTGGTAGCGCAGGGTGCGGCGATAGTCGCGAAGCGCATATTTGTAGAGCGTGGGACGCCCGGCTTGCATGAAAATATCTGCGCGTTCCATGTAGGCAGCAGCCGCGGCGAGCTTGTCGGCCTGTGTGGCGTTCTTCGCCTTGGCTTTGGCTTCGGCCTGCGCGATTTTGGCGTCTTCGGCAGAGGTGTTCATGCCCGTCTCTTCGCTGGTTGAAGGATTTGACGCGGCGGGCGGCTCGGCGCTGCCGCCGCTGCGATGAGCGGGAGCGATGGGCGAAGTGTTATCAGCGTCAGCCGTAGGCGCAGCGGTTGTGTTCGCGGGCGGCGCTACAGTCGTCTGCGCGGGCGGCTTGTTTGCTGCCGGTTGGTTAGAGGCTTGCTGCTCGTTGCCGGAAGCACAGGCAGAGAGCGCGGAAAGGGCGGCGAGTGTGAAGGCTAAAGCAAGTTGTCGCATTGATTCTGTGTGAATATGTAGTTGGTAAAATAACGTCAGACCGCGAAGCTTAAACTAGGAAATAGCGCTCGATTGCCACAGCGCGCCTCTGACAAGCTTCGCGGTCCGTTGAATTAAGGTTGAGATTTCAACTCGGCTTCTTTTGGACGTGGCAATCGGCACACGCCTGCGGAGCTTTCGCCGGCTTGGCCCGCGCCTTGTTCTTCAGAGCCAGGTCATGGCACGTATTACAGTTGAGATGATAAGCCTCTTCGTTGTCTATCTTGTCTTTGGTGGCTGCCTTGCCGCTGTCCTTGGCGTAAGTAATGCTGTCGGGCGGATATTCGTCGGTCGGTTCGGCTGACGCCTGAAGGTGGCAGACACGACACGTTTGCACAGGCTGGTTAGACTTCTTCAACTGCTCGGAAGTTAACATCTCCGTGCGCTTGAACATCTTGAGGTAGTCCTGACCAGCCGGAGCTTTGGGCTGGTCCGTGTGATGACAATCGGCGCAACCGACGACCGCTTTGCCGTCAATGCTGTAGTTCGCATCAACGCTATGCTTGACGTGGTCAAAGGCCGCTTCCCTTTTCAAAGGGCCGTTTTTGGCGTCTTCGCTATCCATTGAAAGGAGAATAAGCTTGGTCGGCTCGATTGTGCTTTCATCTGGGAGAGCTTTGCCGTCTATATCAACCGCGTGCGGGTTCGTGTTAGTTGCTGCCGTCGCGGGCGCTGCCGTGTTGGTGTTGGCCGTGTTAGCTGTTGCCGGAGTATTAGCATTGGCAGTATTGCTCGTTGTTGGCGATGGCGTCGCGTTGACGAGGGCCGATGTGTGCTGCGAAGTGTGTGTAGTGCAGGCGAAGGTCAGTAACAGGCAGCTAAAGACTGCGACTAAAACGATTTTGAATTTCATAAGTATCGTCCTTCAATGACCGGCAGAGTGCGCGTGCGGACTCATCCACTTCAGGCCGTTAGAGGGGAGCGCCAGTGTTTTAAAAAACCACTGCGTCACACAGCAACGAAGGCAAACCAGGAAGCATACCTGACCTTGAATGATAGTGAGCCATACAGGGCTTGTCAAACATTTTACAGAGCGCGCAGCGAAGCGAAAGGCGCAAGCAGAAAGCCTGACGGATGAAAGAAGCGCTCTGCGACATGAGCGCCCACGCTTTCACGCCCGCGTCTGACTAATAACTGCTTGCTTTTCATCTTCCCATGCGAAACGTTTGGCCTTTGTGGCATTTCTTGCAGTCGCCGAAGTCTGCTTCGCCGAAGGCGCGTTTATTGTTGTGGCAAGACACGCAGCTTTGCGCGCGGTTTCTGGGGAAATGCTGGAAGGTGGCGGGCGAGGAGACCTGTCTGGATTGCGGTAGTCCGGCTCTGACGATATGACAGTCGGTGCAACCGAGGCGCTGGCGTGGGCCGTGTGTGGCGTGGCTAAAACTGAAACTGAAGGCGCGCGCATTCGTAGAGGTGCGCGCGTAGCCGCCGACGCTGTGGCACGTGCCGCAGGACGAAAGATTCGACGCGGATTGGCCGGGCGAATGGCAACTGTAACATTGCGTGTGCGCGTTCAGGCTCGCAGGAATGGAGAGCGCCACGCCGCGCCGCGCTGGCGCATGACAACGCGCGCAGTTAGCCCCGACTCTGGTGTGCTCGGCGTGGTCGAACGAGACGCGAAAACTACGCAGGCCCGGAAAACCCTTGACGGGCGGGCTGGAACCCGCTAGGTCGCCCGTATGACAGATATTGCACATCGCGACGTTAGCGGTCGTAAACTGCGCCAGATGACAATTGATGCAGGCTTTATGGCCGGGCAGGTTAGGCTCAGGTTGAGCGCCGCTGCGCGCGTGGCAGGAATCGCAACTCGACGCGTTGGCGAAGTCTGCGTGTGCGCCCGGACTCGTATGCGAGAAGGTTGAATAGGACTGCGGCGCGGCGCTTAAAGGTTCTGTCTTGTCCGCTTCGAGTTCATCAGCTTTTGCATTATCAACTTCAGCGATTTCAGCCGACAGATATGCTTTGTCGGCTGAGGCGCGCGCCGCGAGCATGACGCTCAACAGCAAGCCGAGCGTCGTTAAAATCAGAACGGCGAACGACCAGTATGGTCGCCGCGAATGGTCTCGGCGCGCGTCCTCGTCGCATCGCTCGAATTGTGAATCAGGCTCTCGCACGCTTTTCAAGTTTACCTACACTGTAGCTCCGCCGGTGGCACTTCTTTAATCGCGTAATAATGGCTGCACGGTGGCGGACGACTTCCAATCTCAGGGGTGTGGCAGCTCACGCAAGTTTTCCGGCTGCTCGTCCACGCTTCCATCTCCGAGGTGATGGTCGTATCCGTCCCCTTCTTCAAGGATGATTTCTTACCGCCGACGACATGGCAGATGGCGCATGAGGTGATGGGAACATCGGGCCTGACGATGAGCGTCTGCTGCTCTGTGATGTTGATATGACAGATGGTGCAGGCCATGTCGTGGCTGCCGGTCGCGCCCGCTTCCGATTGGCCGCCGCCGTCATGTTGGAAGGTAATGACCTTGCGCGCCGGCAACAGCACATTGGTAAAAGAGACTTTCATCAACTCCGCGAGCGGCGGGCCTGCGCCCTGCATTCTTGGGGAGGTTTGTTGCGGCTGTGCGGCAGAGGCCGCTGCGCCTTCCGGCGCTTGTTTGCTATGGCATCCGGCGCAGTCGTCGGCCGTCGGCGCGGGCGACTTCCAATTATTCTCAGCGCTCGCGTGGCAGACAAAGCAGGTTCTATGTCCTTCGCGACCGTTGGGAATTTTCCTGAACGTGCCGACTTTCGCCAGCATGTTATCGGGCCAGCTTGGCCCAGGGAAAAATCCTGCTTCTTCTTTTTTCGTTATCTCGTAAGAGCCGTGGCACGTCGCGCAGTTTTCCTGCGCTCTTGTGTCGGCCGCCGCAGCGCTTCGTTCAAAGGAAGCGCGAACGCGATGCGCCGCTTCCGGCTGTTGATGCGAGGGACGAACGCCTGCCAGCAAATCCTGATGAAGCCCGTGCGGAAACCTGCCGGGAAATTCTCTGGTCACGTCCGTGTTCGGCCGCGGAAAATCGAAGCGTCGCGCGTCGCGCGGCGAAGAGACTTTGTGGCAGACGGTACAGATGACGGGACGCGCGCCCATGAAGAATTGCTGGCGATGACAATTAACGCAGGCCGGATGGTCAGGATAATCTTTGATGTCAAACTGCAAGGGCGAAGCGAGCTTATGACAGGTGCTACAGTTTGCGCGCTTCGACTTGTCATACTTGACGTGATTGTTGTCGTGAAGAAAGCGCGAGTAGTCTATGCGTGGACGGCGGGAGGTTTGCGCGCCCGTGCGCCCGCTGCGCCGAACGGGCGCGCGCCTGCGCCTTTGCTGCTGCGGCTCGACGCTGCTCGTCGCAACAGAGGAAGCGCGCGGATAGACGAACATCGAAATCGCGAGCAGCGCGAAGACCGCAAACACCACCAGGCGGAGTTTGTGTCTTTGACGGTCATGCGCGGTTGGCTTCACTCTTAGAAGTTCCTTCCAACAATCACAACAGGCAGCATATTGCTTCTCGCCTTGCTTTTTGACCACACTTTTTGACTACTTCGGCGCAGCGCAAATGAAAGTCAGAGCGCTTGAGTTTGCGCCCTTGATGTCTTTCACTTTCGCGTTGGGGCCGAGCAGCACGCCGACTTCCAACCCCGGCCCGGCTTTGACTTCCTTCTTCGAATTCCACAGATAGCAATCTTTGCCGTCTTCAATCGGTATCAGGTTAGAGATGTAGTATGTCGTGCCGGGCGCGATGTCTGTGATGTAAGCCTCGCCGCGGCGGTCCGTCATCGCCTTGCGAATCAGGTTTTTCTCGCCGCCGATTGTTACAGCTTCCATCAGGGCGAGCGCGCGCCTGGTCCAATCCATCTTCATATCGAAATAGCCGGTTCTGATTTCCTGCGGCAGAAAGTTTGGCATCCACTTCAGGGCCAACTCCGTGCCTTGCGGCGCGGGCGTGCTTTTGAAAAGGTCGCTCGCGCGCTTGTAGGCATCCTGAAAGACGCGTATGCGCTGCACGTCTTCGAGCGCGATGGGCTGGCAATAAACGGTCTCGCACTTATACTTTTCGAGCCACTCGCGTATGAATTCAGCTACCAACTCTTCACCTAGCCCAGAGGCGCTCGCCTTCTTCAGATAGTCCTGATGCGACGGCAGATTGCCGAGTTTTTGTTGTAAGTCTTCAAAGTTGAAGGGCAGGCGCGAGACGTAAAAGTGTTTACGCACGACGGGCGCTTTGCCGGCGTACTGGACGCTAAGCTTGATTGTTTTCAAAACCGGACGCTCAAGCGGGGGAGGCGCAGGCGTTGAGGCTGGCGTGGCCGTTGGCGTCTGTGCTGGCGTCGCTATGGGTGTTGGTGTTGGCGTTGATGTGGGCGTTGAGGCGGGCGCGGGTGTTTCCTGTGCTCGCGTCGTGTGGGCGACAAGGGCGACGATGAGCAGACAGAGCACCGCGACGTTAATCTTGATGAAAACTCTCGCTATCGGTCTGTTCTTCGTGCCCATCGCTGTTAGGGCTAGCCTGGTGACGCTTGCGCCGCGCATCATCAAGCGCAGATTAGAACATTGGTTGCAGAAGGGCGCGCGCTGGCAAGCCGCATGTGCGCCGCGCTGTGGTTTCAAGCACCGTTTAGCTTATCAACACCCGTGGATAAAAGGTGCTGACACCTTATCAAGCTTTGCGAGTCTCTTACAAGCTTTATTTTCCAAGGCCGGAGAGCTTCAACTCAAGCGTTCGGCCCGCAATCGATACCTTACGTGATTGCGGGCCGGCGGATTTTCGGAAGAGCTAGCTTTGAGGCGTCAGGCGGTCTCGTCAGCCTTTTCATTTACCCGAGATTTTCGTTCGCGCTTCTTCGATGCTGGACGAAACAGCTTGCGCGCCCTCGGAGCCTTCGGGCAACAACTGCAAAAGCTTCTCCCAGTGAGAAATCGCCTGTTGGAAGTTTTGTGTTTGGTAGGCGGCGTTGCCAGCCAGCCAGAGCGCTTTCTGGTTGCCGGGGTCGAGTTGCAAGGCTCTGTTGATAAGTTCGAGCGGTTGGCCTTGCAACTGGGAATTGTTGGCGAGGGCTAAGGTCTCTGCATAGTCGGCCCAGAGTTGTGCGTCGTTGCCCGCTAGGGCGGCGGCGCGCGCGTAAGCTTCGCTGGCTTCACGATAGCGTTGGAAGTTGTAGTAGGAGCGCGCGAGCATCATCCAACCCTGAAGGTCTTCGGGATTCTCTTTGAGACGCTCGGCCAGCTTCGCCACACGTTGCTCTATCTCCTGTTGTGTGGGCGCGCCGGGTTGTCCTGAAGGAGCAGCCATTGCTTCGTCCGTCGTTTGCGGTCGCGCGGGCCGCCGCACGGCTTGGGGCTGGTTAGGTGAGAGAGCTTGCGGCGTTCCGAGTTCTGAGTAGAGCAGAACGCTGAGGAGCGGAATCGCGCCGCCGAGAATCACGGCGGTCGTTCGCCCGCTGCGCGCGTAGTTTTCGGCAGCGGCTTTCCTCGCTGTGCGCTGCT
>CAZEZJ010000157.1:0-10375 GCA_964516695.1 uncultured Blastocatellaceae bacterium
CGAAAAACGACATGGTGGCGCTGCTCGGTCTGAAAAAGTCTGTGCAGGGCGGATTGATTGTGCGCGTTGACCCGCGCGAGGAGAAGCCCGCGGCGCAGGTTTACGAGGATGCGGGCGCGGCGACCAAGTGGTTCAACAAGAACGTGGCGACGAGCCGTAGAAACGGCTGGAACATCGTCTACGACGGCACGCCGCTGTTCGGTTAGTTTCGCTCTCGCCTCCTGATGCTTGTGCTCGCCTGACGAAGGACAGTGGATGAAGAAAGAGACTAAGCGATTGCTCGGCAGTATCGCTTTGACAGCCGGAACGCTCGGCACGCTTCTTTTAGTACGCAAGCGCGGCACAACGAATCGCGCGCCGCGCGCAGACCGTTGGGCGCGGCCCGGAATGCTTGTCACCTTCCGCGCCGAGTTGATGCCGGGCCGCGATTCTTCAGAACGTACCTACCGCATCCTCGAACTGTTGCCGAGCGACCGCGTGCTGCTCGAAGGCGTGGCGGGCGAACACATGCGCAACGAGTTTGAGCGAGTCCGCTGAGCTATCATCGTTCCGCAATTTCTCTCAGGCGGACAGATAATCCTCTCTCAGTTACCATCCTTGTTATCATAATCACACGCCGGAGCGTCTTATCAGAATGCGCTGGCAAGAACGCGGTTGCGCGCCCGCGCGAGCGAGAGCGCGGAAGTCTGAGAGCGCAAACATGTGGAACGTAGCTGAGCCGCGTCTCGTATTTTGTAGATAGCATCAGAGCGAAGGAGAAGAGCGATGAAGAAGGGCTTAGTGTTGCTTATTGCCAGCATGGTTTTCGGCGTCTCATGCAGTAGCGTCAACTTCTACTTGAATCATTCTCCCTCTCTTCCCGCACAAACCATCAACGCGCCGAAACAAACGCGCAGTGTGAAAGGTCAAACCCTGACCTCGACGGCGATGCCCGCCGTCAGCCTTAAATTCGACAAGAAGTTTAAGTACGCGGGCACACACGATTTTATTCTCTACGATGTCGCGCGCGCCGAGCAGCACTTCTTTGTTGACGCCGACAAGCAAGGCCGCGTCAAACGCATGTACTGGGTGCAGTTTGAAGGCTACCTGCCGAGCAATTCGCACACCTATAAGTATAAGGTCAACAAGAGCGTGCGCATTGGCGGCTTAGATTTTATCGCGGATGCTTACGCCCGCAACATCAAGGCCAATCCGGGCCGGCCCGATTCCGACGGCAGCCGCGCACGCGGTTTTCTCGAAAGCAAAGGCTATCGCCTGGCGAGCGACGACGTGCTCTCGCAACGATTGGTCTATCTGGTTGATGCGGAAAAACGCAACGAGTTGATGATTATCTACCTGGAGGATTTGAGCGCCATGGGACTCACCGCCGCCGACTTTGAAACCGGCGGCAGCGCTGCCTCCCGTTGGGATGAAATCTCAAGCGGACTACTCGAACGCGCCACCAAAGGCATGACCATTTCGCACGACATCAAAGCCGCGCGCTGATGTGCCCGCGCCGCGCCGCATGATTTTTCGTGCGACCTTGAGAGCACGCTAGCAACCCGCTGCAACGGACGCTCGACCAGCACCCCTTTCATGCTCGGCGCGCCGGCGCTGCAAAAAATAATTTCGGCAGCCCGCAGGCTGCGCCTTGATTCTCAAGCTCATTACGTGTTTACATTCTCCCTGCCAGGTGTCTTTATCCGCTGACTTACGCCAGGGCCTTTATGCTCAGGTCGTCTCCTGAAGGTTAAATAAGGTGTCTTATGATTCGTAAGACCGCCAGCCGAGCGCCGCAGCAAAACTCCAACCCCTCTCTCCTTCCACACGGCAAACTGCAACGCGAAGATGCCACACACAGGCGAGAGCTTGATGAGCTAAAACAGAGCGATGAGGCAATTTCGCCGCGCAGCGCTATGAGTCAAGAGGCCGCGCCAGCCTCAACGGCAGAGCCGCCCGCTGGTTCTGCGGGCCAACCTCTGGATGACAAGCTGCGCGGCGCGATGGAGCTTCGCTTTGGACACGATTTTAGCCGCGTGCGCGTGCACAGCGATGCTCGTGCTGTTGCCTCGGCCCGTTCGTTGGGCGCGCGCGCCTTCACCATCGGCGAGAATATCTGGCTCGGCGCACAGCAGCGTGTAGACGGCACGGTTGCCGGACGGCAGTTGTTGGCCCACGAGTTGTCGCACGTCGTGCAACAGAGTCGCGGTCAAGCGACGGGCCTGATGGGAGCAACAGGGGAGACAAACCGTTCCGAGCAGGAGGCGAAGCAATCGGCGTCAATCGTCGGGGCGGGCGGTTTGGTCGAGGTGCGAAGCGCTGCCAGGCCGGGGTCTTTGCAACTCAGTCCGTTGACCACGGATTTGACCGCGGCCATGACGGGCAGCGGTGGGAAGGGTGAAGTTTTTAATCTCCTGCGGGCGCGCGGTCCCATTACGGGCGACCCGGATTTGGGCGCGTGGCTGGATGCGACGTTTGGCCCGAACACAAATCCGGCCACGATGACGGATGACCGCTGGCTGGCAGACCAGCTTGTGATGTACGGCTCGGAGCCGCGCTGGCCGCAGTCTGCCTTTCTGGAGCGCGAGCGACGCGCTCATAATCCAGCACCCGGGCGTGCGTGGGGGCCGGAGGCCGGAAATATTGAGGCCAGCTTCAGCGTCGGAGCCGGCCGCACGCCAATTCGCGCATACTATTTTCCGGGCACCAGCGACCGCCGGGCGATGATTGTCGGCGGCGTTCATGGAACGGAGGCGGCAGGCGTGGAGGTGGTCAATCGTCTGCTCGCTCAAATGCGTGCTCCGGGCGCGCCGATGCCTTACTACACGGTGATTATCGTTCCCGTTCTGTTTCCTGCAAATCGTGCTGCCAACAGACGCCGGACGCCCGGACGCGTTGACCCGAATCGCCAGATGCCCGCGGTGGGTGCCGCGCCGAGCAGCACAGATTCTATGGGCCGTGCAGTCGAGCCGGAAAATATGGTCCTGCTGGATTTGATAGAGCGCTTCCAACCGGAACGCATCGCCAGCGTGCATGGTCATAGCCCGCCGCGACCAGGTGGTGCCGATATGCCGGGCATTACGACTGACCCGCGCCCAGGGCGTGAGACCGAAGACGATGCTCTGGCGCTTAGAATGGCAACCGCAGCGGCGGCAGGAGGCGTGCGCGTTCCGGGCAATCGTTTGGGAACAACAGGCCAGACGACTCGTTATCCAACCTCTTCCGCGCCGCACGACCCGGGAGTCACTTTCGGAGAATACGGGTCGCGCGACGCTGCGACGCGGGCGACCGCCACCGCTCCCGCTGGAACGCGCCCGGCGATGAACGTCATCTTAATCGAGACCTTCGACTACTACGATAGCGCGCACGCGCCCAACAGAGCAGCGGCGGCGGCGCGGCGCGTCGAACTGGAAACGCTGGCGACCGTTCTGCGCACCATCTTTCTCGGCCCGAATCCTACTCCGTGATAATGAGAAGCGCGCCCGTCAGCTTTTGACGCGCGGCGGAACTGCGGAGAGCACCTTCTGCTTCATGGAGGCGTGAAAAATTCTGTAGCCCAACAGCAGCGCGAGGACGAAGCCGAGGATGAGCGGCAGGCGGACGTTGGTTTTAACCAGCAGGTAGTAATGAACGACGCCCGCGATGGCGGCTAGGTAAGCGGTCTTGTGTAGTTTTTGCCAGCGCTTGCCGCCCAGGCGCTTGAGCATCTTGTCCGTCGAAGTGATTGCCAGCGGAACCATGATGAAGAAGCTCAACATCCCGACGGCGATGAATGGTCGCTGAAAAATATCCGGCACAACTGTTCCAAGCTTCCATGAGCGGTCGAACCAAACGTAAGTCAACAGGTGCAGGAAGCCGTAGAAGAAGGCGTAGAGGCCGAGCATCCGGCGAAAGCGGACGAGCCATTGAATGTTGGTCAGTTGGCGTAAAGGAGTAACGGCCAGCGAGATGAGCAGGAAGACGAGCGTCAGCATCCCCGTCGTGCGCGTGACAAACTCGACGGGGTTTGCGCCCACACGCTTGCGGTACACATCCCACAGCATCAAGGCGAGCGGCACGGCGCAGTTGATGAAGACGAGTGCTTTATAAAACTTGTCGTATTTCCAGTCTTTAATCAACGCTCTCACCTTAAAAGTTGATTCTCAAATCCATGCCCGTGTAAAGCCCCGCGACCTGTTCGGCGTAGCCGTTGAACATCAGCGTGGGCCTGCGCCTGTATTCACCGATGCGCTGCTCCGTCGCCTGGCTCCAACGCGAGTGCGGGACGTTCGGATTAACGTTCGAATAGAAGCCATACTCGCCGGGCGTCGTCATGTTCCACGTCGTCGGAGGCTGTCGCTCGACGAGACTGATTTTGACGATTGACTTGATGCTCTTGAAGCCGTACTTCCAAGGCACGACGAGGCGCAAGGGTGCTCCGTCCTGCGGCGGCAGCGCTTCGCCGTAGAGACCGGAGGCGAGCAGCGTGAGCGGGTGCATCGCTTCGTCCAGACGCAAGCCTTCGACGTAGGGCCAGGCGAGCACGCCGCTGCGCCTTTGGTTGGGCATCTGACGGCGGTCATAAACGGTCTCGAAGGCGACATACTTGGCTTGAGGCATCGGCTCAACCTGTTCGAGCAGCTTCGAGAGCGAAAAGCCGACCCACGGAATCACCATTGACCAACCTTCGACACAACGCAACCGATAGATGCGCTCTTCTCGCGGCGCAATCTTCAACAGGTCGTCAAGGTCATAAGTCTTCGGCTGGTTGACCAAGCCTTCGACTTTCACCGCCCACGGGCGCATCACAAAATTCCGCGCCAGTTCAGAAACTTCCGTTTTATCGGTCGAGAATTCGTAAAAGTTGTTGTAGGTGGTGATGTCTTCAAAGGGCGTCAGCTTCTCGTCGGTCGAGAAGCCAGCGGCCTGCGCGTCTGCCGCCGCGGGCTTGACGACATCGGGCAGCTTTTCACCAACGCGCGGCGGCGGCGGCGGCGGATTGAGCTTGCGATACAGGACGCCGGTGGCGACGGTGGTGGTGGCGAGCGCGGCGGCGCGCATAAAGTTGCGCCGGTTCAGATAAAGGCTTTTATCGGTTATCTCGCTCGCCTTGATGTCGTCAGTTTTCTTTATCAGCATCGCGCCTCGTTAATCTTTCGGCGTGCATATCAAGCTCGCCGTCCGTCTGCATACCCAATTATACGAGGTGAAGCCGCTTTCGGATTTAACCGCCGGCTGGCTTATGAAGCGCCGCCCCTGCCGCCGAGCGCCAACTCTGAAACGCTTTCGACTATCGCTTCTTTGTCGCACGCTTGCTCGCGGCTTTCTTCGTCGCGCGTTTTTTGGCGGCGCTCTTTGTGCTGCTTTTTCCGCTCGACAAGCGGCGTGGTTTTCTCTCTTCGTGGCGGAAAAGATGCTCCGCGAGGTCAATGCCGAAGAGGCTCTTGATGCGGTCGTTGACGGCTGGCAGTAAAATGTTTTCACCGACTGTCACCAGTTCTGCGAGCAAGCTTTCGGCCACTGAATCCTGCGGGCGACGACCTCGGCGCGGGTGGCGCTCGCCCTCGCGCATGGCCGCGATGCTGTAGCCGATGACGAGGCCGGCTCCGACCGCCGCCGCTCCCCAGAGCAGCGGGTTTTTAGTGAAATGCTCATTCCAATCGAGCACATCGCTGACGGTCTCCTTGACGGTCTCAACCGAGTCTGAGACGGTGTCTTTAATCTCTTCGACGGTTTGCGCGATTGATTCGCGTGCTTCTTCCATCTGGCGTTGAAGCTGCGCTTTGCTCGGCTCGGCATTGGCAGCGGACGACGTGGCTATTGCGGCTCTTTTCTGGGCCATCTGTTCTTATCCCCTCGTTTGTGAAATTGACTTGACAGATGCTAACAGCGAATCAAAAGAGGTTCAATGTTTTTCGCAACTCGTGCTGTGGCCTTCGTCTCCTTTGTGGTTTTAGCCGGCCATTGAGTAGGCGCTGAGAAGGTTGTTCCGTAGTAGCCGTGGCGAGGGCAATCGGCTATTATCGTCAGCGGAAACCGAGTTCGCCGTTCAAACAACGGTTGTCTCACGGAATTGCTCTATCTTGCTCCCCGGCTAGCGAACTTATCCACCTCTTGAAAGGTCAGTATGAACTCAAAGCATTTCGTCGTTGTGATGCTGCTGGCGCTCCTGATTTCCTACGCGTCCAAGACCGCCACCGTCATTGCGCAAACGCCGCCCGCCAAAGCGCCCACCGAACAGAAGCCGCAAATCAGCAAAGAGTTGGAACAGAAGGCGCTCGTCATGCTCGACGAGATTATCAAGGACACGCAATCTTTCAGAGTGCCGGAGAATCGCCTGCGCCTGAAGGCCGTCGCCGCCAACTTACTTTGGAAGCATGATGAGGTGCGCGCTCGCATCTACTTCAAAGAGACGATGGCGGGCATCGTTGACTTGCTGAACAACCAGGACGATAACGACTCGCCGCCGCAGCTCATCTTTCCGGGAATCGCACAACTGCGACGCGATGTGGTGCAAATGCTGGCTGCGCTCGACCCGCGAATGGCGCGCGATTTTCTGCGCGCCACACGACCGCCCGGCAGCAAGCCGCAAGACGTTGCTTACGGGCGCTATGGCGAACTCTACAACGACCTCCAACTGGAATATAACCTCGCCACGCAGATTACCGCGACAGACCCCAAACAGGCGCTCGAACTCGCCGAAGAGAACCTATCCAAAGGTTTCTCCTACGAGTTGATTAATACGCTCAACACCCTGAAGGAGAAAGACCGCGAGGCGGCGGCAAAACTGGCGAGCGCGATGGTCGCCAAGCTGCGTTCGGAAAATCTGTCGAGCAACGGCGAGGCTGCCAATGTCGCTGCCAGTATGCTCAACATCGTCTTTGATTCTTCGACCGAGAGCGACGGCAAAGAGGCGAAAAAGGTCGCGCCGCTGCTCGACCATCAGGGAATGCGCGAGTTGTTGGAGATGAACATCACGCTGGCGATTAATTCTCCATCGAATTCCGGTCGCATGGAAACTATCGCGGCCCTTTTGCCACAGGTGCAAAAATATGCGCCGTCGCGCGTGGCCGAGTTGCGCCGCAAAATGGCGCAGCACAAAACCCCTACCGCCACCAACGACGACGAAGGCGAGGAAGACGGCGCGCCATCACACGATTGGGCAAAACTTCAAAGCACAATCGAGAAGGGAACGCCGGACGATTTGCTGGCCGAGGCGGCTAAGGCTCCCTCGGGTATGCGCGACCATTTTTATCATGCCGCCGCCATGAAATTCGCTGAAAAGGGTGAGGTCGAGAAAGCGCGCGAAATCATCAACACCAATATCAGCGAACCCAACATGCGCAAGTATTATCTGAACGAAATCAACCAGCACGTCTCGTTCACCGCTGCCGAGCAGGGGAAAATGGATCAAGTGCGCAAATCCTTGGCTACCTTGCGGACAAACGAGGAGCGGGCGCTCCTTTTGGCTCAGCTTGCCACGGCGCTGATGGCGAAAGGCGATAAGAAGCTCGCGCGGCAGTTGTTGGAAGAAGCGCAAGTCTTGGTTAACTACCGCGCCAAAAACATCACGCAACTGGGCGCGCAGTTGATGGTCGTGCAAGCTTACGCGAAGCTGAATCCCGAGCGCAGCCTGACGATGCTCGAACCCGTCGTTGACCAACTCAACGAACTGCTGGCGGCTGCCATCACCCTCGGCGGTTTTATTCTCGACCATGAAGTGATACGCGATGACGAGATTCGGATGGAAATTTTCACCACCTTGTTGCCATACGCCACACAGCTTTTCATGGCGGATTTACGCGAACTCGCCATCGCTGACTTTGACCGCACGCGCGCTTTGGCCGACAGGTTCCAGCGCGACGAAGTGCGGATGCTGGCCCGCCTGCTCGTCGTCCAAAGCGTGATTGGCGAACAGCCTCCTCCGATGAGCGCAGAGGAGATGATGAACACGACGAGGACGACCACCACGACGACGACGACTGATGTGCCCATAGTAGTTAAAGATGACGATGGTACTCCGTGAAACTACCCTTGGATTACTGCGCGCCGTAGTGATTATGTTAATTCCGATGAATGTCTCGCGAACCGCGCGCCGGATTGGCTCGTATGAGGGTTGAAGTTTCAACAGCCGTTGTCATCATTGTTTGAGGCTGAGCGTGGAGGGGGGAAAGAGAGATGTATTGTTCAGGTTGCGGCGCTGAAATGCCAGAGGGATTAAACTATTGCAGTCGTTGCGGCGCGAGCCTCAACGCGGCGGTCAACGTGCCCGCGCCCTTAATCGCCCCGATGAGTTTTACCAAGCTGGCGCTCATCGTCGGCTTCACTTTCGTCATCGGAATGATTACCGTTTTTGCGAGCGCAGACAAGTTGCTGGGCAGAGGAGTCGCTGAGCCTGCCGTCGTGTTGCTGTCGCTGCTCGGACTGGCGACGCTCTTCGGCGTTTCGGCCATGCTCATCCGGCTGTGGTCGAAAATCTCCGGCCTCAGTTCACAGCCAGCGCCGCGCCCCGCTCAGCAAAACCGCCAGCAAGGCTCCCTTGAGCAGCCACGCGCGGCCCAACTGCCGCCGCGCGCCCCAAACTTCGGCAGCGTCACAGACCACACGACGCGCAACTTTGACCCCATCCTGCGCGATTCAATCAAACAGCAGTGAGCGCGTTCGCAGTAGAAACTTGCTGAGGCTTTGAAGGCTAAAAAAACCGGCTGACGGACATCTTGACAGCGATGTCCGTCAGCCGTTTTGCGGAAGGCTACTGTTATTAATAAAAAAGCTTCAGTAGCACAATGCCTTACGGCGCAAAGATGAAGGCCGAGGCTCATGGCCCGCATTCGGTATTGTTGCGGGTATGCTGCGTGCTGAAGCGCTCCTGAAGCTCGCCGGATGTCAGGAAGGCGCAGACCATCGCTTTGTAGTTGCCTGGCACTTTATTGTTGAGAATATCGAGCCAGAAGTCGTAGCCGCCCTGGTCCGGGTCGCGCCTGAGATAGCCGAAGTATTGCATCAGGACGAACGCGCGGTTGTACTCGCGCTGCCTAAACTCCGGCACCTCTATGACCTGGCGTAGAATCTGCGCACGCGTCGCGCCCGCTCTCATCTCCGCCATATACTGCTGTTGCAAGTCTGTGTAGTGTGAGAGTCCGGCGGTCGTCAAAAGCTTCGTGACGAATTGCTCCTGGGTCAGCGTGTCTGGATAGAGGGCTTTGAAAGCTGGCCGCTCAACCCATTCATTCGCCAGCAGCGTCTTGTTGCCTTCGAGATTAGGACTATCAACGACTCGGCCACGGTCAGGCATAAACTCGGAAAACTTCGGCTGACGGCCTAGCCCAGCCTTATACAGGCGATAGACGAAGCTTCCGGTCTCCTGAAATTCCGTCTCAACAAAGAAAGCTGCCGAGACATTGATACGCTCGCGGCGCACGCAGTTATTGTCCGTGCCGCAGCGGTCGATTTGTCCTGACCAATGTTGCACGCCGCCCGTGTCGCCCACGCGATTGAGAAAGTCAGCGTAGTGCTGTTGGACGAAGAACGAAGAACTGTCTATCGGGTTTGAGGTCGGCTGCGCCGTATCGTTGTCCGTGATAGTCAGCAAAACCGTGCTGGGGCTGACCAGCATCGCGCTGCCGCCCGGGTCTGTGAGCCTGAGCGTTAAAGACTCGTCGCCTTCGACAAAAGCATCGTCTGCGACGAGGACGTTAAAGGTCTTGTTCGTCTCATTGGGAGCGAAGAAGAGCCGGCCCGCGGCGAAGGTGAAGTCCGAACGGTCGGAAGCCGTGCCGCTCGTCGTGAAGAAATCAACCTTCGATTCGCGCGCTCGGTCGCAGGTGCGAATGACGTTAATCGTCGCGCTGCGTGCGCCTTCGTTGACGCTGTAGCTCGGCGCGCCGAAGCGAATCGAACAGTGTTCGTTGTCATTGTCGCCCGGCGTCGGGCTGGGAGACGGCGACGGCGAAGGTGAAGGCGATGGCGACGGACTCGGGCTAGGCGAAGGGCTGGGCGAAGGGCTAGGCGAAGGCGTTGGGCTTGGGTTTGGCGATGCCGCGCAAGCAGCGGAGCCGGGCGACAGCGGTTCGGCTGCGTCCTCGCCCGTCACCATTCCCATGCGACCGCCGCCTTGAATGAGCCATCTTGACGTCTTGGTGCTGCGGATAGCGTTAAGCGACGGGAAACTCAGCGCCGCCGTCTCTGGACTCTCGCGTCCGGCAAATGAGTTTGTGACGTTATAAATCCTGACTCGATTGAGCGAATCCACACAGTAGAGGAAGAAAGGTCCAAGCTCATGCAGGACTTCGATGGTTTGCTCCGGCTCCATCTGGAAGATGCCGCCTTCGCTGCAATCTTTGGCCTGTATCTTCATGCCGATGCCGGGGCCGGAGCGCTGAAGCACGAGCTGCTCGCTGTTAATGTCAATGTAGAG
>CAZEZJ010000158.1:0-10374 GCA_964516695.1 uncultured Blastocatellaceae bacterium
GAAGAGGCCGTCAAGATTGAAGCTCTGGACGCGGGCGCGGACGATTTTGTGACTAAGCCCTTCGGAATGGGGGAGCTGCTTGCGCGCATGCGTGCAAGCTTACGCCGCTCACCCGCCGAGCTCAGCGAAGCTCTCACCACCGTCGAGGAGGGAGACTTCCGCATCGACCTCGAAGCACACAACGTCACCGTGCGCGGGCGGGAGGTGCATTTGTCGCCGAAGGAATTTGAGCTTCTGCTGTACTTCGTCCGTCACCCCGGCAAAGTCCTCACGCATCGCACTCTTCTCGCGGCAATCTGGGGCGGCAACTACGTGGAACAGACCGAGTACCTGCGGGTCTTCATCCGCCACCTGCGTAAAAAAATCGAGCCCAACGCTTCCAAACCCCGCCATATACTGACCGAGCCGTGGATCGGTTACCGCTTCAATCCCGGCAAGTAACCCCTCCTCGACCTCCTTCCTGGTCATTAATGAACTTTTAATAAAACATCTACCCCTTTTTAATGCGGGCAGGAGTAGCCTTCAATTGTTGACAGGGGAATTAGTGACACCCCGGTCGTTGACAATCTGTCTGCCGAAGTTGCTCGCGAGTGCGTTGATTAGACGCGCGCTCTTGACGAGCAACGCGGGGGAACCAACGTCCCCGATTGTGAGCAAGATGCTCAACCTGGGACATGGGGCGTATCGTTTGAGAGAGGGCTGTTCACGGCCCACTACAAGCGAAGGACACTTCTCGGTCCAAGCCCGTCAGCTAACCTCGTAGGCCTGTAGAGAAGGGGCAAGAGCAGCGCTATCGATTCAGAGGGCGCGGGAGCCGTTTGCTTCCCGCGCCCTTCGTCTTGGTCTGCGCTGGCGGAGGGAACAATGAAAGAACATTTCGATTCGATGAGGGGTCAAGCGTCAGACGATTTATACGGGAGAATGGAGTTTCTGATCAGGAATAATCCGCGAACGTGGCAGTCAATCGGGGCCGTGTCAGGGCTGGGGGTCGGCATACTTACACCCTTTCTGGGGGCCTTGTTGACGATAAGCACATGGTTTATCCATTCACCAGGTGCAATCACATTTCTAAACATCCTCAGTATCATTTCATTTGTCCTGACCATTCCACTACTTGCCTTCGGCGCGCATTGTCTGGATTTGCTGGAGGCGAAGACCGCGTCTCTCCCTACTCCTGTTGAGCCGCTATCAGTTGAAGCCATTTCCGGGGTAGTGGGCGCGCAAGCCATTCAACGAAATGGTAAGAGGCGCATTAATCGTGTGCTGGCCACCATATTGTTGCTCATCGCAGCGCACGCGACAGTTAACGCGCAGCAGACCGTCTTCAACGTGCCGACAACGGACGTGCTTGACCCCGGCCAAGTCTATTTCGAGCTGGACATCAGCGCCAAGCCGGTTGATCCGAAGTTCTCTTCTTTCGTGCCGCGCCTCGTTATAGGGGCCGGCGGGCGCGTTGAGGTCGGACTCAACGTGACGGGAAACATCCAGCCTGGCGCGGATACGACGACGCTTGTGCCCGCCGTGAAGTGGAAAGTTTACGACGGCGGAGATAATGGCTGGGCGATTGCCGTCGGCAACAATCTGTACATACCAGTGCGGAATAAGTCATACGACCTGGGCACCTACTCCTACGCGATGGTCCAAAGGACTTTCAGGACAAAAACACGAGTGGGTTTCGGCGGCTACTTCTTCAGCAAGAACGTGGTCGCCCCCAACGCCAATCGCGCGGGCGGGCAATTCACTTTCGAGCAGCCCGTGACGGGTAAGTTCGGAGTGCAGGCCGACTGGTTCACGGGCAAGCACGCGAACGGATATTTCACGCCTGGCGGTTACTACAAATTCAATAAAAAGCTAACCGGCTACGCCGCCTATTCCATCGGAAATGCTGGCGTGACCAATGGGAACCATTTTCTTTATTTCGAGATGGGCTACAACTTTTAACTGACGGGAGGCGGCCCTGAAATGCTGGACCTGATTTTTGTCGCTCTAACAATCCTCTTCTTCCTGCTCGCGCTCGCTTACGTGCGCGCATGTGAAAAACTGCAAGGAGGAAAGCCATGAATCTGGAATCTGCTTTGACTCTGGCAGTCTCGGCCCTCCTACTGATTTATCTGGCTTACGCGCTCCTGCGCCCGGAGAAGTTCTAAAGATGACGCTCAACGGCTGGCTGCAAATACTGTTCTTCCTCGCGCTCATCCTGGCCGTCACGAAGCCGCTTGGCCTCTTCATGGCGCGCGTTTTCAACCGCGAGAGGACATTCCTTGATCCCGTGCTGCGCCCGGTCGAACGGCTTATCTACCGGCTGACGGGCGTGGATGAAACGCGAGAAATGCGCTGGACCGAATATGCAACGTCCGTGTTGCTCTTCAGTGTCGTCTCTATGCTGGCGCTCTACCTGATACAGCGCTTGCAGGGCATTCTTCCATTGAATCCCCAGAAACTCTCCGGCGTCGGGCCCGACCTGGCATTCAATACGGCGGCCTCTTTCACGACAAACACGAACTGGCAATCCTACGTGCCGGAGGCGACGATGAGTTACCTGACACAGATGGCAGGGCTTGCCTATCACAACTTCGTCTCGGCAGCCGTCGGCATCGCTTTAGCCATCGCCTTCATTCGAGGAATCGCTCGCCGTGAAGCGGGAACTCTCGGTAACTTCTGGGTGGACATGGTGCGCGCCACGCTGTGGGTGCTCATGCCGTTCTGCCTCCTTCTAGCGCTCCTGCTGGTCTCTCAAGGGGTTGTTCAGAACCTTAAGGGCGCCGACACGGCAAGGCTCATCGAGCCGCAGACGCTTGAGAAGACAGCGGAAGACGGCACGAAGAGCCGTGTAGTTATAACCCAACAGACAATCGCGCAGGGGCCTGTGGCTTCGCAGGAGGCGATCAAGATGTGGGGCACAAACGGCGGCGGATTCTTCAACGCCAACAGCGCGCACCCGTTTGAGAATCCGACGCCGCTTGCGAATCTCCTACAGATGTTTGCCATCTTCGCCATCTCCGCGGGCCTTACCTACACGCTCGGCCGGATGACCGGCTCGCAGAAGCATGGCTGGGCTGTCTGGGCGGCGATGGCCGTGCTCTTTCTCGTCGGCGTGACAGCCGCGTACTGGGCAGAGTCACGCGGTAACCCCTTACTTGCCGGCACCGACCAGACGGCCAGCGCCATGCAGCCCGGCGGCAACATGGAAGGTAAAGAGGTGCGCTTCGGCATCGCTAACAGCGCCCTTTTCGCCACCGTCACGACCGACGCCTCGTGCGGTGCGGTCAACTCAATGCACGACAGCTTCACGCCGCTCGGCGGACTCGTCCCCTTGGCCAACATCATGCTCGGCGAGGTAATCTTCGGGGGCGTCGGCGCGGGCCTCTACGGGATTCTGATCTTCGTCATCCTGGCGGTCTTCATCGCCGGGCTGATGGTTGGCCGGACGCCCGAGTATCTGGGGAAGAAGATCGAAGCCTACGACGTGAAGATGGCTATGCTGGCCGTGCTCATCTTTCCGCTGGTCATCCTCGTCTTCACGGCTATCTCTTCGGTCTCCCCTAATTTCGGTACGTCGAGCATCGCCAACCCCGGCCCGCACGGCCTGTCGGAAATGCTCTACGCCTTCACGTCAGGGACGGGCAACAACGGCTCGGCGTTTGCCGGCATATCTGCGAACACAAATTGGTACAACACTACCATCGGGTTGGCCATGCTCATGGGGCGCTTTTTCGTCATCATCCCCGTGCTGGCCATCGCGGGCAACCTCGGTCGCAAAAGGAGCGTGCCGCCTTCCCAGGGCACCTTCCCGGTCACGACGCCACTCTTTTCCATGCTGCTCATCAGTGTAATCGTCATCGTTGGCGCTCTGACGTTCTTTCCGGTCTTAAGTCTCGGGCCCGTGGTCGAAGACTTACTGATGGCCGCAGGGCATTCATTTTAGTGAGTTGAGGTATGGCTGAAACTAAGAAAAAAGCTATCTGGGATAGGGTAATCGTCAGGCGCGCGCTTCTGGATGCGCTTGTGAAGTTGAACCCGCGCACGATGATGCGTAACCCCGTGATGTTTGTCGTCGAAGTCGGGAGCGTCATCACGACGCTTCTCCTGATACGGGACTTCATTACGGGCGTGCCGAACATAGGGTTCGCTTTGCAGATTACGCTCTGGCTCTGGTTCACGGTACTCTTCGCCAATTTCGCAGAGGCGATGGCCGAAGGACGCGGTAAGGCCCAGGCCGGCGCCCTGCGTAAAGCCAAAACCGAGACGACTGCTAATAGGCTCTTACCAGATGGAACAACGGAGACTGTAGGGGCGCAGCAGCTACGTCGTGACGACATCGTCTTTGTATCGGCGGGAGAATTCATTCCGGGCGACGGCGAAATCATAGAGGGCGTCGCCTCAGTGGACGAGTCCGCCATCACGGGTGAGTCTGCGCCGGTGATACGGGAAGCCGGTGGCGACCGCTCAGCCGTCACGGGCGGGACCCGCGTGCTCTCCGACTGGATCAAGGTAAGCATCACCTCAAATCCAGGCGAGACCTTCATCGACCGTATGATAGCGCTCGTCGAAGGCGCAGAGCGTCAAAAGACGCCGAATGAGATCGCGCTCAACATCCTGTTGGCAGGACTGACCATCATCTTCCTGCTGGCGGTGGTCACGCTCCAGCCGTTCGCCATCTACTCCAACGCTTCGCAGTCAATCTTCGTGCTCGTCTCACTGCTCGTCTGCCTGATCCCGACGACAATCGGAGGATTGCTCTCGGCCATCGGCATCGCCGGGATGGACCGTCTAATCCAGCACAACGTGCTCGCCATGTCCGGGCGTGCGGTGGAGGCGGCCGGCGACGTTAACACACTCCTCCTGGATAAGACCGGAACCATCACGCTGGGCAACCGGCAGGCGTCCGCGTTCATACCCCTGCCGGGTGTGAGCGAGAATGAGCTGGCGGACGCAGCGCAGTTGTCATCCCTGGCCGATGAGACGCCTGAAGGACGCTCGATAGTGGTGCTGGCGAAGGAGCAGTATCACTTGCGTGGTCGCGAACTGGCACCGCACGCCGCCGTGTTTATCCCTTTCACAGCGCAGACGCGCATGTCCGGCGTTGACTTCGACGGGCGCGAGATACGAAAAGGCGCTGTCGACGCTATCGAAAGATACGTGGGTGGTAATGGCACCGGGGCACTGAAAGAACTGCGCGAGATAGTGGAGAGGATCGCGCGTTCGGGCGGTACGCCGCTGGTGGTCGCCGATAATCATAAGCCGCTCGGAGTGATTCATCTCAAGGACATTGTCAAAGGCGGGATGCGTGAGCGGTTCGACCAGCTACGTGCGATGGGTATCAAGACTGTGATGATCACGGGCGATAACCCGCTCACCGCCCAATCTATTGCTCAAGAAGCTGGTGTAGACGACTTTCTCGCCGAGGCCACGCCCGAGGACAAGATGGCGTTAATCCGTCGTGAACAGGCCGGAGGCCACCTCGTCGCCATGACGGGCGACGGGACCAACGATGCTCCAGCGCTGGCTCAGGCCGATGTCGGCGTGGCGATGAACACGGGCACGCAGGCCGCGAAAGAAGCGGGCAACATGGTTGACCTGGACTCGAACCCGACCAAGCTGATTGAGATCGTGGAGATCGGAAAGCAACTGCTGATGACGCGAGGCGCGCTCACGACGTTTTCGATTGCCAACGACGTGGCAAAATACTTCGCCATCATCCCGGCCATGTTCGCCGTGGCGTTTCCTGTCCTGAACGAGCTGAACATCATGGGATTGAAGACTCCGCAGTCGGCCGTCCTCTCGGCCGTAATCTTCAACGCGCTGGTCATCATCGGACTCATCCCTCTGGCGTTGCGCGGGATCAAATATCGCCCGATGTCTGCCGCACGGCTTCTGAGGCGCAACCTGTTAATTTACGGGCTCGGCGGGCTTATCGTCCCGTTCGTCGGCATCAAGCTCATAGACATGATAATCACCGCCATCGGGCTGGCCTGAAGGAATATTTTGATGAGAAAAAATCTGTTAACAGCGATAAAAATGGCCGTCGTAACGACACTCCTCCTCGGTATCGTCTACCCGCTCGTGGTGACAGGTCTCGCGCAAGCTATCTTTCCTGATAAAGCCAACGGTCAGTTAATCAGGTCTAATGATGGCACAATAATCGGTTCAAGAATCATCGGACAATCTTTCTCATCACCGGGCTATTTCCATTCGCGCCCAAGCGCCGCCGGTATTGCCGGCTACGACGCGAACGGTTCTTCAGGCTCTAACCTCGGTCCGACTAATCGGAAGTTGATTGACCGTGTGAAAGCGGATGTAATGAGACTGCAAGCCGAGAATCCGGGCAGAACTGTTCCGGTTGATATGGTAACGACTTCCGCTTCAGGACTCGACCCGCACATCTCGCCAGCGGCGGCAGAGTTTCAAGTGCCGCGAGTCGCACGCGAGCGAGGGATGAGTGAAGCGCAAGTGCGCTCGATTGTGAGTGCTCATACCAGCGGGCGGCAGCTTGGTTTCCTGGGTGAGCCTGTCGTCAACGTGCTCACCCTCAACCTGGCACTCGATCAGAATTCACTGATGTCCAAGTAGGAAGATTAAGAGCCGTCCGGTCTTTAGGATGATAGAAGTTGAACGCAGACCATCACCTGAGGCCCTACTCGCCAAACTAAGAGAGAGCGAGAGGGCACGCCTTCGCGTCTACATCGGGGCCGCCGCAGGCGTTGGTAAGACTTACCAGATGCTCGAAGATGCACACTTCCTGAAGAAGCAGGGCGCGGAGATATGTATCGCCTTCATCGAGACCCATAATAGACCGGAGACGGAAGAGTTGGTCGGCGGCCTTGAGCGCCTTCCGCTCCGCCGGATTGAATATCGCGGCGTGACGCTCGAAGAGATGGATGTCGAGGCCGTCATTAAGAGACGCCCGACTATGGTTCTGGTCGACGAATTGGCGCACACGAACGTGCCCGGCTCGAAGAACCATAAACGCTATGAGGATGTGTTGGAAATTCTTGAAGCGGGAATTTCCGTCATCACTGCCCTCAACGTCCAGCACCTCGAATCACTGAATGATGTGGTGGCCCGAATCACCGGAGTGCGCGTTAAGGAAACCGTTCCCGACAGTTTCCTGCGCCGCGCGGACGAAGTTGTCAACGTCGATGTCTCCATCGACACGCTGCGCACTCGTTTGCGGCAGGGCAAAATCTACGGCGTCGAGAAGATCGAACAGGCTCTCAATAACTTCTTCCGTAAAGGAAACCTGACCGCGCTCAGAGAACTTACTCTCAGGCAGGTCGCAGAAGACCAGGCCGCGCGGGCGCATGACTATCGTGAGCGCGAAGGGCTGGAGCAGGTCGCGATGCCCGAGAAGGTCATGGTGGCAATAGCGTCGCGCGGGAGTGCCAAACGCCTCCTTCGCACCGGGTCGCGCATCGCCGGGCGGCTTGCCTCCGACTGGTATGCCGTCTACGTCGAGACGCCTCGTGAAGAGCCGGGGCGGATCAAGGCAGAAGACCTGGCAGCGCTGACAGAGAATATCAGTTTCGCCAAAGAGCTTGGAGCCAGGGTAGTTAAGCTCAAGGGGAAGCGCGTGGCCGATGCGCTGATAGATTTCGCCCGTCGCGAGGGCATCACTCACGTCGTATTCGGGCAATCGGCCCGCTCGCGCTGGGACGTTTTGCTGCACGGCTCCGTCATCAATCGTTTCCTGGCTGAAGTGCGCGACGCGACCGTTCAGGTAGTGCCGATTGAGACCGGCTACGAGGAATAAGAAATGATGGCACCGCCTTTGCCCCCGCGACAACCAGGCTATTTAATGTTAGCGTTGCTGCGCGACCTGTTAAAGTAGATAGAAATCGGAGCGTTTGCGCCGCCCGCAGTAATGCCACCGAACCCCACACCGCTACGTCTGAAGTCAACAGACCGCGCACCCTTGCCCTCGCTGACTTCAGCCGTGCTCACCTCCACGTCCGAGACTTCATAACCCTGACGACTGAGCGCCTGCTTATAATGTTGGATAACGGCGCCGGGGTTAAGACTACTCTGATAGTGAATTGTGGCACTGTATTAGCAACACTGCGCGGAAAGATTCACCTCCCGCCCGGTTGTGATTAGTCTACAAATCACTCATCCCATTCGCAACTCGGGAAACTATAGATCGTCTCGAAGGGTATTGCCTGCGGCCTGGCGAGGCAACGCATCGCATTCACGAACATCGCTTCCGCTTCGATGCTTTCTCGATGTAGGACACCGCGTCCGGCGTCTTGCAGTTAGTCTCACCGTGATCCACCTCAACCTTGCCGACTCGCTTTGCTACTTCGATAGCTTTCTTTCGTAGAGTCGGCTTGAAGACGCCGATGGAAATGAGGGCGCCGTTCATAGCGTAGCGCGCCCGATTCGGAGAGCGGCGAATCTCCTTCTCGATCGTCGCCAGTATCTTCTCGGCGTCCGCATCGCTGATCGACTCGGGGTGGTCCCTCAAGCGGACTCCGAGGATTCCGTAACCTATTTCACGATGAAAGTCGCAAGAATGTCCTCAACATGCATACCATCTCCTTTCGTCACCATGCTTGATGCGTCGCGAGGGCCGCCTAACGGCTGAGATGACGCGAGGGCAAACTACCGCGCAAGCTGACAAACGAAACAACGTCCGTGTTTTGCCTTCACGCCCATTGAATTGTTCGACGTGCCGTTGATTCTGCCTCACAGGTATCTTTATTCGACTGAAAATTTTTCATCGTAGCCGCTCGCTTTGAGAAAGGCGTTGAAATCTTTGATTTCGAGAATGTCTTTGACTGCCTGTTTTTTGTCCTGTGCTTTGTTGTAATACGATTCGGCTATTTTATAGCCGACGTAATAACCCAAATCGGCGGGTTTGTCTTTTGCCTTGTCGCCTTGATACAGCCAGTTGCTCGCGTCCTTGTTATTCATCTCTTTTTTGAATTCGAGCCACAGTTGCTTTTCGCGCCGGTTGCCGTATTCGTGCAGATGCGGATTGATGTTGCCGCCCGCAATCAGTTCACCGACAAAATCCGCGCCGCCTTCGGCTAGGGATTTGCCGAGCAAACTCACATCGCCGCCGAACAGCGATGCGATCAGCGCATTTTTTTGCTGGTAATGAACAAGCTCGTGCGCGACGATAAACGGAATTTCTTCGATTCTGCCGACGGACGACTTTTTCCAACCGCTCAGTTCGGAAACGGAAGCATCGTCGGTTTTGCCGTACATTTCAAAGCCGATGAGCAAGCCTTTAAGAGTCGCCGTTCCGCCTGCATTCATTCTGCCGATGACAAAATAGACGTTCGGGAAACGAGCGTCAGGGTAAATTTCTTTTAATTTCTTAAAACTCGCCAATATCTGCGGTTTGTAGTTTTCGATTTTCGCTGATTGCGCTCGCAAGGCGGCGTAATATTTCGGCGCGGCGTCAATCGCGGTCACCAGATTGCAGGAGTTGCCGATTTTGCTGCGCAGAAATTCCTGCAAGCCGACGCTGCCCTGCTTGAAATATTCGTCGCGGTAAATTATCAAATTGTTTTCCGGCTTCGCCATATCGTAGGCTCGCCAAAAAAGCGCGATGTCAGAGACGACGATTTCTGCTTTTCCCGGGTCCTGATTCAGCGTCAACTCGACAGATTTATTATCTTGTCCCGAGATTAAACCGGCTGAAAAAAACGTCGCCAGAATCAATAAAAATACTCGCTTCATAACAGTTCTACCTTCAATTTATCGAAATGTGCGGAACGCGGTTGTGAGATGTATCACCTCAGTATCAATTCGATAATATAAGATGGTTGGATAAGACAATGTGTTAACAATCCGAAAGCATCGAACGGTCATTAGACCGGCAAGAGCGGTAAAAGTCCGATATAGTCGTAATAAGCAGCGAGTACATGAATCAATTACTCCCTTCCGGTTAATTCGGGCATTAGGTGCTACGTGTTTTAGGCTAAGCAGGTGACACATTCCCGAAAGGTTAAACGTAGCTTGAGTGAATTAAGGTCTGACCGGCCTCCGGGTGCCGTCCTCTATAGCGAGCAACTGCTCGGCCTGCGGAGCGAATGTTCCGCCTGTGGGGAATGGGAGCATAGTACCGGGTGGCTCCTCTCCCAAGAGGGGGACACCTCCCTCTGGTACGTTGACTTGAAATGCACGGGCTGCCTGAGCCGTGGGGGCACTTGGAAACGAGAGTGGCTGCCTCTGATCGAAGAAGTCCTTAAGGCCGAATGGGGGCGCTTGATGGCGGCCCCGTCAAAACCTTGTACCGAGTGCGGGGGCGGTGGTGAATGTAATGCGTGTAGCGGGACCGGGGTTAATGTGGGTGTGGCGATACTGGCCGGGTACGAAGGCGACTGCGAAAGATGCGGTGGGACGAGGGCGTGTCCTGCTTGTGGCGGG
>CAZEZJ010000159.1:0-10348 GCA_964516695.1 uncultured Blastocatellaceae bacterium
GCCGCTAACGATTAGTCGTAAAAATTGACGGGCGGCGGGGGCGGCGCGTGTGGGCGAGAGTTCAGACGGCGTTAGGCTGAAGAAGATAAGAGAAGGTTGAAAGAGTCGGCGCGGGAAATAAGCGTGGGCGGGCGCGGGCGGGCGTCGATTGAATGCGCCGCCGCCTCGCGTGGTCGCCTTCCTTGCGTGAGCGTCAAAATGGCCGCGGCACACTCCGCCGAGCACGTCCGTTCGACGGCCCGCGCCGCGACCCTTTCAACTTGCGTTTGCGCGCGACGCGGCGCTTGATGCTGTATCGCAGAATGCTTCGCCGTTTGACAGTGGCCGGATGAAGCGCCCGTCTCGCTCGCGGTCGCGACGACAGTGACGGACATTTCTGCCGTGTCTTGATGAGACGAATGCTCATCCGTTTTTTCAAGTTCGGCGGAGGTGTTTGATTCGGCGCTCGGGAGGACGGCGTTGCACGCGCCCGCTTCGTGTGGCGGCTTGGCAGCGCAGCAAGCCATCTGGCAAGCGTGTGCTGCTGGGAGCGCGCCCGACGGAATCAATCCGGCCAGCAGCACGAACGCCAGCCACGCGACCATCGAGATGCGCGCGATGCCGGCACGGGTGATGCAAACCTTGCGCTGACGAAACAACACCGGAAACGCTCCGTTCAAGCGAGCAATCGAGAGAAATGCTGGCTGCGGTGGATTCTGTCACAGGATAGACGCGAAGCGCAAGACGCGCCTTCGTCGTCTTCCAAGACTTTGCGAACCGTTGCCAGGTGGCTATTATGCATCGAACGGCAAACCGCCGGTCGCCCCCTTGGCATCTTCTGAAGTAATAAAATATCCGGCACGCCGCGCGTGCGACGAGTCTGCGGAAAGGGCACAGCATGGAAACTACAAAACCTAACGTTGAAGTAGAACCCCCGCCCGAGCCTAAAAACTCTTTTCTGAACCGCTTTCTCAGCGCTATCGAGAGGGCCGGAAACATCCTGCCGCATCCGGCAACACTCTTCGTCATCCTGGCCTTCTTCGTTCTGATTCTCTCGGCCATCACGGCGGCGATGGGCATCTCGGTCGTCCACCCCGGCACGAAAGAGACCGTGCACGCCGTCAGCCTGCTTAACGTCGCCGGGCTGCACCGCATCCTGACATCGCTGGTGACGAACTTTACGGGCTTCGCCCCTTTGGGGACGGTGCTGGTGGCGATGCTCGGCATCGCTGTGGCGGAAGGCAGCGGGTTGATTTCGGCTGTGCTGCGGGCGGTCGTGCTGTCTGCGCCGCGTCGCTTGCTGACTTTCGTCGTCGTCTTCGCGGGCGTGATGTCGCACATGGCCTCAGACGTTGGCTACGTCCTGGTGATTCCGCTCGGTGCGATGATTTTCCTGGCGGTGGGGCGTCATCCGCTGGCCGGATTGGCGGCGGCGTTCGCGGGTGTGTCGGGCGGGTTTAGCGCGAACCTCTTGCTTGGGCCAACCGACCCGCTCCTTGCCGGACTCACGCAGGAAGCCGCGCGCATCCTAGACAAAGCTTACGTCGTCACACCCGCGGCCAACTATTTCTTTATGGCGACTTCCGCCGTGATGATTGCGATTGCCGGAACGTGGATTACGGAGAAGGTGGTGGTGCCGCGCTTTGGCGAGTATCGCGGAGACGAGAAGCCGGAGGAGTTGAAGGAATTGAGCGCGGCTGAAAAGCGCGGGCTAAAACTGGCGCTGTTGATGACGGTCATTCTCATCGCGGTTATCCTGTTGGGGCTTGTGCCGGCGGGCGGTTTCTTGCGCGACCCAAAGACGGGAGGGATTTTGCAGTCGCCTTTCCTCGGCGGCATCGTGGCCGTCATCTTCTTCGCGGGTGCGCTCGTCGGGTTGGCTTACGGGCTGGGCGCGGGCACGATTCGTTCGGACAGCGACGTGATGAAGTCAATGGAGAAGGCGATGGCGACCATGTCGCTCTATCTGGTGTTGGCGTTTTTCGCCGCGCAGTTTGTCGCCTTCTTTAACTGGACGCATCTGGGCGTTATCACCGCCGTCAAGGGCGCTGAACTCTTGCGCGCCTCAGGCATCGGCGGCATTCCGCTCATCATCAGTTTTATCTGTATCACGGTGTTGCTCGATTTAGTGTTGGGGAGCGCGTCAGCGAAGTGGGCGGTGATGGCCCCTGTGTTTGTGCCGATGTTCATGCTCTTGGGCTACTCGCCGGAGCTAACGCAGGCCGGATACCGCATCGGAGACAGCGTTGCCAACATCATCACACCCTTAATGAGTTACTTCCCGCTCGTCGTCGCCTTCGCGCAGCGCTACGACAAGAAGGCAGGCATCGGCACGGTGATGGCGACGATGCTGCCCTACTCCGTCACCTTCTTCATCCTCTGGACGTTGCTGCTCATCGCCTGGTATCTGCTCGGCCTGCCGCTTGGGCCAGGCGCTGGCATCTACTACCAAGCGACGACGCCACCGCCGGTTCCCTGATTCGTCGTTGACGAAACAGGAAAGCGTGCCGGCTTTGGCTGTTAACCGTTTAAGGTTAACAGCCAAAGTCAGCACGCTTCTTCTTTCGGCTGTTTGCTACTTCGTCGGCGCTGCGCTTGGCTTGGCCGCCTCGATGTCGCCCGCGATGACGATGGTTAGTTGGTCGGGCCGGAAATACTTGCGAATCGCAGCGTTGACTTCCTCAACCGTCACCGCCTGAATAATCTGCGGGTAACGGTCAATGTAGCTAGCGCCGAGTTTGTAGAACTCTCCGTTCCACATCGCTTCCGCCAGTCCGGCGTTGGTTGCCAAGCCCACCTTGAAAGAGCCGATGGCAGAGGATTTCTCGTCGGCTAGCTCTTCGGGACGAATGCCGTTTTTGACGTAATCGCGCAGAACGGTCAAAGCCGAGTTAATCGCCTTGTCAACGTTGTTCGGGTTGACGGAGACGCCGACGTACCAAGGGCCTGCGGCCAGAGAAGGCGCGCGGAAACGCGAGAAGATGCCGTAGGTCAAACCCTCGCGGTCTCTCACCTGCAAGCCTAAGCGCGAGGAAAGCGTGGATTCACCGAGCGCGCTGTTGGCGAGGAGCGCCGCGTAGTAGTCCTTTGAATCGCGGCGCAAGGGCGCTGCGGAGCCAAGCAGAATGTCAACGTTGGCCTTGTCTTTCAAGAGCACTACGTCGCGTTTGCTGTCAGCGGCGGGCTGCGGGTCTGTGACGCTGATGTCAACGCTCTGCGGCCCTTGAAACGTACCGAAGACCTCCTCAAACAGCCGGCGCACTTCTGCCGCGTTAACGTCGCCAGCGACGGCCAGAACCAGCGAGCGACTGCCGTAGCGCTCCGTGTAGAAGCGGCGCACGTCATCCACCGTGATTGATTTGATGCTTTGCATCAACTTGTCGCCCGGATGCTGGTAGAAGGGATTGGCCGGGTCAAAGATGAGTTGGGTTAGGCGCTCGCGCGCACGAAAGCCCGTGCTCGATTGCTGCTCCTGAATGTTGGCGATGGTCTGCTGCTTGAGTTTCTCCAACTCGTCTGCCGGAAACGCAGGCTCGCGCAGTTCTTCACTAAGGGTGCGCATCACGAGCGGCAAATCTTTCGAGAGCGCACGGGCCGCGACGTTGACGGCAAACGGGTCAGCCGCAAAATCCATTTCCGCGCCGACCGCTTCGAGGTCGCCCGCGATTTGGAGCTTCGTTCTCTTCTTCGTCCCGCGCTCAAGCATGGCGGCTGTAATCTGCGCGAGACCGGGTTTGTCGCGCGGCTCGAAGTAAGAACCGGCGCGAAAAGAACCGCGCAGCGAGAAGGTCGGGGTCGCGTGATTTTCCAGCACGAGGATGGTCGCGCCGTTTGGCAACTCGGTTCGATTGACACGCGCGGCGAAGTTTGACTGGCCCACACTCTCAGGCGTCAGAGCCTCGACCGCGTCTGAAGATTTGTCGCCGCGCGGCGCGATGGCGCGCTGTTCCTTAGCCTGCGGCGTTATCGACTCGCCCGCCTGCTCTTTCTCCGTGCTCGACGAACGAGACGCACCAAGAGCCTCTTTGTCATCGCCCCTATCCGGTTCGTGGTGAAACTTTGGGCCGCGCATGGCTGCGCGAGGTTGCAGGCCGCTCGGTTTTGCCGCGTCGCCATTATTGTTGCCGCCGCCCGCTGGCTTCGGAATGAAGTGGCCGACGGTGCGATTATCTTCCTTGAAATAGGTGCGCGCGACGCGCTGCACGTCCGCCGGTGTGACCTTGCGAACGTTCTCTTCATAGCGGCTAAAGAAACGCCAGTCAGCGACCGCTTCGGCTTCCGACAACTGTGAGGCGACCTCACTTGTGCCGTCGCGGCTAAACGCCACCTGCGCGATAATCTGCTGGCGCGCCTTCTCGACTTCCGCCGTTGTTAAGCCTTGCTCCGCGACGCGCGCCAGCTCGCTCAAGATAACCTCTTCTACCTTTTTAGGCTCCACGCCTGGCCTCACGGTCGCGTAGACATTAAACAGGCCGGGGTCGCGATGCTGGTCGGCGTTGGCGCGCACGTCAACGGCCAACTCCTTTTCGACGAGCGCTTGATAAAGACGGCTCGTGACGCCGTTTGTCATCGCCGCCGCGAGCAGCACGAGCGGGTAGATGTCGTTTCTCTCCGGCGGATTGGCTGCGCGCTTGGCTAAGTCTTCCTGCGAGAGCACGTTCATTTGCCCGAGCACGCCCGGCGTGTGGAAGGCTATCTGCACGAGTGCCAGTTCGCCCGCGCGACGAATCACCAAACGGCGCTCGCCCTGCTGCGGCGGTTCTTCCGTGTAGACCTGCGGAATCGGCTCTTTCGAGGCGGCGATGGCGCCGAAGTATTTGCTGATAAGGGCGAGAGCAGAGGCGCGCTCGAAATCACCGACGAGAATCGTGGTCGCGTTGTTCGGATGATAGAAGGTATCGTAGAAAGCCTTGAGGCGAGAGGTCGGCACGCCCTCGACATCCGCGCGCCAGCCGATGGTCGGATGATGATAAGGATGCTCGCGAAAGGCCGTCGCGTAGACGGCTTCATCCAAGACTTCCGATGGCTCGTTTTGCCCGCGCTCAAGCTCGTTGCGCACCACGGTCATCTCGGATTGGCGGTCGGCGTCAGCGATAAGAGCGTTCCGCATCCGGTCGGCTTCGAGCCGGATGGCGAGTTCCATCTGGTCGGAGGGAATAGTCTCGAAATAGTTTGTGCGGTCGTACCAAGTGGTGGCGTTGAAATCAGCGCCGAGCTTTTGCAGGGTGGCGGCAATCTGCGTGTTCTTGGCGCTGTTGAAAGTGGGCGTGCCCTTGAACATCATGTGTTCGAGCAAGTGCGTCGCGCCCGTGTAGCCGACGGCCTCGTTGCGCGAGCCGACGCGATACAGCACCATCACGGTCGCGACCGGCGCGACACGGTTTTCGACGAGCAGCACCTTCATCCCGTTCTCTAACTTGTATTCGCGGATTCCGTCGGCCTCGGTGATAAATGACATTCCGGCGGGCAATCGCTCCTGCGACATGACAGTTCTTTCTCCTTCGCTCTCAGCTTTCACAATGATTGATGGCGGCAGCACTGCGCCAAACGCCGCGAGCGCCAGCAAGCACACACAGGCGAGCCTTCGTTGCCAATCCATATTGATAGTCTCCTCTTATTCAATACATGTGGAGGAATGATAACGCAAGTCTCGCGGCGGTTAAGAGAAATTAACGAAGGAGTGCTTGATACGCAAGCTGAAAGGGGAAGCACTAGAAACACGAAGGCCCGCAAGCTGAACGTGTCTCAAACCTGCGGGCCTTCGTGCTGGTAACGCTTAACCTGTCTGACTCGCCGCCACTACTGCCGCGGCTTCGTGTTAGTGATGAAGTCTGTCAGGTCATTGACAAACCTTTCGGGCCGTTCCCATTGCGGCGAATGGCCTGTGTCTGGATAGACCGCGAGACGCGCAGACGGAAGCGCAGCCAAGAGAGCGTCCTGCTCGCTGCGCGGAAAAACCGTCTCCTTATCGCCCCAGATAATCAGCGTCGGCGCTTTGATTTTACTCAGTTGAGAACGGTTATCGCCGGACAGCATACCCGCCATCAACGCCTGCCAGACGCGCGCGGGCGGCTTCATGCTCTCCGCTATCACGCGCTTCATAAACTCATCCGGCACCGGATGATAAATGGTGCTCGTCTGAAATTCTCGCACAAACTTCTCGGGCACGGGGTCGGTTAAGGCATTGACCGCCTGCTGTAATTCGAGGACAACGCCGTTGCGCACAGTGGTGGCCGAGCCGATGAGCACGAGCCTCTCAATCCGCTCGGGTGCCGTCAGCGCCACCTTTTGCGCGACAAAACTTCCCATCGAATGACCAACCAGCGTCACGCGCTTCAACCCTTTAGCTTCCATAAACGCCACCACGTCGGCAGCCAAATCGGAAAACTGGTACCCGCTCGCCGGCCGGTCGGAATCGCCATGACCGCGCAGGTCGAGGGCGTAAAGGTGGTAACTAGCCGAGAGCGCGGGCAGCACGCGGCTATATGAAAACCAGGAATCCGTGAAGCCGTGAAGCAAGACGACAGGATAACCGGCGGGGTCGCCTTGCTCCGCATAATGAAGCCTCACGCCCGTTTTGAGTTGCACGTTGGCGAACCGTAAGGGTTGCAGCGAGTGGTTAGCTGAGACATGCGCTTTGTCTTTCGTCTCAGACAAATCTTCGACGCTCAACTTCGTGTCGGCCTTCTCCCATGCTTTGTCAAACTCGCGTTGCACCATCTGCGCGGAAGTCTTCTTGCCTTGTCGCTTCAAGCTCTCGATAAGGCCGAACAGAGCGCGACCGTTGCGCGGGTGTTTTGCGAGTTCGGCACGGAAGACTTTTTCGGCTTCCGCGTCAGCATTGTTTGCGAGCAGCGCGCCGCCCAGAGATTCGCGGGCCGGAATGTCCCAGTCAGCGGGTTCGTTATAGTTCAAGGCGTCTTCGGCCGCGACCGCTTTGCGCAGGTGTTCGATTGCCGCCTGCTTATCGCCGCGCGCGAGCGCGATTTTGCCCGCGAGCATTTGTTCTGCGACTTGCAGCACGCCGCGCGCCGTGCTGTTGCCCAGCGGCGCATCCGCTGCCACGGTGGCGGCCACATCCCTGAGCGCTTTCAACGAGCTTTCCGCGTTTGCGGCCTGCCCCGTTCCGGCGTGGGCCATCCCGCGCGCGAAATGCCAGAGCGCGGTGGTGAACTTTAACTCCGGCGCGGGCTGCGGCTCTTTCAAAATCTCATCCCAACGACGGAAACGCACGAGGGTGATGGTCGAGTAAGGCGCAAACATTTCGAGCATCGGCATCGCCTTCAGGTGCGGCTTGACGTTGGCTTCGAGTTCTCTGGCGGCTTTGATGGCATCCGCGGCACGCCCGTTCATGCCGTGGGCCGAGGCCAGAAAGTGTATGTTGTGGTTGTAATACATCATCGGATAGACGCCGCGCGCCCCCGACTTTTCGATGTAGAGGCGGTCAGCGACAATCGCTTCGGCGTTTGATTGCGCGGCGGCCACGTAGTCGCCCGTGCGCACGTAGATGTGCGAGGGCATGTGGACCAGATGCCCGGCAGCGGGCGCCAGGCGCTCCAGGCGCGAAGCCGACGGAAGCGCCCGCTCCGGGTTGGGCGAAGCCTCAACGGCGTGTATGTAGTAATGGTTCGCGCCCGTGTGATTGGGGTCGCGCCTGAGCACGCCTTCGAGCACGCTGACGATTTCTTCCGTTCCTTCGGCGGGTTTGCCGTCCGATGACCAGAGTTGCCAAGGGCGCAAATTCATCATGCTTTCGGCGTAGAGCGTCGCGGCGTTCAGGTCGTCAGGATAACGTTTGACTAGCTCGCTCATCGCGCTCTTGTAAGCGACGGCCAGCTTTTGCCGGTCGGCCTGCGCATCGCTCGAATATCTTTTGGAGAGCGCTTCGATGTAGGCGCGTTCATGTTCGGACGCGCGGGGTGCGAGCGCCAGTGCTTTTTGCAAGGCTTCGTAGGCAGCGCGTTGCTGTGCAGCGTCGGCTTGCAGGTTGTAGTTTGAGCCAAGGGAGAGCGAGACGCCCCAGTGGGCCATCGCCAACTGGGGGTCTAGCTCGGCGGCTCGCTTGAAGGAGCGGACGGCTTCGTCATGGTTGAAGGCATAGATAAAAGCCAAGCCCTGATTGAAGAAGCGTTGCGCTTCCGTGCTGGCGGTCGAGATAGGATGATGAACGTCGCCCAGTCCTGCGACGAGCGCCGCCGGTTTCATCTCTTCCGCGGGGTGTTGATGCTGACCGAAGGTTGCGCCGCCGGGGATGATAATAATGACGGCCAGCGCAAGTATGAATGTTATGTATCTCAGCAAGTATCTCATTATAAAGTTGCTCCTCATCCCGGCTCTCTCTCCTATCGGCAGCGGACGCCTATCGTCCACGCCAGCGCGAGCCGTTGAAAAATCTTTCGGGGCGCTTCCCCGAATTATTGACAAGTACGCAGAGAAGTCGTTAGTCGCCTCTGAAATTTCGTTGAAAAAGTTATGAAAGACGTTAGAAGCAATCAGTTCAAGCACTTAAGCCGGAGCGACGGAAAGGCCGATGAGGCTCACGCCGCAACGGGCGCGCGTGATAATCTGTCTTTCGTCACCACGGGGTTAACAAAGATGAAACATGTCGCGATTCGCTACTGCGTAGTTTGAAACTATTTGCCGCGCGCCGCCCGTGTGGCGGAGTTGCTCAAAGTGGAACTAGGCATCAACGAAGTGGCGCTCGTGTCGGGCGGGCGCGGCGAGTTTAGCGTCTGGGTCGCGGAGCAAATTGTGGCCGCGAAAAACGGGCTTGACTTTCCAGACGAGCAACAAGTGTTGGCGGCCGTTCGCGACGCGCTCGAAGCTTGAGAAACTTAACTCCGCTTCCGGTGCTCGGCCAGCATGTTGCAAAAGAGAGCGCCCTGCTCTTTAGCGTCGTCTAAGGCTTCATGCGTGTGCGGCAAATCGTCAAACCAGCGCCCGGGCATCGTCGTTTTGAGTGTCTTACGAAAATCGGTCTTGAGCATCGCCCAGGCGAAGGTCTTGATGTCCAGCCCGACAAAGGAGAACGGACTCTCGCCCGCAAACCGGATGAGATACCAGTGGATGAACATGAAATCGAAGACCGCCGGATAGCCGACGAAAACGGGAACGCCCGGCAAAGCTTTGAGCCACTTGACATACTCCTTGATGGCCTCTTCGGGCTGCCGCAAGTTTCGCCTTGAAGCTTCCCACGCCGCGGGCTGCGTCTTCCACCAAGCCATTGTATGGGGATGGCCCGTCGCTTCCGGCAGCGTCGCGAGATTGGCGGAGAAAGTGCTGACAAGGGTTTTGTCCGCGAGATAAGCGGCAGAGCCGAAGCTCAGCATCGAGTGTGGCCCCGGTATCGGCCCATCCGTCTCAACATCCGTGCTGACGTAAATCTCGGTCATCAATCAAGCGTCCTTTTCACTAAGCGGGAGAGAGAGCGTGCGCAGTTATCGTTCGCGCAGTTGACGATGCAGTTGGCCCAACTCCTGTAGATGGCTTTCGTCGTGTTCGCGCATTTTATGGAGCAGCGTTTCCAGTGTAATCGGGCCAACGGTTTCTAAAGTGCCGCCGCGCTGTAAGTCGTTTGCGGAGAGACGACTGATGACGAGCAGGTTATTCAAGCGCGAACGCGTGAACGCATCGAGCATGATTGCGAGCGATTGGCTGTTGTAGTCGCGCTCGCGCGCCGCCTTGTCGCCGTCGAAATCCGGCAGAAACGGCTCCTTCTCACGCGCCAGCTTTTCAATGCGCGCGGCGTAGCCCTCGCGCTCAAGGTCCGAGAGATGACAGACGTGCTCAAGCGCTGAAAATTCTTCAGCCGAAGGCTTCCAACGCGCATCACCTTCAGACAAACTGCTCACCAACCGGCGAACGCGCTCCGGCGTCTCCGACAAAAAAGCGGCGAGCGCTTGCATCTCGTCTGCCTGCAACATCGTTTCCTTTTCTCTCATTGATGCTTGACATCTATGACCAGCCGGGCCGGGTCGGGCCGCGGTTCGGCGCGATAAGGCTTGCGGCCTGCGACCTCAATCAGCCATTCTATCTGCCCTTCGGCATCGCAAACCTGACGTATAAGCTTGATAGTTCTCAACTCCTCGTCCATCTGCACGCTCTCCACACTCGTGCGCCCGTTCTCAAGGCGCGCCTGGGCCGGAGTCATACGCACCAGCAGCCACGTGCCGCCCGTCACCTTCAACTCGTCCGGTCCACACTTGCGCGTGAGCTTGTCTATATACTCGACGCGAAAGCCCGGCGGCAGCTCGCCGTCGAAGTCAAAGACGACGCGGTCAAATTCGTCGTGATTGCCCGTGCGGACTCGTTGCAGCGTGGCGGTCTTTGAGGGAGCGGGGTCGGGCTTTAACTGCTCCACCGCGTCAAT
>CAZEZJ010000160.1:0-9764 GCA_964516695.1 uncultured Blastocatellaceae bacterium
TTTAGACCATGCGCCCGTGCACATCTCTTTCTCAGGCAATGTCGAGCGAATGCAGCGGCTCGGCGAGGCCATCAAGAGCGAGATGCAGGAGCGCGTTAAAGTTTTCAGCACCATTTATCAGAAGCAGGATTTCACGCTGCTTGATGTCTTGCATCCGCAAGCCTCAAAGGGCGCGGGCGTGGCGGCGACTGCAGCCGAGTATGGCCTGACGCATGAGCAGGTGATGGCCGTCGGTGACAATTTCAACGACCTCGCCATGCTCCATTATGCAGGCACGCCCGTCGTCATGGGCAACGCCGATGCCGAACTGCGCAACATCGCAGGCTTTCACACGACCGCGACCAACGAGGAAGACGGCGTGGCCCTCGCGATTGAACGCTTCGTTTTTAACACACAGTCGGGAGTCTAAAGCTTAGAGTCGCCAGTTTAAAAACCCCTGTCTTCTCAATTCAGTCTTTCAGACTTCGGACTAATTTTTCAGGAGATTGCAAATGGCAAACCGCACCGCAGTTATTCAAACAAACATGGGCACTATTCGCTTCGAACTGTTGGAGCAAGACGCGCCGAAGACAACCGAGAATTTCCGCCTGCTCGCAGAGAAAGGATTTTACGACGGCGTTATCTTTCATCGCGTCATCAACGGCTTTATGATTCAAGGCGGCGACCCGACGGGCACCGGCCGCGGCGGAGCGAGCGCTTGGGGAGGCCGCTTCGACGACGAAATCAATCGCTCGTCGCCGCTCTATCAAGGCAAATATGAAGCGGGCACGGTCGCGATGGCGAACGCCGGGCCAAACACCAACGGCTCACAGTTTTTCATCATGCACGTTGACTACCCTCTGCCTCCGAGCTACACCAAGTTTGGGCGCGTCACAGAAGGCCAAGACGTAGTCGACGCCATCGCCACCACCAAGACAGGCCCCGGCGACAAGCCGCTCGACAATGTGACGATAGAGAAAGTCACTATCGAAGGCTAAGGCGAGGCAGGATGAGGGATGAAAGAGATGCGTAACTCGGACACACGCGCGCTTTCATCCCTCATCCTTTCTCCTTCATCATTGCTTTCCCGGTTGGATAATCAGGCTGTGCTTTAAAATGCTCTTCGAGCGCGAGCATGATGGAAAGCGCGATGTCCTCGCGCCAGTGGCGCGCGGCGACCTGCACGCCGATGGGCAATCCGGCGCTTCCCGTTTCAACTTTTCGCGCCTCTCGCTCGACTAAATCGAAGCTCTGCTTGCGCTCGCTCTCTTCACCTTCGCGCACGCGCGTGGCGGCGATTGTTCCGGCGGGCACGCCGAGCAGATTGAAGAGCGTCGAATAGCTCATCGGGTTAGAGAGATAAAAGCTGCTGCCGTGGCGTAGCGCAGGCAGCCCGTCAGGCGGGCAGATGATGGCGTCATAACGTCCGGCATCAAGCGCCTGCATGAAGAGAGCGCGATAACGCGTGCGTTCGGCAACCAATCGCCAGTAAGCTTTCGTTGACAGGCTGCCGAGGCTGCGCGCATCCTGTGCAATCCGTTTTTGTCCTATCAAGTTCCACTGCCAAGCGCTCAGTTTGTAGAAGAGTTTCGGCGGCGCAGCGAACCACACGATGCGCCTAATGCGCCAATCGAGGCGGCTGCCCTTGAGCGCGCGCCTTGTCCCGGACATGCCTTCGCCAAACACCAGGCCAAGATAAATACGCCAAGCCTCTTTAACGTCCGGCGGTTGCCATTCATCAACCGTCGCGCCGCGCGCTCGCAATGCAGCGGCGGCTTCATGGACGGCCCTGCGCAGCGCCGGCGCGGCACTAAAGAAACCGTTGTCCGTAAACATCGCGACGCGCAGGCCCATTGGTAATTCGCGCCCGGCTTCACGCAGCGGGACGGGTGGAATGCTCGAATCAAATGCTTCCTGACCGGGCGCGCCGAGCAGGCTGAGAGCGAGGCTCAAATCGTCAACACTGCGCGCGAGCGGGCCGGGCTGCGCGAGGACGGCTTCCAGTCCGGCAAAGATTGTTCCGTGTCCGAGCATTGTGAGGCGTCCCGACGTTGGCTTGAAGGAATGAATACCGCAGGCGTGGGCGGGAAGGCGGACGCTGCCGCCGATGTCGCTGCCGAGGCTGAGAGGCGAACCGTTCGCGGCGATGAGCGCGGCGCAGCCGCCGCTTGAGCCGCCCGGCGCGCGTTCCAAGTTCCAAGGGTTGTTCGTGCGACCGTAGACGGGATTGTCCGCCTCGTTGAACAGCACCAACTGCGGCACGTTAGTCTTGCCCAAGATAATCGCGCCCGCCGAGCGCAGGCGCGCGACCACGGGGGCATCCGCTTTCGCCTTTTTACCCGCGAGAGCGGAGAGGCCCATCGTCGTCGCTGTTCCGGCCACGTCGAATGATTCTTTAATCGTGATGGGAACGCCATGAAGCTTTCCCAGTTGTTCTTTGCGCACGCGCGCGGCGTCCGCCTTTTCAGCCTCCTTCCGCGCCTGCTCGAAGAGAGGAACGACCAGCGCGTTAATCAGCGGATTGACGGCCTCGATGCGACTGATATGAGCCTCGACGACTTCACGCGAAGAGAGCGCGCCCGAGGCTATCTGCTCTGCCATCGCGGTCGCGCTCATGTTTGTGATTTCCTCTGTCGCGCTATCAATCGCTGTGGTCATCAATCTTCGCCTCCGGCCTTTTCGTAATGGTTAAAATTCGGCTGGTTGAAACGCGGGACTACGCCGTGATTAAGCGGGCCGTGTCCGTGGCCGAGCGGCGGCGCGTGGCGGATGGCATCCGTCACAAAGCTTTTCGCCGCGCTGATGGATTCCGGCAGCGTCATGCCGCGGCCCAGGCAGGCAGCAATCGCAGCGGCGAGCGTGCAGCCTGTGCCATGTGTTGAGGTGGTAAAGATACGCTCTTCACGAAAGAGCGTGACTTGGCCCCCATCGTCCAAGAGGTCGAGCGCAACGAGATTGCTTTTCCCGCCATCGCCGCTCGCGCCTTTCTCTTCATCAATCGCTTTCTCCTGCTGATGGCCAATCGCACCCTGCGCTCCCAGATGCCCTCCTTTGACGAGCACCGCGCGCGCGCCCATCTCGCGCATCGCGCGCGCGGCCAGGCGCATTCCCTCTTCATCTTTAATCCTGAGTCCTGTGATGCGCTCCGCTTCAGGAATATTGGGCGTCGCGACGCGCGCCAGCGGCAACAACTCGCGGATGAGAACACTGAGCGCCGCGTCGTCTATTAAGTCGTAGCCGGAGGTTGAACGCACCACGGGGTCAACGACGGGCGACGGCAACGCCGTTTCACGAAAGAGGCGCGCGACTTCCTCAATCACTTCGCGCGTCGGCAGCATTCCGGTCTTCACACAGGCGACCGCGAAATCTTCCATCACGGGCAAAACCTGCGCGCGCACATCCGCGCCCGATTGATGAACCGCGCCGAAGACGCCCAACGTATTCTGAAAAGTCAGCGAGGTGACGGCAGCCGTCGCGAAGCAGCCAAAGGCCGTGAAGGTTTTGATGTCGGCAATGACGCCAGCGCCGCCGGAAGGGTCAAATCCGGCGATGGTCAGCGCGACGGGCGGAGCAGCAGTTGTTTCGTTGCTCGTCATGGCGTTAAACGATGAGATAAAAGCTGCCGCCTTCTTATGTCTTACGGCAGGTTGGCCCACTCGACGACCGGGTCAACCCACTCTTTAAACGGGCGGTACAGCAGGCCGTGGCCCACGCCGAGCTTGACTTCTATCTGCCGGTGACGATTGAGGCCCGTCGCTTTGGCGAAGAACTGCTCGCATGGGCCTACACTGTCCTTGTAGTCATAAATCGAGAGCACGTTGCCCCACAGGTCAGCGCGAAACGTCTTATAGATGTCGGAATTTCCGCACGCGGCCATAATCACGTAGTTGATGTCCCTGTTTTTAAGCTGACTCGAAACAGCGATGGCGATTGCTCCGCCGCGCGATGCGCCGACGACTGTGATGTGACGCGGCGAAACACCAGCCTTTAGCAGAGCGTTGATTTGCCCGGCGACTTTCGCGGCATACTGCGTCGGGATTGTCCCCCTCGGGCGTGCCTCGCTGATGACGATGAAGCCTTTGCTCGCTAGAGTGTCTAGTATCTGTTCGTATTCATAAACTCCGTAGAGCGGGCTGGTCGGGCGAATGCCTTCATTCTCGACAATCATTCCATGCATGTAGAACAGATACTTTGCACGCGGGTCGATTTTGTCCGGTATCTCTTTCCAGATAGCGGGGCGCGCGGTTGGGGCGGCGGGCGCGGCTTGCGCCGCAGACGCTCGTGGAGACTTTTGCTGGCATGATGCGTTCGGCGTTAAGACCATCAGTAAAGCGCTGAAGAATGCGACGTGCCGGATGATGTGTGCGAGTCTATTTATCATGCTGGTTTGTTTGCTCCCCTTCCATTGCTTTAATAATCGACAGCCGAGCAGCAATAATAACAGAGAGTTTGAGCGCGGGTTAAACTTGAATACGAATTTGAAGGAAGACGCGAATGGAATACAGACCTGCAACACCTGCCGATTATGAACTTGTGCGCCAGTTTCTAACACAAACGGGCTGGCAACATCGCGTCTCCGACGCGGAAAAGTTTAAGCAGATGTTGGAGCACACCGCTCGCACCATCGTCGCGATTGATGACGCTCGCGTTGTCGGATTCGCCAGAGCGTTGTGTGATGAAGTCTCGAACGGTTATATCTCGATGGTGGCGGTAGCGCCTGAGAAACGACGGCAGGGCATCGGTCGCGAGTTGGTGCGCCGCCTGATGAAGGAAGACGCTGGCATCACCTGGGTCTTACGCGCGGGCCGTGGAAGCGAAGCCTTCTGGGAAAAGTTAGGCTTCAAAGCTTCCGCAGTGGCGATGGAAAAAGTCAGGGCCTGAAACGAGAACAAGCTACCTATCCGAGCGCAGCGATTGCGCGCCTGATGGCCTCCGCATCGCTGAAGAGGCGGATTCCCGCAATGCCGCTTGCTCCGGCCTGAAGAGCGAGCGCGGCGTTCTCGCGCGTGATGCCGCCAAGGGCGAGGAGCGGAAAAGGCTTGAGCGCGTGCGCCGCCTCGCTTAGTTGCTTGAGGCCGGCGGGCGGCCCGTAAGCTTGCTTAGAGGGAGTCTCGAAGACGGGGCCGAAGACGGCGAAGTCTGCGCCCTCGTCGCGCGCCGCTAAAGCTTCCGCGAGCGTGTGGCTTGAAACGCCGATGAGCAAGCGAGAACCGAAAGCGCGGCGAACGACATGAGCGGGAAGCGAGCGCGTCGTTAAATGAACGCCGTCGGCGCGGGCGGCGAGGGCGATGTCAGGACGGTCGTTGACGAGCAAGCGTGTCGGGGTGCCGCGCGTGATTGCGGCGGCTTGCGTGGCAAGTTGAAAGAGATTTAGGGCGGAGAGTGTTTTTTCGCGGAGTTGAATGAGCGAGACGCGCTCACGGACTGCGGCGGCGACGAGCGCGAGGACTCGACGGAAATCTTCACTGCTCGGAGTGCTCTGCGCGGTCATCTTGCCGCTCGTGATGAGGTAGCTGATTGGCGGCTGGAATGGAAGATTGAGCGACATCTTTGTTAGCGGGAGGCTGTGCGGGCTGGCCCTGCAAATGGCGCACGGTCTGATTGAAGTGGGCCATCTCCCAGAAGGCCATCAGCAGATTCAGGATGCCGAGGCCGGATACAGCGCCGCGCACCCAGCCTGACGCCATCGCGTGTTGCAGGCTCATCAGCCCTGTCTTGCGCGCGGCGTAGAGCAGCAAGTAGTTGTCGCCCCAATCGCTCAGGCCGAAGGGATGAATCCACGGCAGAAAGGTGAGCACGATGCCCACTTCGAGACACAAGACGATGAAGAAAATGACGCTTAACTTAGAAGCCATAACGATAACTATCAGATGCCAGAGGTTAGACGCCGGATGCACGGAAAGTCAAACGCCGGAAGACGGCCTCCGTCATCCACCATCTAGTTTGCTGCTCGCTGTGTTTCCAGTTCGCGCAGCTTGTCCGCGACGCCACGATAAGAGACGTTGATGCCGTAAACTTCCGTAAAAACTTCGATGGCGCGGTCCAGTTCGCCCATCTGCTCGTAGGCCAATCCGAGGTCGTAGCGTAGCGCCTGATATTCATCTTCGGTGTGGCCGGGCGCTTCCAATCCCTTCTTGAACCACATCACGGCGAGGCGCGGCATCTCCTTCTGCATAAAGCAGTGGCCGAGCATGTTGCAGCATTGCAGGTAGCGCGGCGTATTGTCGCGCGGCGCGGCCAATCCGGCGGCAGCCTGAAACTCCTCGACGGCCTCGTCCAGCAAGTCCATCTCTTTATAAGCGATGCCGAGATTGTAATGCGTCTCGTAATCGCCATTGTTTGAGGCCGGAGAGTCGTCTTCAACCGCCGTCCGAAACTCGTCGAAGACGGCGGCCAAGCCCGCATCAATTCCGGCGGCCTTGTCTTCCGTTTGAGCGCCGAGGGGTTGATTGTTTGCCGCGTCACTGGTGGCGGGAGACGGCGCGGCCAGTTCAGCGAACGCACTATCTAGCTCCGTCGTCTCTTCAGCCGAGATGGCTTCCTCTGCGACATCGTAGTTTGAGAAACCTGTGAATTCGACGACGTGTTCCTGCGCCGCAGTTGCGCCATCCGAAGGCGGCTCCGCAGCAGCGCTTGTCAACTTCCCGCGGCGCGTAGCAATGCCGTCCTGAAGGCCAAACTGCCGTTCGAGCATCTCCAGGGTGTCGAGCGCGATGTCCGTGTAGCCTTGCGCGATGTAAAAATCAACGCTGTCGAGTTCGCGTTGAAGGAGCGCTTCGCGTTGCGGGTCAAGCGCGCCGTTGGTGGTTTCGGTCTGAGCGGCTGGTTGCGAGTTGAGCGCTTCGGCGCTGAAATCTATCTCCTGAAAATCCGAGGTAAAGGTCGCCGGCTGTGCCTCCACGCTCACGGGCGAAGGTTGTGCGGCTTCAGACTCGGCCCAGCCTATCTCTTCGTTGAGGTCAGCGAAGGATGATGAAGGGTCTGCTTTGAAAGCCGTCGATGGCTCGGCGGGCAACTCGACAGCCGGAGGCGCGGCGATGGTGTTCCATTCAAACTCCGCGCTTTCTTCAGTCGCCGGAAGACCCATGGCGTCGGCGGTCGTTGACGTTTCGTTGACGAGCGCGAAGCTCTCGAAAGTCGGGGTTTCTTCTTCCGTCGAAGTGGAGCTGTCCGGCTGTTCCTCGGCGGGCGCGCCGCCCAGATTGTGCAGGCGGTCCAGATAATCCTGCTCCGGCGAGAGATGAATCAACTGCACCAACGCGCGCCGTTCTTCATCCACCAATCCGGCGGCCTCCGCCGCTTCGGCCAGACGCTCGAACGCGGCCCGCAACTTGTCATCGTCGCGCTGCCACGTGTGAATTCTGATGAGCAAATGCAGGGCCGGAATTTGTTCGGGGTCGCGCGACAGCACTTCGTTGAGCAACTCCATCAAGCGCACTTCCTCGCGCTTGGCAAGCATCTGCTCCGAGATAGTACCGAGCACACGAACAGCCGCGCTCAAATCATTTTTGTTAATGTAGAGGCGCGCAACATCAACGAACCGCTCATACAAAGCGGCGTCCTGTTTGACGAGGAGGGCCGTGGCGTGCTCTGCCGCCGGAGCGTCTTCCGCTTCGACGTGAGCCGTGACGAGCATAGACAGCAGTTCGACATCTTCGGGCTGCTCTGCGACAGCCCGCGAGAGAATTTCCGCAGCCTCGTCTGCCGAGCCGAGCGCGATATGAGCTTCGAGCATTCCGCTCAAGGCGACCGGATTCTGCGGATTGATATCGAGCGCGAGGTCGAAAGCGCTGAGCGCGCGGTCGTGCAGCCCGCGGGTGAGAGATTGCCTTCCGGCTTCGGCAAAGGTCGCGGCGGCCTCCGCCGTCAGATTCTCGCGCATGTAGCCTTGCGCGAGCTTGATGCGGATTTCCGTATTCTGTGGGTCGAGGTCTGCGATGCGGCGCAAAACTTCCAAAGCCTTACGTGCTTGTCCGTCGTGCGAATAAGACTCGGCAACGACCATGTATTGCGCGCGCGCATCAACCAGCAAGCCCTGCTCCTCATAGAGCACGGCCAGATTGCCCGCCACTTCCAAATCGCCCGGCAGCAAGCGGTCAATCTTCTTGTACATCGCGATGGCTTTGAGCGTGAAGCCTTGCTGGCGGTAGTGTTCGGCGACGTGACGGAAGCAGTTGATGGCTTCGTCCGTCTGCTTGGTGCGAACGTAGAGGTCGCCGAGCGTGTTCAGCGCCGCAAAATCGTTATCATCGTGTGCGACGATGTTGCGATACTCGATAATGGCTGCCGAAATCTTGCCCTGAGCAAGGTATTTTTCAGCCGCACGCACAACCTTTGCTTTATCAAAGCCCATCAGCAGTCTTTCGGTTCACTAGGAAAAGGAATCGCGGCATCAACCATAGCGGGGTGGCCTCAAGCTGGTTCACGCCCAAGAAGGATTGCACCGTTCGTTATATCGGGAGACGCCCGCTCTCTCTGTGGCGGAAGCGCCCTGTTATGTACGCTAACACGCGAAAACAAGGAGTGTCAACGCTCTTTATCGATGAGGATTGCGCCCGCTTTCATCGCCCTCTTTCACGGGTCGCCGCTCCCTTCGAGACTCCTTCCGCGGCGCGCCCGCTCGCTTTCTCGCCGCTTTGCCGATTGAGTTAGTCGCGGTAATTTCGGACAATGCGACCTGAGCGAGAAGTGGCTGATAGCGTTCGTCCGGCAATCAAACAAGCGCGGCGCGAAGCCCTACTCCGAAGTTAGAGCGCAAACTATTTTGAGCTTTAATGCTGCAACCAAAGCCCTGAAAGAGACCATCGCAGTTTCTAAATCAAACGCGCCGCGCGGCCCCTTCAACAGCTTCGCTGAACGCCTCGCGCTGGCGGGCTTTGTCTTGTACGCCATTTTCGCCCCGCATTCGATTGCGGGCGCGGAAATAGGGCTGCTGCTGGTCGGCGTGGGCTGGCTCGTGCGCACAATCTTGTTGCGGAGCACGGGAATCCGCCGCAGCGCTCTGGACCTTCCCATCTTCCTCTTCGCCGCTTGGACCGTCCTTTCCGCCTTCCTCTCGGCAGAGCCGCGCATCAGTCTGGCAAAGCTGCAATCGGTCTGCGTCCTCTTTCTCTTTTATTTGACGCAGGCCATCATCACGCGTCGCACGGCGCTGCTGTTGGTCGTCCTGATGATACTGTCTGGCGCAGCGGGAGCGTTGTGGAGCGTCTTAGAGATTGCGCGCGGGCGCGGCGTTGTTATCACGGAGATGGCAGCCGATAGCCCCTTTCACGCTCTGCAACTTGGCACAGGCGACGCCATCTGGCGCGCCGGCGCAAAGCGTATCTCAAACACGGCGGAGATTGACGAAGCCATCAGAAAGACTCCGGCGGGCGCGAGGCTTTCCGTCAGCGTGATTAAAGACGGCGAACACGCGGAATGGCCCGGCGTCATCGTGACGGATGACATTAAGGCGCGACCGTCGCCCTCCGGCCTCATGGGCGCAGGCCCCACGCATCGCTTTCGTGCCTCCGGCTGGACGCGCCACTACGAGACGTTCTCCGAGACGCTGCAAATCCTCGCGCAGCTTGCGCTCGGCCTTGCTCTCGCCAACTGGCAGCGCCGCAAGCCGCGCGCGCCTCTCATGCTCGCGCTCGCGGCTGGTTCCGTTCTGGCGCTCGGAATCGCTTTGACGGCGATGCGGACGGTGCTGGTGGCGCTTGCCCTCGGCGCGTGCGGCCGGGCGGTGGGCCCCAACCCACCCCCCCCCCCCCCCCCCCGGGGGGCCCCCCCCCCCCCCCGGGGCC
>CAZEZJ010000160.1:9774-10304 GCA_964516695.1 uncultured Blastocatellaceae bacterium
GGGGGGGCGGGCCCGCGGGGCGTGGGGCGCCCCTGGGGGCCCCCCCCCAGGCCGCACGCGCCTGCTCGTTGTCGCCGCCATCGCGCTCGTGCTCGCGGGCGGAGCGCTCATGGTCTGGCGCACGCGTGCCACCAATGCGCTTCGGTTTCAGGACCAAAGCGCGAGCCTGCGCTGGCGCGTCGCACGCGCCGGACTGCTCCGCGTTCCCCTCCATCCTTTCTTCGGACACGGCATGGATGCCATTAAAAATCACTGGACAGAATGGGGTTTTCCCGGCACGCAAGTAATTCACATGCATTCGACGCCCCTACAGATAGCCTTCGAACGCGGCCTGCCATCACTCTTTTTCTGGCTCTGGATTATCCTTCAGTTTTGGCTGCTGACGACGCGCGCCGAAAGAAGTGCCCGCCTTTCTGAAGACGCAAACCTTCATGGGCTGCTGCTCGGCGCAACCGGAGCAATCGCCGGCTTCTTCTCAAGCTCGCTCGTTAACTATAACTTCGGTGATGCTGAAGTCGCCCTCGTCTTCT
>CAZEZJ010000161.1:0-10290 GCA_964516695.1 uncultured Blastocatellaceae bacterium
AGCACGGGCTTTGATTCCTGCCGGCTCTTTAAGTCACCGATTTTCAGGTCGCGGTCGAAAAGGTGTCCGAGCAGGCGTTGCATCGTTATTTCGTAGCCGCCGCCGTTGCCGCGCAAGTCGAGGATGAAGGCTTTACGCTTTTTGACCTTGCCCATCATCTGGTCTATCTCCGATTCGCTCAGGTCGAATTGCGGCATCTTCCAGATTAAGACTTCGTCGCCGATTTCGTAGTAGCGATGACGATTGAGAAAAGCCTCGTTCTCGGATTTTCTAATCTGCTCGAAAAGGTCAGAACCCATCACCAATTTTTTGTCCTGCTGGATTGCCGCCAGCGCCTCAAGTTGACGCACTTTGCCGTCAGGACTCTGCACGGCGAGTTGCATTTTCGGTTGGGGCGACAGCGTGTTGTAGTAATAATTGAGAATCCAGAGGCTGTTTCTGGTGGGCTTGAATCCGTTGACGGACAGGAGCGCGTCGCCTTCTTTGAGACCTTTGGCCTCGGCGTCGCTGCCGGGCTTGACGGCGACGATGTAACACCTCTCACCGACCATTTGCATCTGCCAGCCATACTCGGCTCTGACCTGGCGCGGCGGCGGAATAAAGTAGGTGTGTGAATCCTTAAAGTCGAGCAAGGTTTGAGCGATGATGGTCACTATCTCGCTGACAGACGTGGCGGCCTTGATGGCCGCGTCCGCTTTGCTGAAGCGCGCGTCGAGGTCTATCCCGCGAAAGTTCGGGTCGTAGTAGTTTTTCTTGATGTCTCCCTTGATGGCTTCGAGCATCGTGCGGGCGCGTTCTCGTTCAAAGCCGATGGTCTGCGAGGAGGCGGGCCGCAGCCGCGCCGAAACGCCGAGCAGGAACAAGCAGAGCGCGGCCATAGCCAAGACTTTAACGCGGATTGAAGATGATGATTGATTTCTGCTATTCATCGAAGTGAGATTCCTCCTTGATTTCTCGCCGCGCGCTCGCGTGTGATTCTGTTTCGTAGGGTTGGCTCGCGCCCTTCAGCAGAGAGGGGAGTTGAGTGCATTCCGGGCGGCAGCTAAATTAACATAAAGCGTGTGGAGCGTAAAGCAAGCTACTTTCCGGCGCGCGCATTTTCAGCCCGCCCTCTCAAACTCGTTTCGCAGCTCTGAATAAGCCGGTTGTTGACAGTCACGCTTGTCTCTTCGCGCCGGCGTGATGTACGCTGCCCGCCGCCGCATCGCGGCCTTGAAGTTTTGCCAGTCAATCTTTCGAGCGCGCATGAAGCAACTGCACATAATCGTCGGCATCGTTGTCGTCGTTATCTTCCTGCTCACAGGGCAGTATCTGGAGTTTTATTACCCGCACATGGATGGAGTCGGTGACGGAATGAGAATGCTCTTTCGCTCGCGTCATATCTACATTCTGCTGGCCGGACTCGTCAACATCGGCATCGGAACATACTTCAGTTACCAGCAAAAGCGCTGGCGTCGAATTCTACAATTGACCGGCTCGACGCTCCTGCTCATCGCGCCCTTCCTGTTGCTGGCGGCCTTCTTCTACGAGCCGCCGCGCGCCAACCTGCAAAGGACGTTTACGCTGCCCGCGATTGTCGCTTTGCTCGCCGGAACGCTCTTGCATCTGCTCGGCGTCGCGCGACAAAATAAGGACACGGAAACTTAAACGAAAAAGGCGAATTTTCAAACAAGGTGGATTTTCAAACGATGAAAAAGATGCTTATCCTCGTGCTTGCTCTTTTCGCGCTCGGCGCTTGCGCTAAACAGGAAAGCGGGAACAGTGAAGCCGCAAACAATTCGCGTCCTCGTGACGACGCGGCCACAGCCAACACAACAGCGCCCGATAAACCGCAGGTGGGCGATACCGTCATCTATCACTCCAAGACGGGGCAACGATTCTATGAAGCAAAGCTGTTGAGCATTGACGGAACACGCGCCAAGCTACAGGCGGACAGCGAGACAATCGAGAGCGAGTTAAGGGATGTCTATTCTTTTCCCAAAGCGGGCAGCAAGCCGGCACCCAAAGCGGGCGACATCGTGGCCGCACGGTTTGGTCAAACTAAAGTATGGCCCGGGGCTGAAGTCTTGAAGGTGGGCGAGCGCATCACAATCAAGTGGCTCTCGACGGGCAACAGCGATGAAGTCGCGCCCGAAAGTATTTTGATGCTTTCGCCCGCCGCCGCCGCCAAAGTGAAAGCATCTTTCACGACGAGCGGCAAATAGTTAATGACTCGATTAACGTCACAGCGCATGAGTTAGCTCAGCGCTTAATGTGGCTCATCGCTCAATTAAGCGAATCCATGAGCAGCGCTTCGACGCGAGACGCAATCTCTCTTGCGCGTTCGACTAAATCGCGGGCGCGCGAGCGATGCTCGGCGGTAAACTCTTCATCTTCAATCTCAGCCGTGTTGACCAGCACGTTGTAGCGCGCGGAGACGACCGCGGCGAGCGCAAGCTGCGCGCCCGTCGCGGCATCCGAGAGCGCGTTCGGATTACCGATTTCAGCGAGAATTTCCAAACGTTCTAAAACCTGCACGGCGGCTCCCGCGACTTCCAGCGGAACAATCGCCGCGCCCTTGAGCGCCTCTTCGATTTTATGCGCGCGCTCCGCCGCTTCGTCTTCATTTCGTTGCGGCAGCGCGCGCGCTTGCATCACACGCTCAAAGCTCGCCGCATCCTCGCGCGCCGCCTGCGTCAATCGCTCGCGCAGCGGCGTCAATTCCGACAACACATCGCGGACTTCCCCCTCAACCTCTCTATATTTATCGCGGCCCGCCGTCAGATGCGCAATCATCTCACCGAGCGCCGCGCCAAGCGAGGCGGCGTGTGCGGCAGCAGCGCCCCCGCCCGGCGCAGGCTCACCGCTCGCCACCTCCATGACGAAATCCCTCATCGTCTCCCGCTCGCCCTTGCCTTTGATGGCGGCGGCGATGCGATTTTCGAGGATGAGTCCGGGCGCGAAGTTTTCGATTCGCAGAAAGTACTCGCTGGCGCGGTCAAGCGCAGCCTGCGGCACGAGGCCGACGATTTCGCTGCCCGCAACTTGGACGCCGTAGCGCTCGGCCTCGCGCTTAACCGCACTGAAAGCGTGATGCAGCGAAGTCTGCTCGAAGTCCACGAGATTCATAGAGACCTGCGCCAGCCCGCGCGTCTTGAGTTCAAAGCCGAGCGCTTTCAAGTAACGCAGCCCGCCGTCGCGCCCGCGCACGGCCCGCGCGATTTTTCGCGCAATCTTGATGTCGTCCGTCTGCAAATTAACGTTGTAAGCCACGAGGAAGGGACGCGCGCCGACCACCACCGCGCCCGCGCTCTCGTGCACGAGACTTGGGCCAACGTCCGGCCCGCGCTCTAACTCAACCCTCGCTATCTCCTCGCGCAACTCTTCAAAGCCGCCGCGCCTAACATCTTCCAGCTTCACACGCTCCGGCCTCTTGGCCGCGCGTTCGTAAAAATAGACCGGAATCTGAAGTTCCCGTGCGATTCGCTCGCCCGCTTCGTGCGCCAATGCGACGCACTCTTCCATCGTCATATTCTGCACAGGAACAAACGGCAGCACGTCGGTTGCGCCGACGCGCGGATGCTGGCCCGCGTGCAGGCGCAGGTCAATCAACTCCGCTGCCAGGCGACACGCGCGCAAAGCCGCTTCGACAACCACCTCGGCCTCCGCGACAAACGTAATCACAGAGCGATTGTGGTCCGCATCCATATGCCAATCGAGCACGACCGCGCCCGCGACCGACTCAATGGCGCGCGCCAGCCGCTCTATCGTCTCGACCTTGCGGCCTTCGCTAAAGTTTGGTACACACTCAACCAGACGAGTCATAATCTGTAGGAAGTCAGCAGCCAGAATTCGGAATGCAGAATTTATATTAACATTCGACTCCCGCTTTTCACGTCCGTTTTTCTTATTGGCTGCTTACCACTTGACTGTTAACTGTTGATGTCTTCCGATAAATTCATACGCGAGCGCAAGAAGGCTTGGCAACGGCTGGAAGATTTGCTGGCGCTGCTGGACCGTTCTTCTTTGCGGCGGCTGCACCGCGAGGAGGTGCGTGAGCTTGGGCGCATCTATCGTCGCACGGCTTCCGACCTAGCGATTGCGCGGGCCGAGTCGCGCGACCCGCGCCTCATCAACTATCTCAACAGCCTCGTCATTCGCGCGCACGGACGCATCTATCGCGCCGACGCGCAGGGCGGACGCCGCATCCGCGATTTCTTCACGCGCGGCTTCCCGCAAACCTTCCGTCGCACGTGGCGCTACACGATGGTCGTCTTCTCCTTCTTCCTCATCTTCGGCGTCGTCGGTTTCCTGGGCACCTGGCGCGACCCTGAATTTTCCGAATTCGCTGGCATCTCCGAGGACTTCCGCATGGTCGCCAAGGAGCAGATTCGCTGGTGGGAAGTTAATCTCAACGACGCGAATCAAATCGGGTCGAGCATCATCATGCAAAACAACATCCGCGTGATGATTAGAGACTTCGCCTACGGCGCTTTCTTCGGCATCGGCACGCTCTACGGCATCAGCTACTTTGGCGCCAACACAGGCTCCATCCTCGCGCTCGTCTACCGCGCGGGCTACGGCAACGCGCTCGTCACCTTCATGGCCGCGCACGGCGTCATAGAGCTTTCCTGTGCCTTCATCACGGGCGGCGCCGGCTTGCTCGTCGGCCTCGCCCTGCTCGTTCCCGGCGATATGTCTCGCGCCGATGCCCTGAAGGTGCGCGGCATGGACGCCATTCGTCTCGTCGTCGGCTGCATCCCGCTGCTCGTCGTCGCCGCCATCATCGAAGGCTTCATCTCGCCCGTCACCACCATCAGCCCGCTGATAAAATTCAGCGTCGCCATCCTGACAGGCATCGCGTTGTATTCCTATTTGCTTTTAGCGGGACGTGAAGAACGAGTAGAGCCATAGAGGCTGAGAGAATCAAGCTAAAGCAATCCTCTTTCCTTAACGCGTAAATAAGTTTCCAGCAGCGCGGGCGCCAGCGCGGCGGCGGTGACATCGAGGGCGAGTCCGCCTTGTGCTTCGACGAGGCGCAGCGCCGTCTCTCGCTGGGTGATAATCTCTTCGGCGACGGATTGGGTGAAGAGTTCGCGCGCGTCAGAGGGTTCTTCGCGGACAACGCCTTTGAGGTCGCGGTCACCGATGGTGACGACGAGCGGGAGATGTCGCGGGCGCAACAGCTTCAAGGAGGTCAACAGGTCGCGCGAGCCTTCTTCGTCAACGAGGTCTGTCAACACAACGACCAGCGCGCGGCGCTTTGTGTTGGCCGCGATGTATTCGAAGGCGCGCGCATAAGAAGGCTCTATCATCTCCGGCTCGATTGCGTGGAGGGCTTCGAGCACGGCGTCCAAGTGCTCGCTGCCGCGTTTGGGCGGCAGGTAAGCTTTAATCTGGCGACCGAAGACAAGGAGGCCGGAATTGTCGCCGCCGCGCGCCGCCGCACTCATTAAAGAGAGCGCTGCATGAACGGCCAAGTCAAGCTTCGTCTCGTTCTCAATGCGCGCCGTCATCAGGCGTCCGGCGTCAATCGCAACCAGGATGGTCTGGTCGCGCTCAATCTGATACTGGCGCGTGACGAGCTTGCCGCGCCTGGCCGTCGCCGTCCAGGAAACGTGGCGCAGTTCGTCGCCGCGAACGTAGTCGCGCAAGGATTCAAACTCTCGCCCCTCGCCGCGCCAAGAACTCCTGCGATGCGACGAGACCAGCGAGCGCGCTCCCAATGCTTTCAGTTCGGCCTCGCGCGCGCGGCGCATATTCGGGTAGACCTTCACCGTCAAGTTTTCACCGATTGATGTTTGCGCCCAGGCCAGCCCCCAGCGCGACAAGTAGCGCACGGCAATCAACCCGAAGGTGAAGCGCCCGCGTTTGGGCGGCGTCAGTCCGTAGAGCAGCGCGGCGGAGGTTTGCGCTTCCACGCGCAGGCGCGCCTCGCGCAATCCCACGAGGCGCATCTCCGGCGGATACTCGTCTTTGATGTACAGAGAGATGGAACGCGGCGTGCGATTGATGACTTCGATGCGCACCTCCGTCTCCGCGCCCACCGCAAAGCGCCCCGCGAACGTTCGCCGCACACCGAGGCCCGCAGGCAAACGGCTCGTCCGCGCATCAATGAACGCCGCCAGCAACAGCAACGCGTCATAACCAAACGCGACCCACAACCAAACAGGCCGCCCCCATGCCAGCGAGAGCGGCACGAAGCCGACAGCCAGCAGCACGTAGAAGAGTTTGGTGAAAACGAAACGCATTTAAGGATTTTGGATTTTAGATTTGCGATTTTTGATTGGATAAGGATAAAAGCTTTTCACATTTACATCTTCATACCAGCGCGTGTAAATTATTTCACTGCTGAGCGGCGTGAAGCTACAATTATGGCGACAAGCTCATTTGCCTCTTGTAAGAGCGGTTCTACACGTTTCTTCTCTAGCAGGCCGCCTTCAATTATCAGTTCCATCCAGAAGGCACTCTCGTCAGCTTCCTCCTCGACAGTTCCCAGCTTCGCAATAAACTCAGGCTTTGAGCGCCCGCGACAGGCTGCACGATAATTTGCCCCAACAGAAGTCTTGCAGCGTACAAGTTGATTTCCTATGGCCTTGCCTTCAATGCTTCTCGGAAGAGCGGCAACAAGTTTCATAACACGTAGGGAGAATTGCTTAGTTCGCTGCTTCAATTCAGCTTCGTTCATAGCTCCCTCTAAATTTTGAAGTTAGATTGGAAGCAGAGATTCTACGAATCTGACTGTAAAACTCTGTCACAGTGTTTTTAATCCATATCCAATCTAAAATCGCAAATCTAAAATCTAAAATCTTTTATCTCGGCACGTTGGCGCTCTGCAAGATGTCTGTGATGACGGCATCGGGCGTTGCGCCGTCGAGTTCCGCTTCGGCGCGTAAGCTGAGGCGGTGGCGCAGGACGGGGCGAGCGATGTCGCGCACGTCGTCGGGCGTGGAGAATTCACGACCGCGAAGGGCGGCGAGCGCTTTGGCGCAGAGGAGCAACGCGACCGAGGCGCGGGGGCTGGCTCCGTAGAGCACCGAAGGATGCGAGCGCGTGCGGCGCACGATTTCCACGACGTAGTGCTGCACGCCCGGCTCCATGCGCGCGTTGCGCACCTCGATGCGACAGCGCGAGATGGCATCCGGTTCGGGGAGCGGCAGGATGTTGACCTGTTCGAGCCGTCGCGCATTGAAGCCCGCTTCCCAGTTGGCGACGACCTGCTGCTCGGCCTGCTCTGATGGATAGCCCATCAGGATTTTCAACAGGAAGCGGTCGAGCTGCGCTTCCGGCAGCGGGTAGGTGCCTTCATACTCAATCGGATTTTCGGTGGCGAGCACGGTAAAGAGCGGCGAGAGCTTGTATGGTTCGCCGTCAATCGTGACCTGCCGTTCTTCCATGGCTTCCAGGAGCGCGGCCTGCGTCTTCGGCGGTGTGCGGTTGATTTCATCCGCGAGCAGAATGTCCGTGAAGATTGGCCCACGGCGCAGCGTGAAGTCGGAGGTCGCGACGTTGAAGACGTTGGTGCCTGTGATGTCGGAAGGCATCAGGTCGGGCGTAAACTGGATGCGACCGAAGCCTGCGCCCGTGATGCGCGCCAGGGTCTTGACGGTCAGCGTCTTGGCCGTGCCGGGCACGCCCTCGATTAAGGCGTGGCCCTCGGCTAAGAACGCGACCAGGATTTGCTCGATGGCTTCGTCTTGCCCGACGATGACCTTGCGCAGTTCTCTGAGGATGTGCTCGATGGTAGACGATACGTATTCTAGTGGCATGAGTCGAAGGGGTTGTTAGTTGTCTCTTTAAAAGTTGATGGCCTGACGGTTGCTGAGCGTGAAAATTAAAGACAAGCCATGTTTTGTGAAAAGCGCGACGATATTAAGTCAGGCTGAAGGCTGGCGGCAAACCTTTTCGTCACCGAAGCAGGCTGCGCCAGAGAAAATCGTAGAGCAGAATTTTCAGCGCGAGCAGAATCACCGTCCAGAGAAAGATGCGGCGCAGCCAGAGATTATTCAACTTGAGCGCGAGGCGCGCGCCGGCGAATGCGCCCGCAAACATCGCGAGGCCAAGCAGGAAGCCGAGCTTGTAGTCCACCAGACCGTGCCACATGAAAACGAGCGTGGCGATAAGTGAAGAGAAGACGTTGACGATTTTTGTCGTCGCCACGGCCTCAACAAACGTCATGCGAAAGAGCGCGACGAAGACTACGGTGAGCATCGTCACGTAGCCGCCGCTGAAGAAACCGCCGTAGAGGCCGAGCGCAAACGTTAACGCGTAGGCCGCGACATCGCTGGCGCGCGTCGCCTTCGTTTCCGGCGGGACGACGCCGACATCGCGCTTTAACAAAATGAAGGCCGCCACCGCTATCATCGAGATGGAGATGATGAGCGGGAGCTTTCGGCTGGAAACGACGAGCACCAGCAGCGCGCCGAGCACGGAGCCGGCGAGCGTCAGCAAAACGAGCGCGGGCAGGCGGCGACGGTCAATCATCCCCTTGCCGAGAAACGGCAAGCTTCCGCCGACGGCCATAAACGTCAAGCCGAACATGTTTGTCGCCACGGCCACGCGCGGGTCAATCCCAAACTGAAACATCGCGGGCACGGTAATCAGCGAGTTGCTGCCCGTCACGACGCCCACCAAGCTCGTCGCGAAAAAGATGAGAATTAAAATCAGCAGCGGAAGCGGCGGAAGCGGCAGCAGGGTGAGAGGATAAAAGGAGAAAAAAGCTTGGGCAGCTTGTTTGTAGTCTTTCTCCCTCTTCACCTGTTTCCCTTTTATCCCTTCTGTTCTTTGGCTTGCCGGATGTCGCGCGTTCTCATGCGCAGGCCAAGAAGGCGTTCAATCTCACGCAGGCGCGAGATGAGGGCCAACGATTTGCGCGCGTCAACGGGAGCGCCGTTGATTGCGTCTTCGCATTCAAACATCAGCGTTTCCAGTTCTTGGCGGTTAACCTTCGGGGAACGCGCGGCGACGCGTTCGGCAATCAACGCGCGGGGGCTATGCATGTCAAGCCCTGCGTAGCGCGCGAGCACGCGGCGGATACGCATGTAGATGTTTTCGATGGCGAGGTCGTAGGCGCGTGCGCGCTGTTGCAGTTCGGCCATCGAGGCGACGTATTCGAGGCTCGAACGACGGTCAACTTGCTGCACGGGCAGCGGGCGCGCGAATCTGCGCCCGCTGGTCCAGAAGACGGCCAGCACAATCAGCCCGAGTTGAATCAACATCGCCAGCAGCGGCGTGCCCGAGAAATAAGAGAGCAACTCGTTGCGCGATGTCCCGCGCCCTTGATGATATTCGTCGAAGGCAATCAGGCCGCCCTCGCTCGCCAGCACGTTAATAGCCAACTGTAAATTATTCGCTTGATTAATGCCCTTGTTGGCGACGATGAAGGGGTCGCTCAAGATAACGATGCGGCCCCTCCCGTGCGGATAATCAATGAGCAGCGCGCCCCTGCTCTCCGACAGGTGCACGACGGGAGCGAGAGAGTTTGTGATAGCGGGCGGCGGCGGCGGCGGCGCGGCTCTTTCTTGACGGATGGGCGCGGGCGGCGGCGGCGTTGGCCTATCCTCCCAATCGCTGTCCTCGTAGTCGTCATCATAAATTTCGACGGGCGGTTGAGCGGGAGAGGCGGATGTCGCGGGCGAAGGTTGAGCTTTGGGCGTGTTGACGTTGGCCGCAATTCTGATGAGCGAGGCGAAACGCGAAGGCAACACACCTTCGACGCCCTGCGTCAGGAGAGTCGGTTGCGCGGCGCGGGCAAGGGAGACGCCCTTCGTCATTTCCTGCACGTTTGCAGAGTGAACGTCGGAAGCGGGCAGCGGCATGAGTTGCGTCGAAATCTGCCAATCGCCGGAGACGGGCAACAGCCGCACGTCCGGCCGGCGGTCAATGATGACCAGCCTCCCGCCACGGCTGACCCAGCGCAACAAGTCGCTGGCGTCATTCTCATTAAAGTCAAGGCGCGTTTCTCCGATGACGACGAAGGTGCGCGGCTGAAGCCCGCCCGCTTCGTTTTTGAGCAACACGCCGGGCGCTTCGCGCCAACGCATGACATCCCTATTCGTCTCGCTCAGAAAATCATAGAGCGCGCGCGTTCCCGTCGCGCCCGAATTATAGGTTGAGCGGTCGGGCTTGTACTCCGAGTCGGGCGTGCGCTCAACGCTCACATAACTCGCGGCATTCAAAAACACGAGCAATAAGAGCACCAGCCCGACAGTAATAATGATGGCTAAGCGTCCGCGCATAATTTAATAGTGACGAGTAATGAGTGATGCGTGATGAGTTGTAAAAACTCTTTCTTTCACTCATCACGCATCA
>CAZEZJ010000162.1:0-231 GCA_964516695.1 uncultured Blastocatellaceae bacterium
CGCATTAATATGTCGCACGGCACGCAGGATGAGAAGGTGGAAGACATCCGGCGCGCGCGTGCAGCTTCGGAAACGATGAAGCGCCCGCTCGCTATTCTCGTGGATTTGTCGGGGCCGAAGCTGAGAACGGGCGTACTCAAAAACGGGCAGCCCGTTCAGCTTGAGGCCAACTCGCTATTTACCATCACGACGCGCTCCGTGGCGGGCGATGCCAGAGAGGTTTCGACAAAC
>CAZEZJ010000162.1:241-10275 GCA_964516695.1 uncultured Blastocatellaceae bacterium
TGGCGCGCGACGTGCGCCCTGGCGCGCGCTTGCTGTTGGATGACGGCGCAATCGAGCTTTACGTCGAGCGCACGACCGACACGGATGTCGTGTGCCGCGTCGTCAACGGCGGAACTCTGGGCGAGCGCAAGGGCATCAATCTGCCGGGCCTCACGTTGCCGATTCCATCTTTGACGGATAAAGACCGCCGCGATTTACAGTGGGCCGTGCGGGCGGGCGTTGACTATATCGCGCTCTCGTTTGTGCGCCGCGCCGAAGATTGCAACGAAGCCAAGCAGCTTATCAAAGCGGCAGGGGGCCGCCAGCCGCTCATCGCCAAAATCGAGAAGTCGGAAGCGATAGACCATCTGGACGAAATCATCACGGCTGCCGACGGGCTGATGGTCGCGCGCGGCGACCTCGGCGTCGAAACGAGCGTCGAGCTGGTTCCCGTTTATCAAAAGCAGATTATCGAAAAGGCAAACCTCGCGGGCAAACTCGTCATCACCGCCACGCAAATGCTGCAATCGATGATTACGAACCCGCGCCCGACGCGCGCCGAAGCTTCGGATGTCGCCAACGCCGTCTGGGACGGCTCAGACTGCGTGATGCTCTCGAATGAAACGGCGATGGGCCAGAATCCTGTGGCGGCCGTTGCGACGATGGCGCGCATTATCGAATCGGCTGAGACGGGAAGACAGGCCGAAGCGGGCGGCATTGAAAGATGGATTGGCAAACAGTCCGGCAGAATCAGCCGCGCGCTGTGCGAGGCCGCCGCGTTTGCGGCTGAAGAAGTGAGCGCGAAGACGGTCGCCGTGCTGACGGAATCGGGCCTGATGGCGCGCCGGCTCTCGGCCCTGCGCCCCGCTCAACGCATCATTGCGCTCACACCCTCCAAGGACGTGCGCAACGAACTGGCCCTCATCTGGGGCATCGAGTCGCTGATTCATATGCAGTGTGAGACAACCGAAGAGATGCTGCGCGCCGCCGAGCGAACGTTGGTCGAAGGCGCGGGCGTGCAGCAGGGCGAGTTGATTGTGCTGATGGCAGGCAGGCTGTCTGGGCTGGGGCTGTCCAGTTCCGTTTCGCTCTACACGATTGGCGGAGAGAAGCCGCCGCAACAGGCTTGAGTTCGAGTTGGCCCATCTCCGCCGGAGAGTTGTTTGAGCTGACGCGCCCCGTCGTCTTCGTGCTCTCGGCGCTCGCTTCAGCTTGGGTGTTAGCCAGCGCGCGCCGCTACAATTTCGCGTTCTACGCGGTCGCCGCGTGGGCGCTCGGCACACTCTTTTACCCGCTCATCGTTCTGCCCATCTATCTCATCGTCCGCGCCGCGCGACGACGAGCAGCGTTGGACGCAGACACAACAGCCGTCGAACAAACGGAAGATAATATTTCTTCCGCCGCCGAATTAACCGCAGAAGAATCTTCCGAGCCAGCGCCAGCCACAAAGCCAGCGCGCCCCGAGCACCGCCTGCGACGGACGCTGCCCTTCGTCTACCTGCTCGCAGTGCTTTCTCTTGGCGCGCTCCTCTATTACCGCGACGCTCAGAGCTTGGACGCGCACCTCGCTCGCGCCAATCAAGCGCGCCTACTTGGCAAACGCCATAAAACCATCGGGGAATATCGCGCCGCGTTGAAGTTGGAGGAGAACGCTCACACGCGCAACCTGCTCGGCATCGAACTAGCCGCCGACGGTCAACTGGAAGCAGCGCTCGCAGAATTTCGCGCGGCCCAGAGCGCGGGCGAGCCTGACGATGAGCTGCCCTACCGCATCGCCACCACGCTCGACGCCCTCAAACGCCCCGACGAGGCTCTCATTGAATATCAAAAATTTCTCCACACAGGCCGTTGCGCGTCCAGCTATCCAGACCCGCAATGCGCTGTGGCGCGAGCGCGTGTTGAGCGATAAGCGATAGATTTCAAATTCGCCCAGCGCCGGAACTGGCGAGCGAATCAGGGCTGGCTTGTCTGAGCGTAAAAGCCTTTGCGGCTGCGCACGGTCAATTTCTGCATCTCGCGCGGCGCATCCGGCGGCGGCGTCACTCTGACTTTCACGCCGTGGCGCTTTTTATCATTCGCCGTCGGGGTAAAACTTATCAGGTATTGATTGCGCAGTTCGATGGCAATCATATCCAAGGAAGCGTTAGTCTGCTTCGCGCCATTCGGAATGAAGGCGAGGCCGCCCGTAACGCTGGCAAGCTCCTCAAGAATGCCTCTTGACTCCATGCCGAGAGTGACGCTCGGGTCGTTCGTGCCCACAATGCCGATGCTATAGAGCAGCACGTCTGATTCTTCCAACGCACGTTTTAAATCTAGGAAACTAGACTTAGAGATGTTGTCCTGCCCATCGCTGACAAGAATTAGGACGTGCTTTCGCTGCTGCCCGCGCTCGACCTTTTCGGCGGCGATATAACAGGCGTCATAAAGCGCTGTGGCTCCCTTGGAAGCCGCCGGACCAATACGTTTGAGAATGCTCCCCGTATCGCTCGTCCAATCCTGAAGCAGCCTTGGTTGAGTCTCGAAGCCCATCAGGAAATACTCGTTCGCGCTGTTGCTCTGTTGAAAAAAACTTGAGAGCGCATCTCGCACCAGCTTCAAGCTCTCTTTACTCATCGAGGCGGACATATCCACGAGGATGCCAACCGAAAGGGGCACGTCGCTGTCGCTGAAAGCGTTAATCTGCTGCTCCTGCTTGCCGTCGGAGATGGTGAAATTGGCTTGCGTCAATCCTTTGACGTAGTTTCGCTGGCGGTCTGTCACCGTCACCGTCAGCATCACGGAATGAGCGCTGCGACGCGCGGCGGAAGTTTGCGCGAGTGTCGCCTGTGTTTGCTGAGCCAGATTGAGAGATGCGTTCGGCGTGATGAAAAGGAAGGCGAGGGATGAAAGAATTGCGGCCGGGATAATTATCCGGTGAAGACGCTTCATAGGTCCATGCTCCTTGAGAGTTTTAGAGCCGGGTCGCCAAGCTGCACCGAGCGACGGAAGCGGGCAATCTCCTAAGAGACAATTAGTCTGCGCGCAGCATTTCGCCGACCGGCTTTTTGTTTTCGGAGTTGCTTTGAGTGTCGCTCATGGCCTGCTGCGGGTCGCGCCAGTTGTCGAGAATGCCGACCTGATGAACGCATTGCAGTGTGCAGGTCGGCGCACACCACTTTTCCGTGTTGTACTCGCGCTCGAAATCTTTCATCGTGTAGTCTTCGAGCGGAATGCCGGGATAGCCGCGCTGCTGCGAACACCAATGGACCAAACCGTCTTCGCAGATGTAGAGATAGCGCGCTCCGGCGCGGCAACGCCAGTTGTAAGGCTTGCCTTCAGCGATTGAGTCTTGAAACCAATTGAGACGCGCGTGGTCGCGGTTTCCCAGTTTCTTGACCGCTTGGAAAATCTCTTTCTCGCGGTCGGAGAGCGGCTTTAAGGTGCCGTCATTGTCGTGGATGACGCCGACGGTGCTGGAAAAGCCAAGCTCGACGGCGCGGCGCGCGATGATGAGCGCGTCTTCCGGCGTCTTGATGCCGCCGCCGATAACGGAGTTGATATTGACGTGAAAATCCGCGTGCTCGGCCAGATGTTGCAGCTTGCGGTCTAGATTCTTCAGGCTCTTCTTCGAGACTTCGTCCGGCTCGACGTTGTCAATGCTGATTTGCAGCGCATCCAGCCCGGCGTCGTTTAAGCGACGGATGCGTTCGGGCGTGAAGTAGTAGCCGTTGGAGATGAGTCCGGCAATCATCTTATGCGCGCGGATATGGCTGATGAGTTCGTCCAGATGCGGGTGCATCAGCGGCTCGCCGCCGGAGATGGTGATAATGGAAGTGCCAAGCTCGGCCAGTTTGTCGAGCCTGCGTTTCATCACATCGAGCGGCACAGGCTCGGAGACTTTATCGTATTCGTTGCAGTAGCCGCAGGCGAGATTGCAGCGGCGCATGGGAATGATGTGCGCCAGCACAGGATGCTTCGTTGAAACGAGCGCGCGTGAAATAAAGCTCGCTTGGCGTAATTTCCATTTGAGAAATTTGCTCTTTTTCATCGCGTCCTAACGAACAAACGGTCTTGCCCTGCTAACCTAAACCCTTGATGTGTGCGGCACAGACGGAGAGAGAGACTGAAAGATATGCGAGACGCCACCCGAAAGCAAGCCGTGTCCGGCAGAGCCGCAATAGTGCGACGGCTGAAATAGCGATGGGCTTCGGCATGAATCCGAAGCCCATCGCTTCTAACTCTCAGGCCCTAGCGCTTAGCCTTTGACGATCTTAACGCTCGAATCCAGCTTGAGGCTGAACGCTTCGGACGAGATGCCCGCGTTCTTCTCCATGTTGGTCAAGCGAATGGTCGTCGAATCGTCGTTCTTCTCGACCACTTTGGTCTGGACGGGCATACCGCTGCCGTCAACCCAGACTTCAGCATACTTGTAGCCAGCGCCGCCTCTCGGCACCAGTTTGATGTGCGAGGTGTTGACGCCGCCCCACAACGTTTCTTCGCCTAGATACTGAAGCGGCTCGAAACGCGTCTGCAAATCCCGGCGCGACATGTTCAAAAATTCCAGCGCGTTGTTGGCCTTGCCGCCGCGCGCCTGAGCGGCGCGTCCGACGTAAGCCATATTCAAGCGCGGACGAAAGAGCGTGTACTGTCCATCGAAAACGGAGAGCGTCTCTCTTTGCGGATACTGCCAATCGACGCGCACGTTGGCGTTGCGGCCAACGGCAGGCACATACAACACGGTGCCGACGTATTTGTCCTCATCGCGAATCTGCGCGTTGTATTTAACCATGTCAACCTTGGCGCGCAGCGATTTCATATTCTGACGATTGCGCTCCATGCGGTTGATGACTGAACTGATGAACCCCGCGCCCTGCGCATTAACTGCCGTCGGGGAACTGACGGTCAATATCGCAATCAACATTGCGAGGCCAAGACCAAGGGGAACTAATCTCTTCATACTAACTCCTTCAAATAGTTGCGACTCCTGCCCGGAGACACAAAATCCGTGCGATTATAGTGAATGATTACCGTATGTCAACCTCGTAAGCGATGATTTTGCCCTGCCCGTCCAGCCTTTTGCGGATATTTGTCACTCGAATATCGGGGCGATTCGTCATCATACGGACGCGGCGTTCAATCTCGCCCGTCTCTAACTCAGCGCCCGAATTCTCCGGCAGAACGAAGAGAGACGAAGAGGCAACCGAGTTCTGATGCGCCTCGCGCGAGAGGGGTTCGCCATTGTCAAACCAGCTTTTCGGCGTCAGAAAAATAAAGGCCAGAATCAACGCGCAGAGCACATCGTATTGCCACGAGTTGCGTGCATAAGTCCAAAAGAACAGCCTTTTAACGGCGCGGAAAAGCATCTCTGTCAGGTGTTAAGTAATCTCTTTTGCGATGGGTCGCACCCGCTATTTCAGCAAGGCGCATACCACAATTGATGGCGCGAACGGCCTCGATTCTCACACGGCAGCGGGGTTGCCGGCGCAACATTTCTCCGACAACTGTCTATTAGTTTACGCGAAACGAGCGGATTCTCACAATTACTTTTACATCTGCACGGTCGCCTGCGGCTCGACAATCTGCCCGTCGCGCATCTGCACGATGCGGCGGCACATCTGCGCGGCTTCCGGGTTGTGCGTAATCATGATGATGGTTTGATGGAAGCGAAAGTTCAATTCCTGAAACATATTGAGCACGATGGCGGAGTTTTCCGTGTCTAGATTGCCGGTCGGCTCATCGGCCAGGATGATGGCAGGGCGTGTGACGACGGCGCGGGCCAATGCCACGCGCTGCTGTTCGCCGCCCGAGAGTTCGAGCGGCTTGTGATGCATTTTATCTTCGAGGCGCAGCAGCCTCAAGACCTCGCGGCGGCGTTCGGGGTCGTCAGCGCCGTTGCTGTGAATGCGCTCTGCGAGGCGCAGATTGCCTTCGGCAGTCAGGGTCGGAAAGAGGTTGAAGCGCTGGAAGACAAAGCCTATCTTGCGGCGGCGGATGTCTGTGCGTTTGGCGTCAGAGGCAGCCGTCAGGTCTTCATCATCAATGATGATGCGCCCGCTCGTCGGCGTCAAGAGTCCGCCCAAGAGATGCAGCATCGTTGACTTGCCGCAACCCGACGGCCCCATAATCGCCAGAAACTCGCCCTCCTGCACCTCCAGCGAGACGCCCCTGAGCGCAGGCACATCCACGCGCCCCACGCGATAGACCTTTTCCAGATTCTCAGCTTTTAAGATATTTTTCATTTCAAGCGAAGCGATGAATAATAAGCACCGCGTGATAAGCTGTTTTTACTCATCACTCATCACTCATTACTCATCACTCTTCTTCATTCGTACGAGAGCGCGCTGACGGCGTCTAAATTGGCCGCGCGAATCGCAGGGTAGAGCGCGCCGAGCGCGCCGCCGCCCAGACCGATGAGCGCCGCGACGATGGCCCAGCGCCAGCCGTACTCGAAGACCAGCCCGTAGGCGCGATGAATCAGGTAGCCGCCAAGGAGTGCGACGGCGAAACCAGCAATCAGACCGAGCGCGCTAATCAGTACCGCCTCTTTCTCTATCACGCCGATAATGTAACCGCGCGATGCGCCCATCGCCTTCAGGATGCCTATCTCGCGCGTCCGCTCCGTAATGGTCGTGTACATCGCGAGCATCACCACGAGCGCGCTCACCAGCGCCGCCAGCGCGACCAGCACGCGCAGGAAAGTTCCCAGGTAAGGAATGCTCTTTTCGATGCTGGTGAAGACCTCGCGCGTAAACTGAATCTTGTTATCGGGCAGGGCCTCCTTGATACGCTCGGCAACCGTCTGCTCGCTAACGCCCTCTTTGCACTTTACCAAAATGTACTGACACTTGCCCGGAGATTCAAGCGCCTCCTGCATCGCGCTCAGAGACATCTTCACGCGCGCTCCCGATTCCGGCGCGTAAATACCCGCCACGCGATACGGCTTATCGCCAAAGAGCTTTAACGTGCTTCCGACCGCTAGCCCGCTGTTGCGCGCCTTGGTCTCGTCTACAACGACTTCGTCCGCCGCTTCCGGCGCGCGTCCTTCGACGATGCGCATCTCGTTCATCGCCGCAAACGGCGCCCAATCCACACCCTCTATCTGCTCAAAACCGAAGCCGCGATTGCCCTGCGAGACATAACGGATGACGGGCACGGTCGCCGCCACGCCTTCGATTGACTGTAGCATCTCGGCATACTTCGTGCTCAAATTCGCCGTCGAACTCGTCAACGAATCCATCGCGCCGGGCCGTGTGAAGATAATCTCAGCGCGGACATTTTGCGAGCGGCGCTGGAGGTCGTTCGACATGCCGCGCGACAGCCCCGTGAACAGCATCACCAGCGCCACGCCGAGCGCCACGCCCGCCACACTCACAAGAGAGCGAATCGGACGCTGCCTGATATTTGCTGTGACAAGGTTATCCATCTTCAGGCGGCAGTAGGTGATGGATGATAGGTGATAAGAAAAAAAACTCTTTCTTTAACTTATCACCTATCACCCATCACTTATCACTGTTCTTAGTGTCGAGGTCAACTTCGGGCAGTTGCCACTTGTTCTCAAGGATGAAGATGCCCGCGTCGTATGGTCTGTCGATGACGACCGCCTCCGGCGATTGATAGGTGACGCTGAGTTTGTAGAGGTCTTGCGGGCGTGTAATCTCTATGCGCGAAGGCATCGCCATGCTGCCCGTTTCGCCAAAGCTTTTCGGCTCGGTATAGACAACGTCCGTCATCAGCGAGCCGTCTTTGTCGTAGGTTTGCAAGCGCGCGAGCCTCACGCCGCCGACGCGGTCAAACCAGAAGCGGCGCAGCAGGCGCGCGCCCGTTTCGCCGCCCGGCGCTAATTCGTCCAGCAGGTAATAGCCGCGCACGATGCGCGCTCCCTTTTTGGCGCGCGGGCGCGTGTCGGCCTCTTCTTCGTAGACTTCGCTGCGCGCATAGACCAAGCCGGATTCGGCGCGCGGCAGAATGGGGCGAATCAGCAGTGCATCCGTGAAATGCTGCGGGCGCAAGTTGGAGAGCACGCTGACGGCGCGTTTGTCGTTCATCCCCTTGCTCTTTTTATCCGGTTTGGCGGCCTCCCCGTTGCCGTTGACGGTCAATTGCTTGTACTGCGCGCTATTGGTTCCGCGCACAAAACGACGAAACTTCTCGTCGCCTTGAAGAACGGCGACGCGGAAACGCTCGCCATCCGAAGTCATCTCCGCGATATTCGTCCCGACAAACGGCGCTTGGATTTTTAAGTAAATCTGCCCGGGCCGCTGTAGGTAAACGGTCCCGTCGGCGGTGCGGTATTTTTCCGCCAGCCCGCTTTCGGCAAACGAGGTGTCTTGAAACTGTATATCAACCTTGCCGCGCAAGCTGCGCACCGCGGCCAAGCGATTGACTTCCGCCATCAATTGCGGGGTGCTGGCGTTGGTGAGCGGCGTCAAAAGCGGCGGCACTTTGACCTGCTGCTTGACGCCGAAAAGGGCCGCACAACCGCTCGTCAAAAACAGACTGCTCAAGAGGAGCAGCAGCGATAGACGGCGCGCCAAGAATTTTCTCTGCACAGGCGATAATTTTAGCATCAACAAAACGGGGCACGCCCGCGGTTGTCTCATATGGCGCAACAATAGTCTGTAAAAATAAGGTATTGCAAGCTAACAAACAGGGTCATCATTGTCAACGCACGTCCGGCAGAACTCTTCCCGCCAGCCGCCCCTTTTCAATTCTCCGGTAGCACCCCTTTGGAAGCGGCAAGGCGCGCGTCGCTTGCATCTTCGCGGCGCGCGTTCACGCGCAGTAGATAAGCGCCCAATCCTTTCAGACCGAAAGCGGCTTCGACCGCCGCGATGCGTTCGTCGTTTGCCAGAGCAAACGTTTCATCTAGTTCGCTCGACGCCACGAACGAAGTCGTCACAACCTCGCTGCGCGCGTTGCGGATGCCGAGACGTGCAAGCAAATGGCAGACCGCGCGGTAAACGAACCAATAGCCGATGACATTCGGCCCCGGCACGGGCGCCAGCAAAACCGTCACCGGCGAAAACGTGGCGTTAACCACCAGCCAAAACGTGTGCCGGCGGCTGCGGCTCGATAAATAACACTTCCAGCGCTCGCAAGCTTCCTCTTCGTCGAGCGCTGCCGGATGAACAATCTCGACCGCCTTGACGCCGCGCAAAGACCTGAGTAAAGGCTCGTCCGGCGCGGTGCGCCTCTGCAACCATTCCCAAGCGCGGCGCATACGCAAACCCACGCCGCTCTCCGATTCATTGAGCACTACCTGCAAGCTTTTGTATTTCCGCTCGGCCCAGCCGCGCACACCGCCGCGCTCCGGCGCAGCAATTGTCGTCTCCAACTCGACAGCAGTTTCCGGCCCCTCCGAATAGAAAAGGCAATCATCATCAACAAGAGGCAGCAAATAGACTTTCACCCGTCACCCGCTTTCAACACTTCTCGCCGCGCCGCAACGAGTCTGCGCAAAGCCTCATTGACAACTTCTGCGGCCACGCCATCAAGACGGAAATCGCGCTCCAACACGCCGTCCCAGAATTCATCCAAGCCTCGCACGCCCGCGCGCTCAAACGCTAAAGTTTGCACCAGCAAGTCAATCACGTCAGCCGCCTTCACCAGCCGCGCTTCCAAGCTCAATCGCTCTTCATACTCCTCGTGCAGTTCCCTGTACCGTGCGGCAACCCGCTCTTCCATCCCGCCGACAATATCATCGAACGCCGCGCGCTCAGCCCGCCTTCTCGCCTCCGCTCCGAAATACTCCGAGGCCGTGCGCGGTAAATCCCCAACGCGCGCCTCCGCCCAATCATGCAGCAGCGCGACGCGCAGCACGCGCTCCATCTTAACCTCCACACCCCGCGACTGTAACTCGTCGGCCAACAGCATCGCCGCCACCGCCACGCCATACGAATGCGCCGCCACAGACTCAGCCCCTTGCGCAATCCCGCGCAGCATCCAGCCCGTGCGCTCCAATCCCTTCAAGCGTTGCAATTCGATTAACGTCTCAAGCATAAATTTGCGATTTTAGATTTTTGATTTGCGATTGGAGAAGGCGAAAACCGCTGTCACGGATTTAAAGTCAGATTCGT
>CAZEZJ010000163.1:0-1690 GCA_964516695.1 uncultured Blastocatellaceae bacterium
GTTTACGCCGAAGATTGAGGAAGTCAGAACAGAATTGCCCGCTCTGCGTTCCGTCATAGAGTTTGATGACGAAAAAAGGGCGACCGCCGGATTCGCCGCCGGTACCTTGCCGCCCCGCGACATTGAAACGGATGATGAGGCCATCATCATCTACACTTCCGGCACGACCGGAAAGCCGAAGGGCTGTTTGCTGACGCACGGCAATCTGCTCGCCAACGCGCGGCAGATTACAGACTGGCTGAAATTCACAGAGCGCGACCGCCTGCTCATCGTGATGCCGCTCTTTCACGTCAACGCGGTGATGGTGGCAACGCTCGCTCCGCTCTACGCCAACGGCTCGACGGTCGTTACACCAAAATTCTCCGTCAAGCGTTTCTGGCAGATTATCTCGGATTACAAGATAACTTCGTTTGGCTCGGTTGCCACCATGTTGAGCCTGCTCGCCAACACTTACACAAAAGGCGTTCCCGCCGGACTCAAAACCGAGCAACTGCGTTTTGCTTTGTGCGGCTCTGCGCCGGTGCCCGCCGAAGTCTTAAAACGCTTTGAGGAGACTTTTCATTGCCTCGTCATCGAAGGCTACGGGATGTCTGAAACAACCTGCCGCTCGACTTTCAATCCGCCTGACGAGCGGCGGCGTCCCGGCTCGTGCGGCTTGCCCATCGGCAACGAGATGAAGATTGTTGACGATGAGGGCAGGGAAGTCGCAAACGGGCAATTGGGAGAGATAGTGCTGCGCGGCGAGAATATCTTGAAAGGTTATTTTAAGAATGCGGAAGCGACCGCCGCAGCTTTTCGCGGCGGCTGGTTTCACACGGGCGACGTCGGCTACAAAGACACGGACGGATTCTATTACATCGTTGACCGTAAATCTGACATGATAATTCGCGGCGGCGAGAATATTTATCCGCGCGAAATCGACGAGGTGCTTTACAGCCACGAAGCGGTGGCCGCAGCCGCTACCATCGGCGTGCCGGACCCGCTCTACGGTGAGGAAGTCGCCGCTTTCGTCGTGCTCAAAGAAGGCGCTGACTTGACGGAAGAAGAGCTTTTGAACTTTTGCCGCGAACGCCTGGCGGATTTCAAGTGTCCGAAGACGGTGCGCTTCGTCGCGGACATTCCGAAAGGGCCGACGGGCAAGCTGCTCAAGCGGGAGTTGGCCCGTCAAGTACAAGCCGAGGAGCAACGATGATAAGATTGTGGGGAAGTCAAAAGCATGTTTACGATTCAGGAAGTCGAAGGAATGAAGCGGCAATGGGAGTTGCCGGAAGGCGGCAGCCTGACGATTGGCCGCGCGCCCGACAACGACATTCGCATTGACGACCTGCGCGTCTCGCGTCGTCATGCCGTTATCCGCTCCACTGCGCACGCCGTCGCCGTGCTGGCAAACGTCAGCAAAGGCAACATCGTGCGCGTCAATGAAATTGATGTTAGAGCGGAAACAGGCGAGGCACCGCTGACGGACGGCGACCGTTTTTCCATAGCTTCGATTCCTTTCCTCGTCGCTCTCAAAGATGAACCGCCGCTGAGCTACGCCGACGGGCCGCTTTCGCTGAGCACCTCCATGTCTCCCGCGACGTCGGGGTTTACTTCGCTCGTGACCAGCACGTTTACCTCCGGCTCGCGCAAGGTGGAGATTGAGGAGTTGAAACGCAAGGCCGAGATGCTGGCCCAACTCTGCGAGATGAGC
>CAZEZJ010000163.1:1700-5955 GCA_964516695.1 uncultured Blastocatellaceae bacterium
TACGCAATCCATTCTGGAATACGCGACCGACGTTGTGATGCGCGCTATTCCCGCGGACTGTTGCGCGGCGCTGCTGCTTGAGCAGAGCGATGCGGACCCGCGCCCCGTCAGCATTCGCTTTCGTGATAACGAGAGCGCGCAGCAGCGTGCGATTAGCGGCACCGCCGTCCGCACCGCCATCGAACAGCGCGTGATGCTCTCTTCGCATGATGTGCTTCAGGACGTGAAGTTGAAGTTAAGCAATAGCGTCGTGATGCAAAGCATCAGCTCTTTGGCCTGCGCTCCCTTGATGGGTCGAGACGGTGTTTACGGAGCACTCTATATTGACCGTCGTGTCACACCCGAAAAGTTTACAGACCTTGACACGCAATTGCTGGCGGCTGTGGCGGCACAGGCAGCAACCGCCGTCGAAGCCACACGCGCACACGACCGCTTGCAGCGCGAAGCCTTAGCGCGCGCCGCCTTCGCACGCTTCATGCCCGAACATATCATTAAGGAGCTGGTTGATAATCCAGAAAAATTCCAACTCGGCGGCGTCAACAAGCGCGTGACTGTTCTCTTCTGCGACGTGCGCGGCTTCACACGGCTCGCGCAACACGCGCGTCCCGAAACCATCGTTGACCTGCTGAACATTCTCTTCACGGCGATAGCCGCCGAACTCTTCGCGCATCAGGGAACGCTCAACAAGTATATCGGCGACGGTCTGATGGCGCTCTTCGGCGCGCCGCTCGGAGGCGAACATGATGCTGCCAATGCCGTCTCCGCGGCCATCGCCATGCAGCGCAGGGTGAAGGATGTCAACGAGCAATTGACGGCGAAGAATCTACCTACAGTCCAACTCGGCATCGGTATTAATACGGGCGAAGCGACCGTCGGCGTCATCGGCGCACACCAGCGCTCGGAATATACGGCCATCGGCAACACCGTCAACATCGCCTCGCGCATCGAAGGTCTCGCCCAACCCGGCCAGATTCTCGTCACGGCAGCGACCGCCCGCGAACTCAAAGGCACTTTCATGCTCGACGCCCCGCAAGTCATCACAGTGAGACATATAGACGACCCCGTGCAAGTCTTCAGTGTCATTTACCCGCCAGAGGATGAAGCCGTCGCTTCCGTCACACCCGTTTGAGCTTGCCTCTCAAGACTGTTGCTAGCCGGACACACAGTAGACGATACTTAATTGCGCCTAACGAAGAAGGGCGGCGATTGAGTTCCAATCACCGCCCCTTTAAGTTAATACCGCCAGCTTATCTTACGCTTGTCCCTGCCGCAGTTCGACGTTGTCCCGCCTGTTTGTCTTCAAGCGGTCTGCGATCCACGTGCCGATGAGCCAAAGCGCGCAAGCCGCTATCATCACGACCGAAAACCAGCGCCCGTAAATGCCGTCAGGCGATAACGACTCGGTCGCTTCGTGAATAGCATCGCTGTTGGGAAAAAGGCCGGATTCGGAAAATTCGTGGAACGAGTAAATCGCCACCTGTACCATAAACAGCAGCAGGAAGATACCCGTCACTTGGAAAAAGCGCTTCATATTGATGAGATGACTGACGCGCACCCACATCCACGCCATCGCCCCCGCAGCAGCCAAGCGCGCCCAGCACCCACTGGCTCGTGTGCACCTGAATCAGCATCAGGGCCGTCTCCATCCCTTCGCGGCTAATCATCAAGACGGTGAAAAAGAAGACGCCGAGAAAAGCTTTGACGCGCGAGCTTGTTGACGAAGCCTGTTCGAGCCGCCGCTCCATCTTCTTTTTAAGCTGCGGGGCGGTGCGCCACATGTGTATGACGAGCGAGGCCACCATAATAATCGCCACGACGCCGAGCACGCCTTCCCAGAAGGATTGGTCTATTCCCGTGTTCAACAGGTATCCAAGATAGACGCTCACGGCGACGGAGGCTGCGACCGCCCAGTAGACGGCAGACGCGAGCCATTGCTGGCCCGTCTTGCGCAGGTAAGCGAGAATGACTCCGATAATCAAAAACGCTTCGAAGCCTTCGCGGAGAACGATGATAAAACTTTGCAGCATGATAAGGTGCCTTTCTAATAATGCGCGGCGCTTGAAGAATATTAACAGTGGTACAGATTGACGACAGCCATTTGCGCCTGACAGAAAGCGCAGAGGGCAGCGGCTTCATCGCCAACTGCCGTGACAGTATAGTCAAATCGAAATTAAATTTCAATTTCAAATTGTGGGATGGAAAATAAGTGTGGAAAAGTTCTCACGCCTAATCTTCAAAAAACATTATCTTGGAACAGTGGGAATGATAGCTAAATCGGCGCGGGCCTGGCCGAGCGGTGTGTTGGCGGTCAGGCGCAAGGGCAGGCGGCGATTGTCTTCGCTGACCCACAAACGCAGGCCCAGCCTGTCGCCCTGCTGGTCGTCCGTGGTGAGTGAGAGTTGCAGGGCCGCTATCTTCTGCCCGCCGAGGTCTATCACTTCGCGCTTGAGTGAGGTGATGAATAGGGTTCGAGGGCGATTGTTAATCAGAATCGAGACGGCATTACGCTTGGGCGGCGTCAGGTTAAAAGAGCGCAAAGCGTAGAGCACGGAGAGCATGTCGTGTGTGCCGACAGGAATCTCGATGCGCGTTCCCTTGTCGGTCAGAACGTTGCCGCGGTCTTGGTCTATGGTGAGAATCTGATTGGTGCGGTCGCGGCCCTCCAGCAACTGAAGCTCTGTGCGGAAGGGAAGCAGCGTGTTGGGGTCAACGTAGGAATTAACCTGGTCGTTGACGATGAACAGCCGCTGAGAAGCGGTCGTTTGTGCCTTCATCCCAAGCTGTATGCCGTCGCGGTTAAAATACTTCGCACGCCCGCGCACCTGCAAGGCGATTGTCCCGATGGGTTGAGGTGTATTGCCGAGGCTGACGCTAAAGTTGAGTTGTTCTCCGTTGTTGAAAGGCAAGCCGGCGGGAAAAGCCGCGCTTCCGGCATTTGTCACGACGGTGGTTGAGGGCGAAATGCCGGCGGGCGGCTGGACGACGCTGACGGTTGTTTGCGTGCTTGGCTCCGGCAATTCGGAGCCTGCCAATTCCATGCGAATCTCTCCCGAAGGATGGCGCGCCGTCAACAGCACGGGCACATGTCGCTCATCATCGCTGAAATAGATACGCACGCGGTAGTCATTCACCGCCGAATTCTTTGGCCCGCGCAGTTGTGTGACGATGGTATTAAAAGAGCCGACGTTGGTTTTAATTAGCTGGCGGCTGGTGACGCGCAGCTCGACGGCGTATTCATCCATGTCATTGCGCGCCGTGAAATAGTAAGTCGAGCCGGGGTTAAGGGCCAGCGTGCGCAGCCTGTAAATGGCCGAGAGAAAATCGAACGTGCCGGGAAACTCTCCCAGCCTGAGCTTGGACGGAATCGCCACCGTGCCGACCGGCTGATTATACTCGCTGGAGCTATCACTGGTGCGACCGCCCTCGCGTATGATTTGCTGCGTGCGAAAGGGCAAACCGGAGGTTGGCTCGATGTAAGAGATGTAATCGTTATTGATGGAATAGAGCGCCGCGTTAACAACGCCAGTCGTCTCGACGTGGGCGCGCAGTTGCAGCGCTTCGCGATTAAAGAATGTGCCGCGAGCGGCGATGAGCAATTCGACGTGTGCGGCGTTGATGAAGTTAGAGAACGTGACGTGATAGGTCAAACGCTCGCCGACGCGATAAGGCGACGGAGGAAGGGAAGCGGCGTTGCCCGCCCCTGTGCTTTGAGCTTCCACCGGACCGGACAGCAAGAGCGCCAGCAGAAGAGTTGTGAGAGTCAACACCGTGGATTTCAAATGTTCTTATCCTTTATCCCTATGAAATGAAAAACTGCCGCCGGGCGCGCCCTTTTTGCCGACAAATTCTACACGCCTTGTCGCCCGCGTAGTTCCGAAGGCTTCGCCAAGCGATTAGATGCTCTCAAACTCAGACAGCCAATCGCGCACGCGCACGCGGCCTGAAACAATCGCCAAATGGCCCGTGCCTTCCAGCAGTTTCAGGCGCGAGCGCGGAATAGCGCCCGCGATGATTTTCGCCGCGCGCTCGGCATTCAATAAACGGTCATGCGTTCCCGCTACAACCAGCGTCGGCACGCTGATGTCCGGCAAACGCTCTCGCAAGTCAGTGTCGCGAATAATGCGCATCCGCGAGATATAGCCCTCGTAGGGGATAACGCGCGTGCGCTCGCGACAGGCTCGCCGGTCCTCTTCCGTGACCTCTGCGTCAAACAACGTGCCGGGAGATGTCAGCGTCCGGTACGCTTTCATCACAG
>CAZEZJ010000163.1:5965-7043 GCA_964516695.1 uncultured Blastocatellaceae bacterium
AGCTTAATTTTTGCGCGCTGCTCAAAGCAGGGAAAGCTGTTGACGAGAATCATCCGCTCAAAATATTCGGGATGCGCGAGCGCGGCAGACATGAGCAGCATTCCGCCGAAAGATTCGCCGAGCGCCGTCACGCGCTCAAAGCCCGCGTCTCGAATAATCCTGATTAAATCGCTGACGAGCGCGTCCATTTGGTAGCGACCATGGCCGCGCAGCGCGTAAGTGATAACGGTATGGTCGCGCGCCAGGTCGTCAATCTGCTTGTAAAAGAGCTTGCCCGTTCCCTCAATCCCTGGCACATAGACGAACGCCGGGCCGCTCCCTTGCGTTTGATATTCAGGCTTGGCCTTTGAATCCACGGACAGAGGTTGTACCAGCATCGTCTTCAAAATTTTTAAGCAGCCGCGAAAGCGTCCTGCATCTCGCCTAGAATCTTTTGGGCGGCGGCGACCGGGTCGCTTGAGTCCAGAATCGCGCGCCCGACCACCAGATAATCCGCTCCGGCCCGCAGGGCTTCCGCGGGCGTCATCACGCGCTTTTGGTCATGCCTCGCTGCGCCAAGCGGACGCACGCCCGGAGTGACGAGCACAAAGCCCTCGTCTTCGATTATCGAGCGCAACATGACGACTTCGTGCGGCGAGGCCACGACGCCATCAATCCCGCATCCGGCAGCCAGACGCGCGAGCCGCGCCACCTGCTCCTGCGGGCCATCCGCAACGCCCACCTCCGCGAGCGTCTCACGGTCTGCGCTCGTCAGCACCGTCACGGCGATGACGAGCGGCCTTGAAAGCCCTTCTCGCTCCGATACCTCTGTGACGGCTTCCGCCGCGCGCTTCATCATCTCGCTGCCGCCGCCAGCATGTACGTTGAGGATGGAGACGCCGAGGCGCGCCGCTTCGCGGCAGGCAGCGGCGACGGTGTTAGGAATATCGTGAAATTTCAAATCGAGAAAGACCCTTGAGCCAGCCGCGACAATCTCGCGCACAAAGTCAGGCCCGGCGGCTGTGAAAAGCTGCGACCCGATTTTGAACATCCCAGCCGTCTCGCGTAGTGCGGCGAACAACTCGCGGGCCTGCCGCGC
>CAZEZJ010000163.1:7053-10219 GCA_964516695.1 uncultured Blastocatellaceae bacterium
AATCTGTTCTCTTCCGTTCGCTTCATTCGTCTTACTCCGGCTGCCGAAAGGCTTGTTCTAAGTTCAGGCTGCCGCCAACTCCGCCGCACGGCAACCCACAGCTTCATCGAGCGAGCGGAAGCCGTGGCGCGTTCGTATCTCTTCGAGTCCTTCGTTAATCCGGCGGATAACTCCCACGCCCTCGTAGATAAAACCTGTATACAACTGTACGAGGCTCGCTCCGGCGCAGATTTTCTCCCACGCATCGGCGGCGCTGAAAATTCCGCCCACACCAATAATCGTCAGCTTGCCGCTCGTCAAGCGATAGAGCGCAGCGATTGTTTCGGTCGAGCGCGCGCGCAAAGGCAAGCCGCTCAACCCGCCCGGCCCACACGCCGCGACTTTCTCCGCCGGTGTTCGCAACTGCGCACGGCTGATTGTGGTATTCGTCGCGATGATGCCGGACAGCTTGGCCCGCTCTGCGACATCAACGATGGCTTCCAACTCTCGCATTTCCAAATCGGGAGCGACCTTGACTAACAACGGCAAAGGTTCTCGCCGTTTGTGTCTGTGGGCCAACTCGCGGTTGCGTCGTTGCAGCGCGTCAAGCAAAGCGGAAAGCGCATCGGCCTGTTGCAACTCGCGCAGGCCCGGCGTGTTGGGCGAACTGACGTTGACCGCTACGTAATCGGCGTGCTCATAAATCAATTCAAAGCTCGCCAGGTAATCTTCTATCGCCTCTTCAAACGGCACGACGCGGCTCTTGCCGATATTGATGCCGAGCACGCAATCCGGGCGATGCGCAGCCAACTGCGCGGCCAATGCCGCCGCGCCTTGATTATTAAAGCCCTGACGATTAATCAGAGCGTGGTCCAGCGGCAGGCGAAACAGGCGCGGGCGCTCGTTGCCGGGCTGCGCTCGATGCGTCACCGTCCCCGTCTCGATAAAGCCAAAACCCAGCGCACAGAGCGCCTCTGCCGCCGTCCCGTTCTTATCAAACCCCGCGGCCAGCCCGACCGCGTTACGAAACGTCAGGCCGAAGCGCCGCAACTCTTCGCTGCCCTTGTGATTGAAACGACGCGCCGCCACCCCGCGCAGCCACTTCCGGCCCAGAGCGAGCTTCATGGTTTGCAACGCCAGCTCGTGCGCCCTTTCGGGCGGTAAGCGGAACAGCAGCGGGCGCAAGATGGAGCGATAGAGCATCAGCAACGAGCAGACGAGTGATAAGCGACGACGAGCAAAGTCGAATTCTAGCCTGTCGCTCGTCACTTGTCACATACTGATAGTTATTCGTCCCTTGTCACTCGCCACTGAACTTGTTAGTATCCGCGTCAATGGATTTCATCGAGAAAGCGCGGATTATGGATGGGGCGCGGATTAATCGCGCGCTCTCCAGGCTCGCCTCGGAGATTGTCGAAGAGAATCATGGCGCGGACGACCTTTATCTGGTCGGGATTCAGCGGCGCGGTGTGCCGCTGGCCGAGCGGATGGCGGATAAGATTGCGGACCTTGAGGGCGAACGCCCGCCCGTCGGCATTCTAGACATCACGCTCTATCGCGACGACCTCTCGACGGTCGGAACCAATCCGATTGTCAATCGCACGGAACTGCCCGGCGACATAGAGAACCGCAACATCGTCTTGATTGACGACGTGCTTTACACTGGGCGCACGATTCGCGCGGCGCTCGACCAATTAATTGACTTTGGCCGCCCGCGCCGCGTGCAGCTTGCCGTCTTGATTGACCGCGGCAAAGAGCACCGCGAGTTGCCGATTCAGGCAGACTACATCGGCAAGGTCGTGCCGACGAAAAAGAGCGAGATTATCAAGGTCATGCTCACGGATTTTGACGAGGAAGAGGGCGTCGCCATTGTCGAGCGACCGTCAGCGGAAACGACCTCTTGAGAGCGGCCAGCAATGGCCGCTTTTTTTGTCGGAGTGAGAAGCAGCGATTAAGGCACAGCCACGTTAATGGACCACTGATGAGCGATGAAGACATCTTTTACGCGTAAAGACCTGCTCGGCATCCGCGAGCTTTCAGTCGGGGAAATCACGCACATTCTCGACACGGCGGAGAATTTCAGGGAAATCTCGCGCCGCGAGATTAAGAAAGTGCCGACCTTGCGCGGGCGCACCGTCATCAACCTCTTCTTTGAGCCTTCGACGCGCACGCGCACCTCCTTCGAGATAGCGGCCAAACGTCTCTCCGCCGACGCCATCAACATCAGCGCTTCGACTTCCAGCGTGACCAAAGGCGAAACGCTGCTCGATACGGCGCGCAATCTGGAAGCGATGTCGCCGGACGCCATCGTCATCCGCCACAGTTGCGCCGGAGCGCCGCACCAACTGGCGCGCATCTGCCGCGCCGGAATCATCAACGCGGGCGACGGCTCGCACGAGCACCCGACGCAGGCGCTCCTCGATGCTCTGACCATCCGCGAGCACAAGGGCCGCATCAGCGGGTTGCGAATCGCCATCATCGGAGACGTTCTTCATTCGCGCGTCGCGCGTTCAAACATACATCTGTTGACGAAGCTCGGCGCGACGGTGCGCGTCTCTGGGCCGGGGACGCTCGTGCCGAGGGATTTCGGGGAGTTGGTTGAGGAAGGCGTGATGGTCGAGCCGCGTCTGGAGAATGCGCTTGCTGACGCCGATGTGGTGATGATTCTGCGCATCCAGCGCGAGCGGCAGGCGTCCGCTTTCTTTCCCTCAATGCGCGAGTATGCCGTTCACTACGGATTGAGCTTGAGACAGCTTGAGCGTGCGGCGACGGATGCCATCGTGATGCATCCCGGGCCGATGAATCGTGGGATTGAGATTGCTTCGGATGTCGCTGACGGCTCGCGCTCGTTAATACTCGACCAAGTTTCCAACGGGTTAGCCGTGCGGATGGCGATTCTGTTCCTGCTGGCGGGAGGAATGCATAGCCCTGAGACGTTGGACGCAAGGACGCTGAAAACCGAAGAGTTGAGGAAACAATAACGGATGAGATTGTTAATCGCTAACGGTTATGTGATTGACCCTTCGCAGGGACAAAACAGCGGGCAGAATTTGCTGATTGAGGATGGCCGCGTGGCCGGATTCGTGAATCGCGGCGAGGGCGTGCCGGAGGGAGCGGAGGTTTTGGACGCGACGGGCCTCGTCGTCGCGCCGGGTTTTATAGATTTGCACGTACACCTGCGCGAACC
>CAZEZJ010000164.1:0-2916 GCA_964516695.1 uncultured Blastocatellaceae bacterium
GAGCGTGTAGCCCGTTAACTTCTCCGCTGCCGGATTCATGTATGTGCAATGCTGGCGCGCATCCAGGATGAAGAGGGCGAGGGTGGCATTGTTGAAAACGGTCTCCAACTGCCTTCTTGACTTGTACAGTTCTTCTTCGGCGCGCTTTCGTTCGGTGATGTCGCGTGTGAAGCAGCGCGTGTGAACGAAACGCTCCTCTTCCCACATGACGTTCGAGTTGATGAGGACGTGACGAAGCGTGCCGTCCTTACACTTGAGCCGCGCTTCATAGTTGTGAAGCGTCTCCTTATTCACGAGCCTTCTCAGGATGTCTTTAATAACATCCGGGTCAGCATGAAACTCAGCGATGTGTCGCCCGACATACTCTTCCCTAGTGTATCCAAGAAGCTCAAGTTCGGCCTGATTGGCCCACAGGATAGTGCCGTCAGGCCCAACCCAGTGTAGACCGACGGAGGCGTTCTCAATAAAGTCTGAGAGTTCGCGTTCGCGGCTGCGCAATTCCTCCAGAGTCCTCGAAGCTTCGGGAAGCTTTGCGTTCATCACATCGTCATTAGACATCAGATTTAAGTAACCCAATTTTCAAAATAAGCCAAGACCTGTTCAAGCACACGAAATAGCGTGACGACTATCTTAAGCTCAAACGGAGGGTTGAATTGATTATAAACGGTAAGACAAAGATTGACATGTATCGCGGAAGATAATTGGTCCGCCATCCGCGTAATTTAAGGCTCACACGGCTTCGCCACGCAGCGTGGTGCATACACAGTGGTTTATTCTGCTCGAACTCTGCTTGCAAGTCATACTTCCGAAACACCGCCTGGCCTGAAACATCTTAGAGGTCACAACGTAAGCAAAAATGCTCAAGGAACTTTCGCGTCCCAAATAGTCTTAAAGGTAAACACGAACATTGGTCGCCGTAAACCATTTTCGCCAAAAGGGTTAGCTACAAATATCTTGTAAGACTGCTTATCCCATCTATTATTAAATATTTAACTTGACATTTTAAGACAAACGCGTATGATGCGGAAGTTCGAATTGATGCGGATGCCTCTGTTGCCAGGCACGAATCAGAAGGCCACAGCCATCTGTGTCATCGTCTCCCACGGGTCGTTCACGCCGAGCGTGCTAGGGCGGGTGAAGCTTACCCGTCGCCCCAAGCAAAATTCACCTTGCGAAATCCTTAATTTGAGAAAATTTCAAACGTCTGCCGGAGGAAGATTAAATTATGAGTAGGAGATTTATGGCAGGTCACATAATCAAAGTGCTGCCTCTTATCACGCTGCTGTTGTGCGTCACTAACGTGATTCCGCGCGAGCGCGTAAACAATTTTGATGAAAGAAACCGCGTGCTAGGAAGTTTGCCGGCGTCTACGTTGCGGCCCGCAGCACCACTCACCGGCGACGGTCTGATAGCATTTGCTGCTGACCGGCAGATTTACATTATGAACGCTGACGGGAGCGATGTCAGGCTTCTCACCGACGGTAATCCCCATGCGATTTACAGATACCCGGCCATCTCGCCCGATGGTAGCCGCGTCGCCTTCACCCGCGACGAAGACAGTGACCACGCCCTGTATGTCATGGGCATTGACGGCAGCAATCTGCGACGCCTCAGTTCCAGCTTCGTCGGCGTGTCTGAGCCTGCATGGTCGCCTGACGGCTCTAAGATTGCCTATGTACGCGGCTACGATACAACCTATGGCGGGCACGCCAATATCACGACGTGCGGTTCGGAGATTTACGTCATTGATGTCTTTAGTCATAAACAAACGAACATGACGCAGGGCGCTGGCGGCACCGACCCGGCATGGTCACCTGACGGGACGCGAATCGCCTTTAGCAGCTTCCGTGGTGGTAACCATGAGATTTATACGATGACTTCCAGCGGGAATGAGGTTAAACGGCTCACCGATACCGGTGGGGCTGAAGCTGACCCCGCATGGTCGCCCGATGGGACGCGAATCGCTTATACAGCGCACCTGACGGAGGGCATGTTTTACTGCGGCTTTATGTCAACCGGGCGGCCAGGGGGAAGCCAGTTTGATGAGCGACCAAGCGTTTACGTCATGCTCGCTGATGGCTCAAATCAAACCCAACTGGAGGCGGCAAGCGGCGGCAGAGAACCGACATGGTCACCTGATGGAGCATGGCTCGCTCTCGTCGTTAGTGTTAGGGGGGATTTGCAGATTTATGTGACCGACGCGGGCGGGACCAGCTTAACGCCGCTCACCTCGGACTGGACGAAGAAATCCTCCCCCTCTTGGGCATCTGCCTTGAAAATCCGTTAGGACATGATTCGGGTATCTGCTCGTCAGCACTTTGCGCGGTGGGGACGCAATGCGCATTGCGTCCCCACCGCGCGTTTTTTATACTGCCGTACAAGAAACAGAAGTCGAAAGGGGAGATGAACCAGACGCACCGCATATTCAACGCGCCCGAGCTAGCAGGCGAAGAAACGCTGACCCTCAACGAGCGGGCGCAACTCCGCTGCCGTATTGCTAAGAGGCTGGAAGACTCGGGCGAGTATGAATCGGCGCGCGAGTTGTTGCGTCCGTTCTGGCCGAAGGTCGGAGAAAGTCCAGAAATCACGGGTCTCGATAAGGCAACGGTGGGCGAAGTTTTCCTGCGCGCCGGCGTGCTGACCGGATGGCTCGGCAGCAACGCAGAGGTCAGCGGAGCGCAAGAAATCGCCAAGGACACTATTAGCCAGAGCATCGCGCTGTTTGAACAAGCAGGGCTTAAAGGCAGGGCGGACGAGGGGCGCGTCGAGCTAGCCTATTGTTACTTTAGGGTGGGCGCGCTCGATGAAGCCCGCGTTCTCCTACAAGAGACCTTAGATAGACTGGGCGATAACGATGAGGTGCGTGCGCTCGCGTTGCTCCGCTTAGCGGTGGTGGAAGGCGTCGCCACTAAGTTC
>CAZEZJ010000164.1:2926-10194 GCA_964516695.1 uncultured Blastocatellaceae bacterium
GACGCGCTTAAAATCCTTAAAAATGCTGCTCCGCTATTCGAGACCAGCGAAAACCACTCGCTCAAGGGGCGCTATCACAATCAACTCGCACGCGCCCTTGAGTGCCTCGGCTCGGCGGAGAACCGAGCAGACTACTTGGACCGCGCCATTGTAGAATTCACAGCCGCCGGTTTCCACTTCGAGCAGTCAAACCACACGCGCTATCACGCACACGTCGAGAACAACCTAGGGCTTCTGCTCCACTCGCTCGGCAGGTTTGAAGAGTCGCACGAACATCTTGACCGCGCCCGTCGGTTGTTCATCAGCTTGGGCGATAGCGTCTACGCAGCACAGGTTGACGAGACGCGCGCTCGTGTCCTCCTCGGGCAGGGGCGTGCTGCCGAGGCTGAGAAGGTGGCGCGCAATGCGTGCCGTGCCTTCGAGCTTGCCAACGCATCCAATTTTCTAGCCGAAGCTTTAACGACGCTCGGAAAGGCGCTGGCGCGGCTTGGGCGTGAGGGCGAGGCGCACGCAGCGTTTGAGCGAGCCGCCCCAACCGCCGAGCAGGCGGGAAGCATCGAGGTCGCCGGTTTAGCAGTCTTAACAATGTGCGAGGAGTTGAGCGGCTTCCTTGGCCCAGGCGGCTTACGCGACGCATATACGCGCGCTGACGAGCTACTATCGCGCTCGCAATCTCCAGAGATATTGGCCCGCCTGCGCCGCACCGCGCGTCACGCGCTCGACGCTTTATCCACAATTGAAGAGCACGACGCTCGCGCAGCAGTCACACCCACTATCACTGCCAATAATCACACAGCGGCAGAGCACCCGACCATCGAAAGACTCATCCACAGCGCGCTACAGCATTATGAGAAGCAAGTGACCTTCACACGCGAAGCTGTGGAAGCGATGAGCCGGCTGTTCCTAGTAGACGGTGAGCGAACCCTCAGTGAATTGATTGAGCAATCCATCGCTGCCGCACCGCGTGATGCCGTTATCTCCGTTGATAATGTAGAGGTGGTGGCGATACGGGACCGCACGCCGCGCGGCAACTTCGCGGAACCTTGGGCAGACTTCTCTCTCAAAGATGAGCTGCGCCAGCCCGAGAAGCGCTTAATCGAACTCGCGCTCAAAGCCGCTGGCGGCAAAATATCAATCGCCGCCAGGCTGCTTGGGCTTGAGCATAACGAACGCCTGACTTCCATTATCAAGAGCCGTTATCCAGAACTACTTGCCGCGCGCACTCCGCCCATCGCCCGCAAGCGCAGTATCATCCGCAAGCAGCAACGCTAAGGCCGCCGGAATTCAATAACTCTTGGCTTCGTTGCATTTAACCCTTCGACATTGACAACCATCAGCTACAAGAAATTTGTAGCGCCACTTAAACGTTGGCGTAGCAATAATTTCATATTGACTTGGGATTAAAATGGTGTATAGTGTCGGGCACGCTACGGGTCACAAAATTTGTTGTGATTAACGAGCGTCAAGCGAACTTTTCATCATGGTAGAAAACAACGCCCCGGCGCTACCTTTAGGTAACGTCAGGGCGCTGTTCTCGAAACAACTTCGCTGCACACGTATGTGCTGAAGATGCTCCGGTTTGGCGACCCACATCTTAGCGCAACGGGCGGCGACGGCACAATAGAAGATTGAGCCTCGTGCGTCTTCTGATGCGCAATCTACCTTTACATTACGCGGCCGAGCAGCGCCGCACCCACCGCGTGCGCACATTTCGCACACAGGCTCAAAGCAGCCTTGTAGCGTCGGCGGCAGCCATCATCCGGCGACACTATTGTTCGCCTCTTCCCCGCGCGCCCTAAGCGAAAGGTCACGCAGTTTCGCTCAAAGCACGTCGTTTATTCGACCCGAATCACTTTCTCGTCAGGCCATCAATTTACAAAGCGTGAACGCTGCTCTTGCTGGCCTTGCGGCTTACAGAAGATGCGACCAACGTCTCTTCTCGCCACGAAGGTCTCCCGCAGCAACACATCATTAATGAACGAGCGGCGCGGACGCCCTGACAGAGGAAAAAATCAAACAAGAAAGTTAAGGAGAAAATATGATGAACGAGCAGACTAACAAATGCCTAGCTCAGAGCTGGTTCAAGTTTTTGTTCGTGACGACCATCTTGTTGATGGTTTCGTCGCTGGCCGCCTTCGCTCAGGATGAATCAGTACCGCCGGAGCCGCCCGAACCCGGAATGGCAATCAGAGGAACTATCAGAACTTGTGCGGGAGTGCCATTGGCCGGCGTGGTAGTAGTCATTGAAGGAAGCGGCTCGCTATACACCAGAGTGACCAACGCTTCAGGAGTATATTCGGCCACCCTGTTGCCAATTGACGACTACGTCGTCACACCGACTCCGACCACAGGCTACTTCTTCAGCCCGCAAAGCGTTACCGTCTCCAATACTAATTTAGCGGTTAACTTCACTCGTTACCGGCGCGACAATCGCGCCAATTTCGACGGCGATTGCAGAACGGACATTTCGGTTTTCAATCGCGGCTCAGGCGAATGGCGTTCTCTCAACAGTTCGAACGGAGCACTAGTTTCTTTCTTCTTCGGTCAAAGCGCAGACATCCTGACGCCCGGCGATTACAACGCAGACGGAAGAACCGACCGCGCCGTGTTTCGTCCCGGCAACGCAACATGGTACGTCGCCACCGACACGAGCGGGAATTTTTACGGCTTCCCCTTCGGCGTCACAGGCGATATTCCGGTGGCCCGCGATTACGATGGCGACGCCAAGACCGATGTTGCCGTCTTTCGTCCGGGCAACGCCACTTGGTACATCTTGAACAGCACGGACAACAGCGTGTCCATCGTGCAGTTTGGGGTGACGGGCGACCATGTCGTGCCGGGCGATTACGATGGCGACGGGCGAGCGGACATCGCTGTCTTTCGTCACTCTGACGCCACTTGGTATATTCGCCGGCAGGACGGCACGTTCTATGGTATCCCCTTCGGCGTGACCGGCGACTGGCAGGTTCCGGCGGATTATGATGGCGATGGTAAGACAGACATCGCCGTCTGGCGTCCAAGCAATGGTTTCTGGTACATCCTGAACAGCTCCAATGGCGTGGTCCAATACATCCAATGGGGCGAGACCGGAGACCGGCCTGTGCCGGGCGATTATGATGGTGACGGCAGAGCGGATGCGGCGATACAGCGTCCGAACGCGACGGGGACGTGGTACATCTTATACAGTTCGGGCGGCTCCGCGGGCGTCAACTTTGATTTTGAATTTCCGGTTCCAGGCGGATACCTGTATCCGCTTTACTGGTAACCATCACATCAGTGTTGCAACTCGGTGCGGCTGGCTGAAAGTTTTAGCCAAGTCGAACCGCCGGAAAAATTGGGCAGCGCGAATGAGCGTGATTGCAATAGCACGTCTCATGTTTATCCAAGCGGCTGCAACGAAAGGGGCAACTTTCTTTATGGAAGTTGCCCCTTTCGTGTGTTTTCTCTCGCTAGAGGTTGAAATTGCCGGTGCGACTATTGCGCGCAATCGAGATTAGTGCGGGTGACGGCAGTTCCAAAGCGCAGTTGATACTCCGCCGAAGTAAGGAAAGCGCAGACCATGCTGCGAAAGTTGCCGGGCACGCGATTGTTCAAAACGTCCAGCCAGAATTGGTAGCCGCCTTCGTCAGGGTCGCGCCGAAGATAGCCGAAATATTGCATCAACACGAATGCCGAGTTGTACTGCGCTTGCTGCAAGGCCGCATTGTCCGCGACCAAGCGTAGGATTCGCGCGCGACTTCCATGGGCGTCGTAGTCGCTGATTAACGCGGCGCGCTGGCTGGAAATATCCACGCCTGCATCCTCCAAGACGGTCTGAATCAGCGCCTCTATGAATTGCGCGCCATTTAAGCTCGCCGGATACTTCTGCACAAACTCCGGGCGTTGCACCCAACTATCGGTGAAGGCTTGCTTGCTCGCCTCCAGTTGCGCGCCGCCGATTAAACGGCTGCGGTCGGGCATAAACTCCGCGAACTTTGGCCTGCGGCCCAGAGAAGATTTGTAGAGACGATAGATGAAGTTGCCTGTCTCTTGAAACTCCTGCTCGATGAAGAAAGCGGCAGAGACGCCGATGCGGCGCGAGTGTAGGCAAGCGGCATCCGTCGCACATTGCGCAATCTGCCCGCTCCAGTAATCCAAGCCGCCTTGGTCCGGCTCGCGACCCAGAAAATCGAGGTAGTGTTGACGAACGAAGAATTGGTCTGTGTCAATCGGATTATCTTTGAAGGCTTGCGGGTCGTCGAGCATTTGCAGGAAAAGGTTGGCGAAGGGCGAGCCGGTGACGTTGCCTGCGCCGCCAAGCGCGCCAAACGGTGCGCTGAGGCCGTCGCTATTGGCAAGCAGGATTAGGGTTATATTTCGTGAAGGGACTTTCAAAATCAGCGATGAGAACGAGCCGGGCCAGAGTCCGTAATGCCAGATGAGACGTGTGCCAAAACGCTGCTGCACAAACCACCCGTTAGCGTAAGGCATTGTTTGCCCCCAACTATTAACGGGATTCCTCCAAGCCGTCTCTTGTGTCTCTGACCTCAGCAATTGATGACGGTCAATGGCGGCATCGTAGCGCGCCAAATCGCGCACGGTCGAGATTAATCCGGCTGAAGCGCTGATTCCCCGGTTAGGATAAGTAGACAGGATAATGCGCCCGCTGCTATCGAGTTTGTACGGCTTGGCGAGGCGCCGTATCACGCTCGAATATCGTTGCAGAGTATCGGGAGTGAACAGAGCGGCGACTTGCGGCGAGGGGAACTCCATATCTTGACCGGGCACGGAGTCTCGCATTTCCAACGGGTCGAGAATCGTCTTCGCCAATTCTTCGCGAAACGGCCTGCCCGTGCAGGATTCGATAACCGGAGTCAGCGCCGCGTAGCGGTTGCCGTTGTAACGATAGCTTTCGCCGGGCGGCAGGCTCTCGGAAGTGTGTGTGAAGACATGGCGGATTCTGACGCCCGGCTGTGTGATGCTCGAAGTGTAGTTGATGATGGGAAGGTTCAGGTCAAAGCCATTTCGCTCGACGCAGCGCATCAGGAGAGTTGACCCAAACGTCTTGGTCAAAGAGGCGATGCGGTAGGGCGTGTCGGGCGTCGCGTGGATGCCGCCCGCGATGTCCTGAAAGCCAAAGCCTTTGCTCCAGATGAGTTGCTGGTTGAGCACAACGGCGGCTGACAGCCCCGGGATACGGTATTGCTGCCGCAGAGAATCAAGCGCCGACTCAAACTGAGCGAGTCGCTCATCATCACCGGTCGCGGCGAGGCTTTCCTGCGTTGTCAAAGAGGCGCTCGGGTTTCCAGCCCAATGGCTGTCCCGCGCAGGAATGCCAAATGAGAAGCCAACCCCGTTAATCAGAAGGGAGACGAGAATTAGGCCGCTGACACAAAAAGCTCTTTTCATTACATCACCTCAGACATTCGAGCGCATCACTCTGGCAGCCGGAGAAATTTTAGCCGCCATTGGCGTTGACCATTAGAGGGGAAGAAGATTGAAAAATCGCCCAGACTTATGAAGAAGGCGTCTTAGCTTATAAGGATGGACGAATCCGTGTGTGTTTTCTGACAAGACGAGGCTGCGGATGAGGCGAAAGGCTAGAGCGGCACGTTGTCGTTAGAGGCTTTAGAGGCTTTTCTAAATTCGGAGGGCGTCATGTTGGTCTGCTTTTTGAAAGCCGCATTGAAAGCGGACTTTGAGTTGAAGCCGACTTCTTCGGCAATGGCAAGCAGCGAGTAGTGTTTCTTTGCCGGGTCGAGCAGTTGGCGTTTGGCTTCGTTGACGCGATAGCTGTTCACGAAGTCGAAGAAATTTTGGTTCAGTCGTTCGTTAATAATCTGCGAGAGATGATGGGTCGCGATAGAGAGCCGGGCGGCCAATTTTGGAAGCGTGAGGTCGCCGTTCGTGTAAGGCTGTTCAGTTTCCATGATGATGAGCAGTCTCTTCAGATAGGCATCTGCCCTTTCGCTGGTGAGGGTGGATTTCTCATACTTTCTCGCGGGCTGGACGCTCGTTTCTCCTTCTGCCGGCGCGGGATTATCTGCGCCGGCCAGATTTCCCGAATGTCTGAGGCTGAGATAGGCCATCGCATAAATAAGAACCGTCGCGCCGAAAGGAAGAATCAAATTCGTGTAGCGCATATAGGCCGGATAGCGCACGTCGAACAGATAGCGGCCCACGGCCACGAACCAGAGGGCCAACACCGAACAGGCCAAAAACTTAACATGGAAAAGAGACGCCCTCGCAACCGTGGACTTCTTCTCGCGGCTCTCGCGCAAATAACGGATGATGAGCAGGCCCGCCAGAGCCAGATAGACGAGCACCTGTAAGATAACCAGCGACGACCTGACGTAGTACCACTGCATGTCGGCGGGCGCATTAGCGGGATTGAGTTTGTACCCGCGGCTTTGAAAGTAGAAGGGCAATAAATAGATGATGCACAGCCCGAATGGAATAAAGTGGAGCAGGTCGCTCTTCTTAAACTCCGGCCTTTTCGAGGTGAGCGCTCTGACGTAAAGAAAAATGAGCGGCCCGACGGTGAAATCAAAGGGATGATTAAGCCTGCGTAGATGTGGAAACAGTCTGAAGTAGCCCGCCGAGTTTAAAACGGTCCAAGTGATGAGAATGGAGGCAGTCGCCGCAAAGGCAGCCAGAATGGTGTTGGCCGTCCGGTTGCCACGCTTAATGCTCACCAGCGCGAAGGCTATCAGAAGGGCCTGCGCAGCCCCCAGCAAATTCAGAACGAAGAAGAGATTAACGTTCGGCTGCATTGCGGTAAATCAAAAGCGCTATGAAGCGCGGTCGAGCAGTAGGCGGCAGCGGCTTGTTCGTCATTATCTGCTGCTCTCACGCGAGGCAACCAGCACGCACCCGAAGGCAATCAGCGCCGGAAGCGCCTGCGTGAACAGAATGGTGGTCTTCGCCGTGAGGCCGCCGAAGATGCCCGCGATGACCACACAGCCGAGGAAGAAGAGCTTGATGTCTCGCCGTCCCGTCCAAAGTCCCCAGATTAATCCGGCGGCCAAGAAACCGTTATAGAGGCCCTGATTCATCGCCAGCACAGCCGACGAGGCGGAGACTTCAGGCGTCATAGAGAAGATTTTTCGCCCGACCGGATGGTCCCAAAAGAACATTTCGAGCACCAGAAATCCTAAGTGACTGAGCGCCACCAAAGCTGTCAGCAGATTAGCAATGAGTTTCATCATTCGTGCTTCTTCGGGTGTCGAAGGTGGCGCTTGAGCGTTGAACTTCCAGCCGCCAGCGTTTGAACGGATGCGGCAGATTGG
>CAZEZJ010000165.1:0-2751 GCA_964516695.1 uncultured Blastocatellaceae bacterium
AGCGAGCAAGAGGACGCGCAGAGCGCCCGCCGACGAATGCTGCGCCCGTCATGGCAGACAAGCTGCATTTCATGCGAACGCTCACGGCTTGCGCGTTGGGCGTTCATCATTGCCTTATCAGTTTGCCCGGCTGCGGGAATGTATTAAAATTTACGTTACAGAATGTGTCTGATTCCGAATGGAGGGCGCGCACGGAAAGTTAGCAAGAGACGGCTTTCGGCCATGAGGCAGCAAACATCAAGCGGCCACGCCACAGGCCAAGACGGAAACGGTTGTCGGTAGCTTTCTGATAAGACATGACTTCCTCAAATCCCACTCACCGACCGCCGGGCGTTTACAGATGAGTAGTTCCAGCGTTGATTTCACGGGGACGGAGCGCTTTGAAATCCGCCGCAGGCTGGGGGCTGGCGGCATGGGTGTGGTGTACGAGGCTCACGACCGCGAGCGCGGGAAAACGGTCGCGCTGAAGACGCTCGTTCATGCTGAAGCGGCTGACATCTATCGTTTCAAAAGAGAGTTTCGCGCGCTGGCCGACGTGGCTCATCCGAATCTAGTCTCTCTCTACGAGTTGATGGCCGACGGCAACTACTGGTTCTTCACGATGGAATTGGTCGAAGGCGTCAACTTTCTCGAATACGTCCGTGAAGGCATGACTATCGAGCCGGAAGTTCCCTCTTCCGAATCGCCCACGCTGCGCGCGACGCTCCCCGACGGCGATACGCGGCAATACTCCTACGGGCCGGACACGCCCACCCTGCGTTCGACGGAGTTTGATGGGCGTGTTCTTTCATCGCGTCAAGCGGTGGCGATTTCCGCGTCGAATTTGGAACGCCTGCGCTCGGCTGTCAGACAACTGGCTGAAGGAGTCTATGCGCTGCATCAGTCAGGCAAGTTGCATCGCGACATCAAACCGCCAAACGTGCTGGTCACAAAAGAGGGCCGCGTCGTGCTGCTCGATTTCGGTCTCGTCACGGATATGGCGACCGAAGGCTTGCACCAAAGCCTAATCATGGCGGGCACGCCGGCCTACATGTCGCCCGAGCAGCTTTCGCAACATCTCATCACGGAAGCCAGCGATTGGTATAACGTCGGCGTGATGCTCTACGAAGCTCTCACGGGGCGACTGCCCTTCGTGGGCAACATGCTCGAAGTGATGATGAAAAAACAGAACTTCGAGCCAGCGCCGCCAAGCGAAATCGCCCCCGGCATTCCCGCAGACTTAGACCGCTTGTGCCGCGATTTGCTGCGCCTCAATCCGCACCAGCGTCCGCGCGGGCGCGAAGTGTTGATGCGTCTCGAAGCCTTTCAGGGCGAGACGCTGAATCCGGCTTCGACTGCGCTGGCGGCTGCGCCGCCCGACGCGCGCGATGGAATGTTCATCGGTCGCGAGCGGCAGATGAAAGCCCTCAAAGATGCTTTTCTCGCCACGCGCGAAGGCGAGACCGTGACCGTCTATATTCACGGCATTTCGGGGATGGGCAAGAGCACGGTCGTGCGTCGCTTTCTCGAACAAACTCAACGCAGAGAAAAAACCGCCGTCATCCTCGAAGGCCGCTGCTACGAGCGCGAGTCTGTTCCCTATAAGGCGCTGGACGGCGTTATTGACAGCTTGAGCAAGTATCTGTTGTCGCTGCCCGTGGCAAAGGCGGACGCATTGATGCCGCGCGACGTGTTGGCGCTGGGGCGTCTGTTTCCCGTCATGCTGCAAGTCAGCGCCGTGACGCAAGCGCCGCAACGCGAGCAGGAAATCCCAGACCCCTTGGCGCTCAGACGACGCGCCTTCGCCGCGCTCCGCGAACTGCTGATGCGCATCGCAGAGCGTCAACCGCTCTTGATTTACATTGACGACCTGCAATGGGCCGATGCCGACAGCGCGGCGCTGCTTAACGATTTACTGCGTCCTCCCGACGCGCCGCCGCTGCTTCTGATAGCCAGCTTTCGTACCGAAGAACTGGGCGCGAAACCTTTTCTCAAGTTGCTGCTGGGCCAAACAGGCACGGCCAACTATCGAGAGCTTTCCATAGACCCTTTAACTCACGACGAGGCACGCGATTTGGCACGCTCGCTGCTGCCGGCAGACTTGCCCGCGACCAACAGCTTCGTCGAGGCCATCGTGCGCGAAGCGGCGGGCAGCCCGTTTTTCGTCGAGCAGCTAGCGCGCTATGCGATGGAGAGCGAGGGCGCGGCGACGACCGGCATCACCTTGAGCGAAATGCTGGAAGCGCGCCTGCTGCATCAACCTTCGGGCGCGCGTCAGTTGTTGGAAACCTTAGCTGTCGCGGGCCGCCCCGTCGCACCTGAAGTCGCCTACCACGCGACGGGCATGGAGGGCGATGAAGAACCGCTGATTGCATCGCTTCGCGCCTCTCATTTCCTGCGCGGCAGCGGCACGGAACGCGGCATAGAGTTGTACCACGACCGCATACGCGAAACGCTGGCCTCTTTGCTCGAACCCGATATCATCAAGCTGATTCATCGCCGCCTGGCCCAAGCGCTCGAAGAAAAAGGCTTTGACGACCCCGAATCTCTCTTTGAGCACTACCTCGGCGCGGGCGAAAGAGAGCGCGCCGCACATCAGGCTGCGCTGGCGGCGCGTAAAGCGGCTTCGGCCCTGGCCTTCGACCGCGCCGCGATGTTCTACCGCAAGGCTCTCGAACTCGCGCCCGCGAGCGGCGCAGACCTCGTTAATCTTCAAGCCGAACTAGGCCAAGCGTTAGCTAACGCCGGTCGGCCCGCCGAATCGGCTGAGAG
>CAZEZJ010000165.1:2781-10188 GCA_964516695.1 uncultured Blastocatellaceae bacterium
TATTGTGTCGCCTCACGCGGAGCCGAGGCGGCGCGCGCTCTTGAGTTTCAGCGTCGCGCCGCCGAGCAACTACTGATGGGCGGCTACATTGACGAGGGGCTTGATGTCATCAGAATCGTGCTCGCGGCCTTCGGCCTCAAGCTGGCTTCTGGACCAAAACGCGCGCTCGCCTCGCTCATCCTGCGTCGCTCGCAACTCTGGCTGCGCGGGCTGAAATATACCGAGCGACCCGAAACGGAAGTCTCGCCGGAAGATTTGCTGCGCATAGACATCTGCTGGTCCGTCGCCGCGGGACTCGTGCTGGTTGATAACATTCGCGGCATGGATTTCCAGACGCGCCATCTGCTGCTCGCCCTCAGAGCCGGCGAACCCTATCGCCTCGCGCGCGCCATCGCCATCGAGGCGGGTCTCTCCGCGACGCCCGGAGAGCCTAACCGCAAACGCACCACGCGATTTCTCAAAGAGGCACATGCCCTTTCAGAAAAGGTCGGCAATCCGCACCTCAAAGGACTCGTCACGATGAACGAGGCGGCTGCGGCTTACCTCGTCGGTGAGTGGAAGAAAGCTTATGAGCTTTGCGAGCGCGCCGCCGAAATCTTCCGCGACCAATGCACGGGCGTCAACTGGGAGATTACGACCTCACATCGCTTTCTGCTCAACTCGCTGATGTTCCTCGGAGAGTTGAAAGAGATCTCGTTGCGTTTGCCCGTGCTGCTCGCCGCCGCCAAAGAGCAGGGCAATCTCTTCGCCGCGACAGACCTGCGCACGCGTCTTAATCTCATCTGGCTCGCGGCTGACGACCCCGACCGCGCCCGCCTTGAAGTCGTCGAAGCGTTGCAGGAATGGCCACACACGGGCTTTCATCTCCAACACTACAGTTCGCTCTCGGCGCTGGCGCAGATTATGCTCTATACGGGCGATGGGCCAGTCGCTTGGAAACATCTTAGCCAGCAGTGGTCGCAGATGAAGCGCTCTATTCTGCTGCGCATTCAAGTGCTGCGTGTGGAGGCAAACTACCTGCTGGCGCGCTGCGCGCTCGCCGCCGCCGAACAAGGCACAGAGCCACAAAGACTGTTGCGCACCGCCGAGCGCATCGCCGGGCAAATCACAAGGGAGAAGCTCAAATGGGCCGACCCTTTCGTCTGGCTCCTCAGAGCCGGAATCCATAGCATTCGCGGCGAAAGAGAGAGCGCCGCCTCCTTGCTCAAGCTGGCCGCCGAAGGATTCAGCGATGTGAATATGAACCTTTACGCCACCGCCTCACGGAGGCACCTGGGCCAACTCCTCGGCGGCGACGAAGGAATGCAGCTAACCAGCGAAGCCGACGAATGGATGGCAACGCAACTGATTAAGAAGCCCGAACTGATGGCGCGCACGCTCGCCGTCGTCAAACATGACAGGCACTAACAAAACATTTAAGCAGCGGTTATTCTTCTTCGCGCGTCTCTAACTGGGATGACTGCTTGCTCCTGAGGTTGAAAATGGAAAAGCTAACCACATTGACCTACGAAACCACCGGACGCATCGCGCGCATCACCTTAAACCGGCCGGAGCGCGGCAACGGCATTACGGCAATGATGCCCTTGGAGTTGACGGCCTGCGTCGAGCGCGCAAACCTTGATGCGAGCGTCCATGTCATCGCTCTTTCCGGCAACGGCAAAGGCTTTTGCGGCGGCTATGATTTGGTCGTCGCGGCGGAGCAGGGCATCGCGGGTGATGACGCGGGCGGCGCAGCGGTCGCGGGCACAATCTTAGACCCCGCCGTGCAACTGGCTAATCACAACCCGGCTGAAACGTGGGACGAGATGCTCGATTATGCGATGATGAGCCGCAACGTGCGCGGCTTTATGAGCCTCTTTCACAGCGAGAAGCCTGTGGTCTGCAAAGTCCACGGCTTCTGCGTCGCGGGCGGCACGGACATGGCGCTCTGCTCAGACCTACTTGTTATCGAAGACCGCGCGAAGATAGGCTATCCGCCCGCACGCGTTTGGGGAGTGCCGACGACTGCTCTCTGGGCTTTCCGCATCGGCATTGAAAAGGCCAAGCGGCTCTTGTTCACAGGCGATTCTCTGTCAGGCACAGAGGCGGTCGCTTGGGGCTTGGCGACGGAGGCCGCCCCGAGAGAGCAACTCGACGCGCGCTTTGAAAATTTGCTGGAACGCATCGCGCGTTTGCCAATTAACCAATTGATGATGATGAAGCTCTTGCTCAATCAGAGCGTGATGGCGCAGGGGCTACATGCGACGCAGATTCTAGGCACCGTCTTTGACGGCCTCGCGCGCCACACGAAAGAAGGCTATAGCTTTCAACAACGCGCGGCGGAAGTCGGCTTCAAGCAGGCGGTGCGCGAACGCGACGAGCCTTTTGGAGATTTCGGCGCGTCCGTTTCCAAAGGATAAATGTTTTTTCTGCGCGCCGGTCGAGTTTCCTCGCAAAAGCTTCGGCCCGGTCATGCGCTCCTCTAAAACTTATGATTTTCCGCAGTCCTTACACGGACATACAGATTCCCGAAGTTTCGTTAACAACTCTTGTCTTGCAGCACGCCGCAAGGCTGGCGGACAAGCCCGCGCTGATTGACGGCCCAACCGGACGCACAATCTCCTATGCTCAACTGGCTGGAGCCGTGCGGCTCGCGGCGGCTGGTCTCGCGCGGCGCGGCTTAATCAAAGGCGATGTCTTCGCTATCTTTAGCCCGAACGTGCCTGAGTATGCCGTGGCGATGCACGCCGCCGCCACGCTCGGCGGCGTCATAGCACCCGTCTACCCGCTGCTGACGCCGCGAGAACTAGCCGGACAACTCAAACAATCCAACGCACGTTACCTGCTGACCGTTCCGCAGTTGATGACAACGGCGCTGGCAGCCATCGAAGAGACGAACGTTGAAGAGATTTTCGTCTTCGGTGAAGCAGAAGGAGCGACGCCCTTCGCTTCACTGCTCGAAAGCGATGGACGACTGCCAGCAATCGAGATTGCGCCGCGCGAAGATTTATTCGCCCTGCCTTATTCGAGCGGGACGACGGGCCTCCCGAAGTGCGTGATGCTGACGCACTACAACCTGGTCGCCAATCTTTGCCAGATGAATACGGTCAGCGCCATGGAAGAGGACGACCGCGTTATCTGCGTCGTGCCCTGCGCACATCTCTATGGAATGCACGTCGTGATGAACGTCGCCCTTTCCAAGGGAGCGACCATCGTCACCCTACCGCGCTTCGAGCTTGAGCAGTTTTTAGGAACTTTGCAGGATTATCGCATCACGCGTGCGCCGCTTGTTCCGGCCCTCATCTCAGCGATGGCTTATCACCCGTCAGTTGACAACTATGACCTGTCGAATCTGCGGCGGGTTCATAGCGGAGGCGCGCCGCTGGCCGCGAGCGTGGCGCGCGATTGCGCCGCGCGTCTTGGCTGTTATCTGCGCTACGGCTACGGGCAAACAGAGGTCAGCCCCCTCTCGCACATGAGCGTCGAAGAAGACCGCGAAGATGAAAACGTTTCTGTCGGCTACTGCCTGCCCAACACTGAATGCAAGGTGATGGACTGCATGACCGGAGCCGAGCTTGGCCCAGGAGAGCAAGGCGAACTCTGGACGCGCGGGCCACAGGTGATGAAGGGCTATCTGAATCAACCGCAGGCGACCGGCGAAACCATAGACCGCGACGGCTGGCTGCATACGGGCGACATCGGCTACGCAACCGAGGACGGACATTTCTACATCGTTGACCGCTTGAAGGAACTGATTAAGTACAAAGGTCTGCAAGTTGCTCCGGCGGAATTGGAGGCGCTCTTGCTCTCGCATCCGGCGGTGGCGGACGCGGCGGTCGTGCCCCATCCAGACGCAGAAGCGGGCGAGATTCCGCAAGCCTTCGTCGTGTTGAAAACGGACGTGAGCGATGAAGAGTTGATGAGCTTTGTGGCCGAGCGCGTCGCGCCGCACAAGAAAATTCGCCGCGTTGAAAGAATCGAGCAGATTCCTCGCACCCCGGCGGGAAAAATCATGCGCCGCCTGCTCATCGAGCGCAATCAGAGTTAAGCGGCTCGCTCAGGCATACGTTAATTCCTGTCGCTCAACGGTCTGCGCGATGCCGGGCATTCCCGAGTTGATGAGGTCTTCGGAGAGATTTCCGCTCTTGTCCGTCACCATCACGGGCTGAAAATATTTCTCGAAGCGCGACGCCACGCGGAAAGCGGGAGTGTAAACACAGTCGAGCGGCTCGGTCGTGCTAATGAAAGTGCGCGGCTGTTGCCTCTGCCGCGACGCGCGCTTAAATCCGTTCATCAGATTGGGCACGCAGAGCAGCCCCGCATTGCCGAGCGCCAGCATCATCTGCACAAAGTCGAGCGACGAGCGATAGCGCCTCGCGAAGCTGATGGAATGGCGCAGCACGCGCCGGCGATAACCGCGCAGGCTCTGTACGTCGCGCAAAAATTTTATCACTTCATCAATCGGGTCTTCGGGCTGCATCATCACGGTGAGTCCGTCCATGTCGCGCAGCTTCGTTTCGGGGAAGATGGCCTTGCGGGCCACGCATTCGTGAAAATACGGCGTGCCGAGCAGCGGGATTGACATGGTGATGAAACTCGGCAGGGTGATTTCGGGCGTGCCTGTGATGAACTCAAGCTCGCGGCGCAAATCCGCGACGCGGCGCGACGTGGCATCAACGATGAGGCCGTAGATGAAGGCCACGCCCGCGCTCAAACAACTGCTAATCATTTTGACCTGCGGCGCGGTCGTGTTCTGTAGCTTGTTAAAGCTGCGCAGCCAACTATCGTCGAAGGATTCGACGCCGCTGAAAAGTATCTTGCATCCGGCCTTGCTCACTCTCGACAAGTTTTCGGCTTTGTGGAAAAAGTCATTGGTGACGAGAGCGCCCCAGCCTTTGAAATGTCCGGCCCGCCGCACTTCGTCAATCAATTCAATTCGGCGGTAGAAATGCTGGCGGTCGCTGCCATAGAAATTGTTGTCGATAAAGAGCGCATACTTTTTCTTCATCGTCAGCAATTGGCTTCGCACGTAGTTTAGTTCATACGTCTTGTAACTTCGTGCCTCGCCTGTCAGCGCGCAGAACGAGCAGTGGAAGTTGCAATAGCGCGTTGATTCGATGTGGGCCAACCAGCCAATCCAGTAAGCCAAGTCAAACCTTGGCAGCATCTCGGCGGCGACAAACTCCGGCCCGAAGGCATCCGTGATAATTTCCGTTAGTTGCTCTATGTCGCCGAGGCAACAGTAGTCGAAGAATTTTTGAGCGAGACGCGGCAGCGCGCGGACAGGCGGCCCTCCGGCGACGATGATGACGCGCGGATTCTTCGTGCGCGCGTAGGCCGCTAGATGCAGCATCCGGTCGAAGGAATTGGTGAGACCCGTTAAGACCAGCATGTCGGGCCATGACAACAATGCTTCGTCTTCGAGCGGCCCGCTGTAAAGTTCCGTGTAGGCGCGCACCTCGCATAGCTCCTGCGCGAAGGCTCCGGCCAGATAGACAGGCCCCATCGCCTGCGGAATCTTGGTTGTGCGGCGCAGAGGCCGCCGGGAATCATCAAAGTAGCAGTTGACGACGAGCACGCGTTTGCGAGCGGAATGCCGTCGTTTGCGGTCAGATTGTCTGGTGTGCATGTCTCTCCTTTCCCGTGGGCATGAGGACGAAGAGCGCGTTTCAAAACTACAAAGGCGGCCACGGCGGGGAGACGATGAAAGGCGAACGATGCGCGCGAAATGACAATGGAGCATGTTTCAATTCGTCGTTCATCATGTTCTCCTTCCTGCTTGGTTCTTTGTGCCTGTGGCCGACAGGTGATGAAATGAGTCTTTAAGAGGAGCAGCGCTACATTGGCAAATTCTACTTACTGTCACAGATGGACAGATTCAGGCTGGCCGTGCTCGAAAAACAGTTGAAGCGTAGGCCCATTAACGAATCCTGTCAATAAGAATCTAGCGGCGTCGCCTTGCATTCTCACCGTTCAAAGCGCTTCGAGGAAAACACTGCTTGGGCTTGCCGCTTCAACGCGCGCAGGTTTGTGTCATAATCTCGCTCGCTCTTCAAAGTCTAAGGCAGAGGCATTGCTCTCGCGTCAAACATGCAGACTCGGCTCGGCTGGCGCTTAGGCATCTACGCATCACTGTTAATGATGCTGTTGGCCGCTTACCCGCAAGTGAAGGTGTGGCTTGTGCGCGGGTTTGACGCGCCCGTCTCTTACGCATTCTTTTCCGAGGACGAGGCCGCTTACTGCGCTTACGTCAACGCGCTGATAGACAAGCGCCCGCGCCGCAACGACCCCTACACGGGCCGCGACGATAAGCCCGGACAAACGCAACCGGAATCCCTCTTCTCCATCCAATTCCTTCCGCCCTACGCGCTGGCGATGGCGGCGCGAGTGTTGGGCCTGAGCGCCCCCTCCATCTTTTTCGCGTTGACGTGTCTGGCAGCTTTCGCTTCATCGCTGGCCGTCTTCCGGCTCGTGCAATTAATAACCGGCGACGAAGCATTGGCCGCCACCGCGCTCCTCTTTATCCTCTGCCTTGGAACTTTCTCAATTGTCTACGGGCCTGTGCGGCTGCTCTTCGGGCTAGACACGACATACAACTTCAGCCATCTTCCGTTTCTGCGACGCTATCAACCTGCCGCGCCGTTCGCTTTGCTGTTCATCTTCTGCGCTCTCGTGTGGCGCGCTCTGACGGCGGAAAACAATCGCGCCGCCCTCAGCTCGGCGCTGCTGGCCGGAACATTATTTGCCGCGCTCGTCTTCTCCTACTTTTACCTCTGGACGGCTGCCGCTGCTTGGCTGGTTTGCGTCGGCCTGCTCTGGCTGCTGTTGCGCCCGTTGAATTTCCGTCGTGGCATTTATTCGTTGACGATGACGGGCGCGCTCCTGCTCCTCGCGCTCCTGCCATACGTCTACATGGTGTCGCAACGAGCGCCGACGATGGACGCGATGCAGTTGCTTGCGCTCTCGCACGCGCCCGATTTTTCTCGCTCGTCCGTGCGCCTGGGCATCATTCTCACACTCCTGCTGTTGTACGCGATGTGGCGCGGTCGCGTCGCGCCGAAAAATCACGCCGTGCTCTTCGCGCTCTCTTTCGCGCTCGCGCCGCTCCTGATTTTCAACCAGCAAATCATCACAGGCCGCTCGCTGCAACCCTTGCACTATGAGATGTACATCACAAAGTACATGGCGCTTATCTCTCTAGTGTTGACGATTGTGCTGCTCTGGCGCGGGCCGCGCGATGATGACGCCGCCGCAAGGCTGCCTGCGCGCGTGCTCTTGGTCGTTGCCATCGTCTCCTTCGGTTGGGGAATCGTTGAAACGTCAATCGCGACCAACAGAAACCTACAAGCCACGCTCGGACGCGACGAAGCCGGACACGTCGCCGCACGTTTCGCCGCGCTTTCCCGCGCCGCAGCGAATCCCCCCGAT
>CAZEZJ010000166.1:0-269 GCA_964516695.1 uncultured Blastocatellaceae bacterium
GGCGCACTCAGTTTATAGATGCTTGACGATGGTGCGACGGCTTTAGTGGCGATATAAATATCGCCCGTCAAAGGATGCACCATCAGCGCCTCTGCGTCGTGCGCTCCATCAGGATACTGCAAGCGGATAACGTCGGCCTTCTCCGTGTGGCGCGGGCTTGTTCTGCTCGATTCCGCGTCATTCGTCTCAATCATAGGCTCAGCCACGCGATAGACGATAATCTCCTTGCGAGCCGCGCTGTTGTCACCGATGTCACCAATGTATAGATA
>CAZEZJ010000166.1:279-901 GCA_964516695.1 uncultured Blastocatellaceae bacterium
GCCGGGGCCGATGGCGATGTCCTCCCAGTCGCGCGCCTTCGCGTCTTCGACTCGCCAGACGCCGCGCCGCCTGCCCCTGCGGTCGAGAGCGAAGATGAAAGGCTCGCTGCCCGAATCGTTGTGAGTCCAGAAAAGTTCGTTGTTAAGACGCGAGGCGACCAATCCGCTGCTCTCGTCAATCGAAGGGTCTTCCAGTCTGGCGATGACCTTGGCCCGCGTTGATTTATCATCACCTTCGACGCCGCTGGCCTTCGCGCCGTTTCTTTCGGACGCGGCGACGGTTCCAGGCTGAGATTGCCCCGGCCCGGAAGACGACTTGCAGGCTGCAACCGTGCAGACAAAAAGTAGGGAAAGGCTGAAAAGGGAAACGAGTAGCGAGGGGCGCGCGGAACATAAGAATCGGACGCGCGCGGAATCTTTTAACCGCAAAATTGCCATGTCTCGCATGAGGCTATTGATAGACGTATGAGCCGTCGCTTTTCTTCTGCTCCCATTCAATGCCTTCGAGATTCTGCGGGTCGGCTACGCGTATCTCCTCGCTAATCTCGTCTGTGCTCGCGTTCAAATTCATGTTTACATAATAGGTAATGCACCCGACAGGCTCTTTCTCGTCGGGCTGGTT
>CAZEZJ010000166.1:911-8186 GCA_964516695.1 uncultured Blastocatellaceae bacterium
ATCGGTGCTGCGCGTTCTGACCGTCAACTGCATGGAGCGAAAGACCTCTTCAGACTCTCTGGATTCGAGCAGCCACAGCAGCGGCAGGACGAATAGACAAACGATGAGCGCCAAGTCCCAACGGCCCACGCCCGTCGCCAGACCCAGCGAGAGGCTGATTAAGAGAACCGTAATCTCTTTGGGGTCGCGAATGTTCGTGCGAAAACGCACGAGCGAAACGGCCGCGAAGATGCCGAATGCGCGCGCAGCGTTATCGCCCACAATCATCATCAGGGCGCTGGCAACAACGGCCAGCAATATCTGTGTTTGCGCGACGTAGAGATTGCGTTTGAGCAGAGGCGAATCTTTGCGCGGGCGGAAGGCCAGAATGGCTGCGAGCAAGGTTGCCAGCATGAGCCTGATAATCATGCGCAGGATGGTGACCATCCAACTCTCATCGCGGGTTTGGCCCGGCAGCCCCTGACCTTCTCCGCCAAAGAAGCGTGAGAAAAAAGTTTCGTTCTCTTCAGCCACCGCCTCCGGCTGCTCGCTCTGAGTGTTGGCGTTATTGCTAGCGGCATTGGTGTTGGCCGATTGCCTCGCCTGGGACGCGGTTGTTTGGGCTGTGGTCTGGTTCTGCGCGGATGTGGCCGCTGGTTTTTTTTCTGAGCCGATGAAAGTGACTAGTCCATAGCCGAACAGGCCGGCCAAAATAGTTACTATCAGAATTATTATCCATGCCCTACCCTGCATTTAGGTCACCTCCGCGCTGCCTGCTCTCAACCTCAAGCCGAGAAATAATGAGACGTTAAGCCTCCAAACTGATGCTGCCCTGAAAATACATCTGGCTGTCGAATCCCGCTTCGCCCGCAGATGGCCGCAGCCGCTCGTAAGAGCCATCCGGCAATAGCCGTCTTGCTTTCACGTTATCGCGCAGGTAGGCCGCCAGTATTACGTCCTTCAAGTATCTCTTCAGACGAACATCGTTGACGGGGGCGACGACTTCGACGCGCCGGTCAAAGTTTCGCGGCATCCAGTCCGAACTACCTGTGTACACTTCTTCGTCGCCGCCGTTGGCGAAGTAAAAGATGCGGCTGTGTTCAAGGAAGCGCCCGACGACGCTCCTGACGTTGATGGATTCGGAGAGGCCGGGCACACCGGGCCTGAGCATACAAATGCTGCGCACAATCAAGTCTACCGGCACACCCGCCGCTGATGCTTCGTATAAAGCTCGAATAATCTTCGTGTCAGCGAGCCTGTTAATCTTAATGATGATGCGCGCCGGACGACCGCTGCGAGCATGAGCGGTTTCGCGCTTGATGAGCGCCAACATGCTCTCACGCATGTTGACGGGAGAAACCAACAAGCGGCGATACTCTTTTTGCCTTGAGAAACCCGTCAGATAATTGAACAACTCGACGGCGTCTGCCCCTATCTCTTCGTCTGCCGTGAAGAGGCCAAGGTCTGTGTAAAAGCCGGATGTGATGGGATTGTAGTTGCCGGTCGCGATGTGTACGTATTGCCGCAGGTTGTCGTCCTCGTTTCTGATAACCAGCGTCAACTTGCAATGAGTTTTGAGTCCGACCAGGCCATAAATAACATGCACGCCCGATTCTTCAAGCTGCTTGGCCCACTCAATGTTATTCTCTTCGTCAAACCGGGCCTTAAGCTCAACCAGCGCCGTCACCTGTTTACCTCGCTGGCTCGCCTCAATCAGCATTTGCGGAATCGGTGAATTTTTCCCCGTGCGATAGAGGCACATCTTGATGGCTACGACATCAGGATCATGGGCCGCCGCCTTGATGAAATCGGTGACGACGTTGTACGAGTTGTACGGGTGATGCAGCAAGACATCGTTGCGCTTGATGGTGTCAAAGATGGATTCCTGCTTGCGCAGCCGGGCAGGCACGTTGGGCGTCAACGGCTTGTCTTTGAGTTTGGGCCTCTCCAGCTTGTAAAGCGACATCAAGCCTGTCATATCCAACGGCCCGTCTATCTGATAGACATCATCGGCTGTTAGATTTAGTTCCCCTGTTAAGTAATCAACCATCTCGCTCGGCATCTGCTGTGATACTTCGAGGCGGACGGGCGACCCGAAACGACGCTGGCGCACCGTTCGTTCCATCGCCTGCAAAAGATCGATGGCTTCGTCCTCCCTCATTTCAACGTCTGCGTCGCGCGTGACTCGAAACGGATAGCACGCATCAGGATGCATACGCGGGAAAAGCGCATCCAGATTAGCGGCAATCAACTCTTCGATGAGCACAAACTTCGACTCATCTTCGCCCACCGGGATGAACCGCGAAACAAGCGGTGGAATCTTGATGCGTGCGAATCGCGGCTCTGGACTACCGGCGAGAGATTGCGTGATGCCATGGCTTCGCACCGGCCCGACCATCAAACCCAGATTAAGACTCAGCCCCGAAATGTAAGGGAAGGGATGGCCGGGGTCCACGGCCTGTGGGGTGAGCACCGGAAAGATTTTTCGCATGAAAAACTCTCTGAGGAAATCTTTTTCGGATTCCGAGAGTGATTCATAAGACGCGATGCTGATGCCCGTGGCTTTGAGTCGCGGCATGATTTCCGCCTTCAAGCAGCGCATCTGCTCGATGAGCATCGGAAGCAAGCGCTCTCTAATCTCTTTCAGTTGGTCGCCGGGTGTTCGCCCGTCGGGCGACAGTTTCGTGACCTCTCCCTCGAACGTTTCCTTGAGACCCGAAACACGAATCATAAAGAACTCGTCGAGGTTGGATGAAAGGATAGCGAGGAATTTGAGCCGTTCCAGAAGAGGTTGTGTCTCGTCAAACGCCTCATCAAGCACGCGGCGGAAAAACTCCATCATGCTTAATTCGCGATTGAAGAGAAGAAAGTGTGGGTCGCGCAAATCGAGGGGGACGGAAGTGTCTTGCGCGTTGTTGCTTTGCTCTATTTGCGAACCGTGTGTGTCAACATCTGTCATCGCTGGTTTACAAGCGGCACTGCCAAAACAGAATCTCTGCTAACCTTCCTTAAAGCTCGTAGCGAAAGTCTCTCGAAAAAACTCTTTCTCTCCACATTACCTGCCGCTTGCATTGTAAAGCATAAACCTAACTAACATTCGTAAAATGTTAGCACCAATTCTTCCGAATTGCTCAAAGGGGAGAGAATGCGAGACGGAGCTATTAAGAGTTAAGACATTCTATAACAAACCTCGGCGCTGTTGCAAAAACAGCGATGCGACATATAGTTCGCCAATCTCTCTCTAGACCATGTCGCCATAACTCTGATTCCTACTTTGGCGAGTAGGATGTTTCAACGACCTAACTAAGTGAGATTAACGCGTCGGCGGAAAGAAACTGTGGGCATTGCCAAAATTAATTCTTGACAATGGCGGGAATAGCAATAAAATACGAGCGTTCGTTTTTTGTGCCAGCACATGCCCAAACTCAGCCAAGAGGCAATTGAAGAGAAGAAAGGTCGTATTGAAGAGGCGGCCAAACAGCTTTTTATCAAGCGTGGCTTCCACGCCACCTCGATGCGCGAGATAGCGGGGCGCACCGGCACTTCGCTCGGCAATCTATACAACTACTATCGCACGAAAGAGGAAATCCTCGAATCCATCATCCGCAAATACCAGAAGGTGATTGATTCGCGTTTGCGCACCATCTTCGATGATATTGAGGAGCCTTTTCAGCCCGAGAGCTTGATGAGGTTTGGGGGCCTTGTCAAAGAGATGGTCAATGACCATCACGATTTCTGGCTGCTCATGTACATAGACGTGCTGGAATTTGAGAATCGCCACTTTCGTAAGATGTTTGAGGGATTGGCCCACAACTTAAGGCGGCGGTTCAATAAATATTTCGCGGAGTTGAAAACGAGCGGCGCTCTTTACGACGGCATAGACCCGGCGGTCGGGTTCACAGCCGCTTACATGCAATTCTTCAACTATTTTCTGGTAGAGAAGCTTTTTGGCGGCAATCGCCATTTCGGTATCAGCGATGATGAGGTGATTACAAGGCTCGCGGAGATTTTTTGTCGCGGGGTGTTGTGTCCGGTTAACACCAAATCGCCGCCGGCTCGCGCACGCTAATCGAAGCGCACACTCAGGGGCTATTGCGGATATAACTGCAAGCAAAAGAGAGCGCGATTTTTGCGCTCTTATCGTTCAAGGGAAACAAAAACGTACGTTCGTTTTTATCCGAGGGGCAGTTCTTCCATTCACGGTTGAAGCTTAGCGCAGGGAGGTATTGAATATGTTTCGCAGCAGGTGGTTTCTGATATTGATGCTCATCGGCATCACGGTTTCAGTTGGGAGCCGTGCGTTCGCGCAAGGCACGACGGGGCAATTAAGCGGCACCATCGTCGATCCGAATGGGGCGGTCGTGCAGAATGCGACCGTCTTGGTGCGCAATATTGATACTGCGCTTGAACGTCAGGCGACAACGGGCGAGGATGGCGCGTTCAGTGTGCAACTGCTTCCGCCCGGCTCCTACCGTGTCGAAATCTCCGCGCCAGGCTTCGCAACTACTGTTGTCGAAAACGTCCGCGTGCAGATTACCGAAACCGCGACCGTGAACGTCACCCTCGGCGTCGCGGGAGGCTCTTCGACCGTGACGGTGACAGCCGACCCGCCGACGACCCAACTCGAAAGCTCACAAGTCGGGCGCGTCATAGACGAGCGCGCCATCAGCCAACTGCCGCTCCCGACGCGCAACTTTCAACAACTCCTGACGCTCTCGCCCGGCGCTGTTGCCAGCGTTTCAAACAACACGGAGTTAGGCCGCGGCGACGTGACCGTCTCCGTCAACGGACAACGCACGACGAGCAACAACGTGCGCATCAATGGTATTGACGCCAACTCCGTCGGCACGAACTCGACGCCGAACCTCGCCGTGCCCGCCACGGATTCCTTGCAGGAATTCATCGTGCAAACATCCACCTATGACGCTTCCTACGGGCGCAACGCGGGCGGCAACATAGAGGCCGTCACGAAGTCCGGCACAAACGAAATTCACGGCAACCTCTATGAGTTTTTTCGTAATGAAAAGTTGAATGCGAACGACTTTTTTCTCAACTCGGCGGGTCGCCCGCGCCCAGTCTTTCGTCGCAATCAGTTTGGTGGCACGATTGGCGGCCCCATTATCAACGACAAGTTTTTCTTCTTTGGCTCTTATCAGGGAACGCGCGAGCGCAACGGCGCATCGCTCAACAATAGTTTGACATTTCCGTTTATCGACCCGCGCCTGACAGACACCAATCGCACGGCTGCCGGACTCGCCGCCGCTTTTGGCTTAACTCCCGCTCAAATCAGTCCCGTCTCGCTCGCACTCTTGCAGGCGCGCCTTGCAAACGGGCAGTTTGCGATTCCGTCCGCCGCGACGCCTTCGGGCCTGACGCCCATCTCCGGCGTCTCGACCTTCCGCGAAAACCAGTTCAACGCCAATCTCGATTACAGGCTCAGCGACCGTCACACGCTGACGGGCAAAGGCTTCTTCGCTTCGAACCCGACAACGCAAGCTAACTACAACTTTGCCGGACTCGGCAACGGCAACCAGCAATTGCCCGGCTTCGGCGGCAGCCTCGACATCATTCAAACGTTAATCTCAATCACAGATACTTATGTCGTCTCACCGAACGTCGTCAATCAGGCGCGGATTGGTTTCAGCCGCCTGCGAGTCACGTCCGTGCCGGAAGAGCCTTTCACGGCTGCCTCGCTTGGCATCGCCAGCCCGCTCGCCGCTGCTTACCCTGGTTTGCCGACCATCTTCGTGACGGGACAATTCTCGCTCGGTTCGTCGCCGCTCGCGGACCAATCTTCGCGCATCAACACGTTTACTGTTAACGACACGGTCTCTTTCAACATCGGTCGTCATCGCTTCCGCGCGGGCGCTGAGTTTAGACCCTCGCGCGTTGATTTCTACTTCAACGCCTTCACGCGCGGGCAGATTAACTTCCCGACCTTCAGCAGCTTCCTGACGGGTGGCGCGGCGGCGGCCCCCGGCGTCTCCATTATCGGCTCCGGCGTTTTCGACCGCTCGCTGCGCACGGATGATTACGCGGCTTTCATTCAGGACGACTTCAAAGTCAACGACCGCCTGACGCTTAATCTGGGCCTCCGCTACGACGTGTTCACCTTCCCGCGCGACATACGCGGGCGGCTCGTCAATTTCATCCCCGAACAATTCCGCGCGGGCACACCCGCCGCGCCCGCTGGACCACCGAACGGCTTAGTGCAGGCTGGCAACGGGACGCTGCCCGGCGTGCCGACGGTTGGAGAGACACTGATTCCGACCGACAAGAATAACTTTGCGCCGCGCGTCGGCTTCGCCTATCGCCTGACGGACGACGACCGCCTGGTCTTGCGCGGCGGCTACGGCATCTATTACGACCGCCCCTCGACGCGCCTCATCAACACGCAGCTTTTCAACTATCCGTATCTAGCCATTGGCGTCGGGTTGGTCGCTCCCGTTCCGCTTCCGGTTTTCCGCTCGTTCACTAACCCGTTCATCAACGTGCCGCAGCCCGGAGCATTCCCGGTTGCGCCGACTGTTCCGTCGCCGCTCAACCCGCTGTCGCCCGTCGGCGTGCCCATCTCCGGCTTATTCATCGCCCCGAACCTGCGCACGCCCTACGTGCAACAGTACAACGTCAACGTGCAATACGAGTTCATTAGAAACTGGCTGCTCGAAGTCGGTTACGTGGGCGCAAAGGGGACGAAGCTGTTGCAGGTTGCGACGCTCAATCAGGCGAGCTTCAATCCCGCGACGGGCCTCTTCAACCCGCCGCCTCTGGGCGCATTCGTCTCCACGAATCGCAACGTCACGGGCGGCCTTCAGCAGGTACGCTCCGATGGCAACTCGCAATACGATTCGCTACAAATTAGCGTCACCAAGCGCTTCAGCCAGGGCCTGCAACTGCTCTCGGCTTACACTTACGGCAAATCCGAAGATACTTACTCCGGCACGGGCTTGAATGAGATTACGACCGTTCCCGGCGACCAGCTAGACTTTAGCGGCAATCGCGGCCCTTCGGATTTCGACCGCCGTCATCGCTTTGTCACCAGCTTCGTCTACGACCTGCCGAAGTTTAATTCCGATTCGCAGCTCGTCCGCGCTCTCTTCAACAACTTTCAGATTAACGGCATCATCACGTTGCAGACCGGAACACCCTTCTCGATTATCGAATCGAACGGCACTTCCGTCATTCAACGCGCCAACTTCAATCCCGGATTTTCGGGACAGATAGAAACCGGGAGCACTGACCCGCAGAACTTCTTTTTCAACCGTGATGCGTTCGCGCGCTCGACTCTGTTTCTCG
>CAZEZJ010000166.1:8205-10163 GCA_964516695.1 uncultured Blastocatellaceae bacterium
ACGACGCGCAATCCCAACTTCGACCCCAATGCGCCTTTCGGCAATACGGGGCGCAACTTCCTGTACGGGCCGGGGCAGAAGAATGTGGATTTGGCCATCGTCAAGTTCTTGCCGTTCAATGAACGTTTCAGGGGCGAGTTTCGCACGGAGTTTTTCAATATCTTCAACTTTACGAACTTCGCCAATCCGGTCAACAACATTCTCTCTCCGCTGTTCGGACGCATCACTTCGACAAGCTCCGGCCCGCGCGTGATTCAATTTGCGCTCAAGCTCAACTTTTAGAGCCGCGGCGTCTAAAGTTTGTGGAGGCGAGATGCCTTTTGGTCAGCTTGCTCTTGCATGTGAAGAGCCGGCGGGCCAGCGGGCGCATCTCGCCTCCACGCGACAAGAGATAGCCAAACAGCGTTTCGCTATCTCTTCGGATGTCAACTAAACTTCAGTCCATGCCAAAAATTCAGTCGGGAGAGATAGAGCTTTACTACGAAGAACACGGCGCGGGCGCGCCCCTCGTCCTCATCCCGGGCTTTAGCAACGGGCTTTGGATTTGGTTCAAACAGATTCCCGCGCTCGCCGGGAAGTTTCGCGTTATCTCGTTTGACCCGCGCGGCATAGCTCGTTCCGCAGCGCCCGACCAACCCATCAGCATCCGTATGCTCGCTGATGATGTGGCCGCGCTCCTATCCGCGCTTGAGATAAACCGCGCACACATTCTAGGAGCTTCCTTTGGCGGCTTCGTCGCGCAGGAATTCGCTCTCGCTTACCCGCAGATGACGCGCAGCCTGATACTTTGTTGTACCAGCTTCGGCGGGCCGAACCACATTCCTCCGCCAGCGGCCACGCTCCAAGCAATCGCTTCCACCAAAGGATTGAACACGGAGGACCGCATTAGGGAAAATTTGTTGCTGGCCTTTTCCGGCGATTATCTGGAACAACAGAAAGCAGAGGTGGAAACCATCATCGAGCTGCGCGCCGCTAATCCTGTGCCCGACTATTCCTACCAGCTTCAACTACAGGCGGCGATTGCTTTCAACACCGAAAAGAGAGTTTCAGAGATACAAATGCCCACGCTCATCCTGACAGGAGATGAGGACATCATTGTTCCCGCTGACAATTCGCGCAACCTTGCGGCCGGAATAGACGGCGCACGCCTCGTCATTATCGAAGGCGGCAGCCACATGTTTTTCATTGAACGCGCCGGCGAATTTAATCGGATAGTCACAGAGTTTATAGAGAATGCGGGCGCGGCGGCGAAGGATTAGAAGCTTCAGTTTGATGATAGCTTTTCCCGCATCCAGACAACATCAGGTCAACTGAAATCATTTATGAGATACGCACGAATTATCGGTACAGGCTCATACGTTCCCGACAAAGTTTTGACTAACGACGACCTCAGCCGCATGGTTGGCGAAGACGTTGACGAGTTTGTCTCGCAGGTCTTGGGCATTCGCGAGCGCCACGTTTGCTCAGATGATGAAAGCACGGCTGACCTCGCGACAGCCGCCGCCCGCCGCGCTCTCGACGCCGCCGCAATTGGCCCAGAAGCTTTAGACCTCATCGTCCTCGCGACAGACACGCCGGAATACATCTCGCCGGCTACTTCCGTCGTCGTCCAGCATCGCTTGGGAGCAAAGAATGCCGGCACCTTTGACATTAACTGCGCCTGCGCGGGTTTTGTGACGGCGCTTGATACCGCTTCGAAATACGTCATCGCTGATTCTTCGTACACGAATGTGCTCGTCATCGGTGCTTACGCCATGAGCAAGTTTGTTGACTGGACGGAAAAGAAGACCGCGACCATTTTCGCAGACGGCGCGGGCGCTTGTGTCCTTCAGGCTTCCGCGGAGGGGCCGGGCTTTCTGGCTTCAAAGCTCGTGGCCGAAGGCAGCTATCACGACCACATGGGAATCTACGCGGGCGGAACGCGGATGCCGGTACCAGAGGATGTCCTGCGCGACGGA
>CAZEZJ010000167.1:0-10125 GCA_964516695.1 uncultured Blastocatellaceae bacterium
GCAGATGCAGGCCGTGGAGCGCGCGCTGGCCGAAGCGCGCCGCTACGGCATCACCTCGATTCAGGACAACTCAGGCTACGAGGCGACGAAGCTTTACCGCGAGTTAATGAAGCAGGGCAAGCTGACCGTTCGCGTCGCGGAGTGGCAGAATTTTGAGGATACGATTGAGGAATTGAGGCGGCAGCGCGCGGAGTTTGCATCGTTTAATGACCAGCCGCTCTGGCTGCGCTTGACAGCGCTCAAAGGCTACGTTGACGGCACGCTCGGCTCGCGCACCGCCGCGATGCTCGCGCCCTTCAGTGATGACCCGCAGAACAGCGGCATTCCGCGCCGCACGCCGGAAGAGCTGACACGCATGATTGTCGAGCGCGACAAGGCGGAATTTCAGATTGCGCTGCACGCGATTGGCGATAGAGCGAATCGAATGGCACTCGATGGATTCGCAGAAGCCAGGCGTCTGAATGAGCAGGCAGAGGCGACTAAAGTTCGCGTCTTTCCGCGCCATCGCATCGAGCACGCGCAGGTCGTCGCGCCTTCCGACTTCGCTCGCTTTCACACGCTCGGCGTCACCGCTTCGATGCAGCCGTCGCACGCCATCTCGGATAAGCGTTGGGCCGAGAGTCGTCTCGGTGAGTATCGCGTGCAGGGCGCTTATGCGTGGCACATGATGCAGTCGTTTAAAGTGCATGTCGCCTTCGGCACGGACTGGCCCGTCGAGCCGATTAATCCCTATCTTGGCCTCTACGCGGCCATCACCAGACAAAGCACCGAAGGCGAGCCTGTTGGCGGTTGGTGGCCGCAGGAACGCCTCACCATCGAAGACGCCATTCGCTGCTACACGGCGCAATCGGCTTACGCATCTTTTGAAGAGAGAGAAAAGGGACAACTGGCCGCCGGAATGCTCGCGGACATCAGCGTCCATTCGCGCGACCTTTTGAAAATCAACGCGGCGGAGATTTTACAAACGGAGACTGTTATGACTATCCTCGGAGGCAAAGTGGTCTACGAGCGCCCATCGCGCTGAAGCTTCAAGCGCGGCGCTTCTCTTCCCTCGCGCCGTCGTTAGTATCAATATCGAACCAGAGGAAAAGCGTCATGGCTTTCGTTAATCAGAGTCTCTACAAAAATCTGCCCGTCATTTGTCTTCTTCTTGTGCTGTGCGCTCTGGCCGCAGCCCAGACGACGCCGACGCAGCAGCAGGATACTGAGCAAGAGCGCGCCGCCGTTAATCTCAACGTGATTATTACGGACGAGGCGAATCGCGCCGTCAACGACGTGCGCCGCGAAGACGTGCGCCTCGCGGAAGACGGCCAGACGCAAACCATCAACTCCTTCGCGTTGGAAGAAAGACCCGTCAGCTACGGTCTCGTGATTGATACAACGGGTTCGCTGCGCGCGCTGATGAACGAGGTCATTGAAACGGGCCGGGCCATCGTCGGCGCAAATCGCCCCGGCGATGAAGCCTTCGTGATGCACTACACTGACAGCGACACGATTGAGGTGGACCAGGGTTGGACGACGAATCGTGCGGCGCTGGAAGAAGCGCTCGACGACCTTTTCGTTCAGGGCGGATTGACGGCGACCCTCGATGCGCTGCACAGCGCACTCAACTATGCCACGCGTCCTCGCAGCACGGATGGCAAAGAATCTCGCAGGCGCGCGCTCGTGCTCATCACCGACGGCGAAGACCGCGGCAGCCGTCAGTCTAATCCTGAAACATTGCTCTCCCGCCTGCGCCAGTCGGACGTGCAAATCTTCGTCATCGGCCTGACTAAAATCGTCAAAGAGGTGCGCAACCGCGACAAGGCGGCGGCGCTTTTAACTCGCATCGCGCAGGAGACCGGCGGGCGCGCGTTCTTTCCCAAGTCTTTCGCAGAGATGCCGGATGTCTTGAAGGAACTGACGACCAATCTGCACGCGCAGTATGTCATCAGCTATCGCCCGACGAACGAAAAGCGCGACGGCTCTTTCCGCAAGTTGCAAGTCACGCTCGCGCAGGGCAAGGGCAAGCGCAACGCGATTGCGCGCGCCGGTTATACCGCGCAGCAATAGCGAGCGGCGACCACGCACGCTCGTTTCCACAGCTTGCCTGTTGACTTAAACGTCAACGCTGGGATAGAAGTCTTCCACAATCAGGATAGCTTTCGCTGAATCGTATCTTTCGCTTCAGGAGTCTTAACGTGAAGATTAATTTTTCGTCTCGGTTGAGCAGCATTGTTGTGGCAATCTTGATGGCCTCGCTGGCCGGCAATAGCAGCCTGCACGCGCAAACCAGAGGGGGAGGAATTAAACCGCCGATGGGTAAACCGGCTGACCGCACGACTCCCAAAGCAGGAAAACCGCGCAAGGCCGCTCCCCCAAAAGCTCCCGAGTCCCCGCTAGCTATGAAAATTCGCCGCTTCGCGCCGACCGTCATCACCGCCGATACTTCAAAACTCTCGCGCGGCGACCGTCAAGCTCTCGACAAAATCATAGAAGCGGCGCGCTTGTTCAATCCTCTGTTTCTGCGTCAAGTCTGGAACGGCAATCCGGCGCTCGAACAAAAATTGATGCGCGACCAAAGCCCCGCGGGGCGCGAGCGCTTACACTATTTCAGAATCAACAACGGTCCTTGGTCCAGACTCGACAAGAAAGAGCCGTTCATCGAAGGCGTGCCTGCGGAGAAACCGCCGCACGCCAGCTATTACCCTGACGACATAAAGAGGCAGGAATTCATCGACTGGGAGAAGAGTCTCTCCGAAGCGGAGCGCAAACGCGCCACGGGCTTCTTCTACGTTATCCGCCGCGACACGGGCGGCAAGCTCAAGGCTGTGCCCTACAGCGAAGAGTATCGAGAGTATCTGGTTCCGGCGGCGAATCTACTGCGTGAGGCAGCCAAGTTGACAACCAACCCCACGCTCAAAAATTTTCTCAACAAGCGCGCCGACGCTTTTCTCTCAAATGATTACTACGAAAGCGATATCGCGTGGATGGATTTGGATTCACCGATTGACGTGACCATCGGGCCGTATGAAACCTACGAGGATGAGTTGTTCGGCTACAAGGCTGCGTTTGAGGCTTACGTCACGCTGCGCGATGATGCGGAGACGGTGAAGCTCGCCAAGTTCAGCCAGTACTTGCAGGAGATTGAAAACAATCTGCCGCTTGACGAGCGTTATCGTAATCCGAAGCTGGGCGCGTCGTCTCCGATTCGCGTCGTCAACGAAGTTTATGCTTCGGGCGAGGGCAACAGCGGCGTGCAGACCGCCGCCTTCAATTTGCCTAACGACGAGAATGTGATTAAGGAGAAAGGCTCGAAGCGCGTCATGCTCAAGAACGTGCAGGAGGCCAAGTTTAATAAGACGCTGATTCCGATTTCAAAGGTTGTGCTCGATGCGTCGCAGCTTAACGAACTCTCCTTTGAAGCCTTCTTCACGCACATCCTGATGCACGAATTGATGCACGGCCTCGGGCCGCAGACCATCAAGGTCGGCGGCGTTGAAACGACTGTTCGCCGTCAACTCAAGGAGACCAATTCGTCCCTTGAAGAAGCCAAAGCGGACATCTCCGGCCTCTTCGCCTTGCAGTATTTAATGGACAAGGGTGTGCTTGATAAACGCATGGAGCGCTCCGTCTACACGACCTTTCTCGCCAGCGCCTTCCGTTCGGTACGCTTCGGCATCACGGAAGCCCACGGGCGCGGCATCGCCGTGCAATTCAATTACCTGACGGACGAGGGCGCGATTAAGTTTGACGAGCGCGCGGGCACTTTCAGCGTTGACATGACGCGCATTAAAGAAGCGGTGCGCAAACTGACGCGCGAGATTATGACCATTCAAGCTGAAGGCTCTTACGAAAAAGCCAAAGCCCTGCTCGACAAATATGGCGTCATTCGTCCGCCGATGGAGCAAGCGCTCAAGCGGCTCACAAACGTTCCCGTTGACATCGAGCCGCTATTTCCGCTGGCGGAAGTAAGGTAAAAGTAAAAAGGTAAAAGGTAAAAGTAAAAAGGTAAAAGGTAGGAGAAGCCCATTTAATTAAAAGTGGTTTCCCCACACTTTTACCTTTTTACTTTTACCTTTTACCTTCTTCAGAGCATCGTCACTTCGCCGTCAACGACGCGCGCCAGATATTCGCCGTCGCGCATGACCCAGGCGATGCGGCGGCCATCGCGTGCCAGCTTGGCCCATTCGCTTTGCTTCTGCGGATTTTGCTCGATGAGGATTGCGCCGTCTGGAAGGGCGACGTGGCGCAGGCCCGAGCGTTGGAAGCGACGGACGCCACGCCCGCCGCCAAAGAGTTTTTCGAAGGCGACGAGAATCACACCGGCGCTCAAGCCATCAGCCTCCGGCGCGTCTTTCTTCTCGTGTGCCGGCATCAGACCATCTCTTTGCTCTGGCGCTCTGCCAGCAAGCGTTCGACGGTGGCGATGAGTTCTTTGCCGCGAAAGGGTTTGGTCAAATAGGCATCGAAGCCGCCGCGCAGCGCGCGGTCGCGGTCTGACTCGGCAAACGCCGTGACGGCGATGCAAGGAATGCTGCGCATCCTTTCGTCTGCGCGCAACTCCTTAAGCACGCCCCAACCATCCAGCACAGGCATCGAGAGGTCAATCAGCAAGAGGTCGGGCGGCTCAAGTTGCGCCAACTCGACACACTCGCGCCCGTCGCGCGCCTCGCGCACACGATGGCCCGACATTTCCAGCATCACGCGCAATAACTCCCTATTGTCTTCGTAATCGTCCGCGATGAGAATGCTGGCAGGCATATTTAGATTTTAGCTTTTGGGTTTACTCTCCGGGGGGAAAAAGGACTTTCTACTTGATGAGTTCAGACTTTCAAAGCTAGCCAATCCCGACTCCAAAATTAATCGAGGTCGTTATAGCTTAGCCGTGCGAGACGTGTCAAACTGCCTCGGTGTGCCCGGCAAGTTAAGAGTTTCTTGACACCCCTCTACGGGTGTGTCCATAATTTGACCGAGACCTGTGCGTTTTCATCAGCGTCTAAAGCAATTGCCCTACAACGTCAAATACAGAGCGCTGCCCGGCCAATGGATGCCAAGAGGCGGTCGCCCCCCAATGGAGGAACACCAAAGGTGCCCAGCGAAGAACTGGAAAAAGGCTTGCGAGATGAAATCAACAGCTATCTCAATTTGCGTCTGAGCGCATTGCAAGAGGAGATTACGCGCCTGCAAAGCCAGGTCAACGAAGCTTTCACGCGTCTCCTTGAACGCTCCAGCGATGCGACACAGACGGACACCTCCGTCGCCATCACCATCTCCGAACACATTCGCGCCGCACATGAACGCGGGCTAGAGGAAGCGGCTGCCGAGTCTGCCCGCACCAAAGCTTCGAGCGACATCGCGCTCCTGAAAGCAGCCATTGACGACATTGACGACCAACGCTCGCAAAGCGACATCTTAAGCACGCTCGTCAACAGCGCCGCTTCCTTCGCTCCGCGCATAGCCTTCTTCGTCATCAAAAATGAGCGGGCGATGGGCTGGCGCGCGCGCGGCCTCGAAGGCACTGTCGGAGACGACGCCATCCGCGAAATCTCTCTGCCGCTTTCAGCCGACACGCTCTTGAGCGATGTCGTTCGCTCGCGCGCCACCTGGAGCGGCGCGCCCGGCCATAACGCCGAAGACCATCTCCTGACCAACAAGCTTGGCGGCGAGCCGCCGCAGCGCATGGTCGCCGTGCCGCTCGCCGTGCGAGGCCGCGCGGTCGCCGTCCTCTACGCCGATTCCGCCGCGCTTCCTTCCGACGCGATTAAACTGGAAGCGTTAGAAACGCTCGTCCGCGTCGCCAAGATGGCGGTCGAGCTTCTCAGCGTCACGCGGCCCGCGCCCGACACGCGCCCGGCCCGCATTGAGCAGCCTGCCGCTCAAACAGCAGCCGAGGCCGAGGCTCCTGCCGCCGGCACCACCGAAACGGAAGACGCGCCAACACCGGCGGTGGCCGAAGCCGAGCCGCCTGCGGAGACGCATTCCGCCAGGCCGTCGTCTTCAATGTACGACCAGTGGAGTTCCGCTCCCGTCGCCGGAGAACAAGCGCCCGCGCCGTCAACAGAAAAGACTTACGACCCGGATGCGACTCTCGTTCAAGAAGTAGCGCCCGTGCAAACTGACTATCAATCAGGCGGCGAGACTCCGACGGCGGAAACAACGCCCGTGTCATCATTTACCGCCGAACAGCAACCCGCAACTTCCGCGCCCGATTTCGTCGCACCTCTTGGTGGAACATCTCGCCGCTGGGGGCGCGGCGATGAGGCGTTGCCCATCGAAGTTCCAGACGATGAGAAACGCCTGCACAACGACGCGCGCCGCTTCGCGCGCCTGCTCGTCTCGGAAATCAAGCTCTACAACGAGCAGAAGGTACAGGAAGGCCGCACGCAGGGAGACATCTACGAGCGCCTGCGCGAAGACATAGACCGCTCGCGCCAGATGTACGACAAGCGCGTCGCGCCGCCCGTCGCCGCTCGTTACGACTACTTTCATCAGGAATTGGTCAACACCCTCGCCGAAGGCGACCCCGGCAAACTCGGCAGCGATTATCCGGGCGCATCGGCTTAAGAATTTGCGGTAACGAAGCGATGAGTAATGAGTGATGAGCGATGAGTAGGAAGCAACCCGCTTTTACTCATCGCTCATCATTCATTTACTCATCGCTTTTTTTGTAAGGAGTATTAAGCATCTTGGTTTTCAACTTTCGCCAGCATCGCATTACATTCATTATCATCGGCCTCTTAATTGTCATTGGCGCGGGCGTCGCGCCGTTTATGAGCGCGAGTTGCAGCACGCGCCCGTCATCGGCGCAAAGCGAAGCGAAAGCGCTTGAGCAGTTGCGCGCTGCGACCAGAGGCGGCGTCACGCCCGCCGAAGATGTGGTCGCGCGCATTGAGACCGCCTACCCGAACACGAAAGCGGCGGGGCTGGCACGAATCGTGCGCGCCCGCATCAAGCTGAAAGCGAACGACGGGGCGGGCGCTGCCGCGCTGCTTGATTCAAGCGTAATCAGCGACCGAACGGCGCTCGGCGATTACGCGCTGCTCATTCGTGGACGCGCGCTGGAACAAGCGGGTCGCCGCGTGGAAGCGCGCGCCGCTTATGAACAACTCGCGCGTGATTATCCTTCGTCTATGCGCGCCCGTGATGCTGCTTTGCGTGTCGGCGAGATGGTGATGGAGGACGGGCAGGCGGCGGCAGCGCCCCTGCTCTTGCAAGCCCTGAGCGAAAAGCGCGACGCGGCGGCGCTACTCTTGACGGCTAAAGCCTACGAGCAAACCAATGATGCCACGCGCGCCTTGGCCGCTTATCGCGCTCTCTATTTCTATGCCCCGACAGCGCCCGAGAGCCAAGAGGCTGCTTCCGCCATCACACGGCTCAACTCGACCGTCTCGCCCGCCAGCGCCGAAGAAGCCCTAGCGCGCGCTGACCGCCTCTTCGACGCCAAGCGCCACAACGATGCCGCCAGCGCTTATACAGACGCCTTCACGCGTTTTCCCTCGACGGCCAATCCACAAAAACAACTGCGGCGCGGCATCGCCGCCACTAACGCCAAGCGCACCACTGATGCGGTCGCAGCTTTAACGAGCGTTCCAACTTCGGCGGGCGAGACGCGCGCCGAAGCTCTCTACTATCTGGCGCAGGCTTACGCGGGCGCGCGCCAGTGGGAGCAAGCCCGTGGCACGCTCGACGAGTTGCGCCGCGCTTTTCCCAACAGCCCTTGGTCTCCGCGCGCGTTTGCCGGCGTGGGCCAACTAGCCAGAGACGCGAAGAATGAGAGCGAAGCTAATAATCTCTTCCGCCTGGCCGTCGCCGCTTATCCGGGCGCGGCGGAAGTCGCGCAGGCCCAGTTTGAAATAGCATGGGCCGCGCACACCGCGCAGAACTATCAGGAATCCTCTCGCCTGCTGACCGAGCATCTGGCGCTCTACGCCGACAAGAACACAGACAATCGCGGGCGCGCTGGCTACTGGGCCGCGCGCGATTCCGAACGCGCCGGAAAACTGGCGGAAGCTCGCGCCCTCTATCAAGCGATGCAAGGCCGGTATGACGCCAACTGGTACGGCTATCTCTCCAGGCAGCGGCTCGAAACGATGACGCGCAACGGTCAATCTCAGAGCGCGAATTTTGCGCCCGATTCGACGGTGGGCCGCGCCATCGCTAACCTGCAAACCGTCACCGTCGCAGAAGAGACCGCCGGACCAGCGGAGAATGAGCGCGTCACGAAAGCAGACCAACTGAATATTATCGGCGCTGATGATTGGGCGCTTGAAGAGTTGGCCCTGGCCTCGCAAGCTGCGCCCTCTAGTCCGCGAGTTGCATTGGCAACTGCACGCATCCTGCGTTCGCGCGAGGAGAACCTGCGCGCCTTCAACGCCCTCAGGAAGAGCTACCCTGATTATTCGCAGATGAAGCCTGAAGAACTGACGCGCGAAGAGTGGGATGTCTTTTATCCGCTCTCCTATTGGGACATCATTGTGGAGCAGGCGCGCGCTCGCAGGCTCAACCCGCATCAGGTGGCCGGGCTGATTCGACAGGAATCCGTCTTTGACCCGCGCGCGCGCTCTTCCGCGAAAGCATATGGATTGATGCAACTGCTCGTGCCGACAGGGCAATCCGTCGCACGCAAGTACGGCATCGACCGTCAGGTGACAGTTGATGCGCTCTTCGAACCGCGTCTGAACATCCAACTCGGCACGGGCTACATGCGCGACCAGTACGATAAGTTTGGTCGGATAGAGTATGTCGCCATCGCTTACAACGCCGGGCCGGGCCGCGTGCCGCAATGGCGCGCCACGCTGCCGCTTGAAATAGACGAGTTTGCCGAAGCGATTCCCTTCAAGGAAACGCGCGGCTATGTGCAAGGCGTGGTGCGCAACACGCTTCAATACGAGCGCCTCTATGACGACAACGGCCAATTTCGCGCTGAAGTCGGCACGCGCCCCGTCAATCCATCTTTCGCTGAGACGCCAACGGGAACGCCCGCCGCCAAGCCCGCCAATCCGAATGTGCGCCCGCGCCGTGTGACCGGCAATGAAAGAGGAGAGTAAGAGCAAGAGAGGAAGGATGAAGGCCGCAAGGATGAAAGCGTTGCTGTCTGCAATCTGCGAGAATCGCTTAGTGAAAATTTCGCTGGCAGTTTTCCTGTCAGCGATAACGATGATGCTCGTCTCGGCCGGCGCAACTCGTGCGTTCGCGCAGCAGCAACGACAGAGAAGAACTGCTGCCGCCGTGCAATCAAACAAGTCGCTCACGATTCGCACAGAGCCGAGCGCCGTCGTCTGGATTGACGAAGTGCGGCGCGGCACAACGGATGCCAGCGGTCTGCTCAAGATAGAGAAGCTCACGGCGGGCCGCCACACTCTGCGCGTGCGCGCCAGCGGCTTCAGGGAAAAAGTTCAGACACTAACCCTGACCGCGCGCGGCAGAATCAACGTCAAACTCGCGCCGACCACAGACGAAGCCGAACTACTTTTCCAACAGGCCGAGACTGCGCGCGAGAAAGCGCGCGATGATGAGGCGCGTCGGGCTGCCGTTGAGCTTTATCGTCAGGCGCTTGCCAAGCGCCCACGCTTCGCCGCGGCCCGCGTTGGCCTCGCACGCCTGCTCTCCGAATTGAATGATTACAATGCTGCGCTCGATGAGATTGACCGCGCTCGCAGCGCGCGCCCTGTCTACGCGGAAGCCTCTGCGGTCGAGGGACGTATCCTGCGGGCCAATGCTGATAATGAGGGAGCGATGGCAGCATTTCGCCGCGCCATCAGAGAGGCGCGCGGCTTTCAACCCGAAGCCCACACGGGCCTCGCCCTGCTGCTCGAAGAAAAGGGTCGCAACGAAGAAGCCGTCGCAGAATTTCGTAAGGCACTCGCACAGCTTGACGACACGGAGCCAGTCGTCTATCAACTGCTCGGCGCGCTCTACGAGAAGATGGAAAACTACAAAGAGGCGGTCGCCGCCTACGAGAAATATTTACAGCTTGCGCCCGAAGGCAACCTCGCGCCCGCCGTCCGCTCCATCATTGACCAACTCCGCCGCCAAGCCGCCGAACAAGAATCGCCGTCAAACTGATTGCCATCTGGTACTATTCAACGTCAAAGAAAGAGCGCTGGATAGCCACTTGATTGCTCACCCTATCCGTCACCGTCA
>CAZEZJ010000168.1:0-9987 GCA_964516695.1 uncultured Blastocatellaceae bacterium
ATCGCTTGGGCCAAGAAGGAGACCGCCGCCTACATCCTGTGGCTTGAAATTCGTCTCCAGAACACAAACCTCATGGGCGATTCGACCATCCCCTACATCAAGTATTTTGTCTTCAAGCCGCAAACCGCCGAGATACTCACGGAAGGACAAGTTGAACCCAACAATCAAAACGTCAGGCTCAATGGCGCGCGCATTCCCACCATCGGCCAACGAAGTATGAGAGAGTCGCGTCAACTAGACAGAGGCGGTCAAATGGTCGCTGACCGCGTCAGACGCAAACTCCACTACTAAGCGCAGCCTGCTGCCACGCGAAACTTGAGGACGCGCCGCCTTAACTTATTGCCGTCTCCAACGCGGCCCGCAGCGTTTCAATGGCGAGCGCCGCGGCGTGTTGCTTACGCGCGGGCAGTCCGTCGAGAGCTTGCACGATGTCAGCGCGCGTCACACGCGCCGCCTCTTCCTTCGTCATGCCAGTTAACATCTCCGCCAGCGCAGAACCGCAGGCCAGCGTCGGCGCACAACCGTATGCGAGAAAGCGCGCCTCCTCTATCCGATTGTCGCGCACGCGCAAGCTCAGCCGCAGGCGGTCACCGCACACAGGATTTACTCTTTCCGCGACCGCGTTTGCGTTTGCCAATTCGCCGGCACAACGCGGATGGGCCAAATGGTCTTTGAGAGTGTCGGAGTAAGACAAGGATTGAGTTTCAGGGTCTCAGATTTCAGGTCTCAGGTTTAAAGCACACTCGAAACCTGAAACCTCAAACATGAAACTCATGCTTTGACTGTCTGACAAGCACGTTCCGCCAGCGCCTTTTGATAAAGCGGCGACAGGCGGCGCAGATTTTCGACCGCGCGGGGCAACACTTCGAGCACGTAAGCGACATCATCCTCCGTGTTGTCCTTGCCGAAACTAAAACGGATAGAACCGCGCGCCAACTCGTCATCGTGTCCGAGCGCGCGAATCACAGGCGAAGGCTCAAGCGAGCCTGACGAACAAGCGGAGCCGGTCGAGACGGCGATGCCCTGCATGTCAAGATTAATCAGCAGGCCCTCGCCTTCGAGATAGCGAAAAGAGATGTTTGACAAATGCGGCAGCCGCCGCTCGCGATGGCCGTTGAAAACGACGTGCTCAATCTTCCGTGCAACTCCGGCTTCAAACTCGTCGCGCAAGCGCCGCACGTGTTCGATGCGCTCGTCTAACTCTGCGACCGCGAGCCTCGCCGCTTCCCCATAAGCGACGATACTAGCGACCGATTCCGTGCCCGCGCGCCGCTCGCGTTCTTGATGCCCGCCGACAATCTGCGCCGTCAGTCGCACGCTGCGGCGAACGTAGAGCGCGCCCGTGCCCTTCGGCGCGTAAAGCTTATGCGCGGACATTGACAACAAATCACACCCTAATTCTTCGACATCCACCTTCATTCGTCCGGCAGCTTGCGTCGCATCCGTGTGCAGCCAGAGATGCCTACGCCCTTCGGCGCGCAGTTCGCGCACGTATGCGCCAATCTCCGCCACGGGTTGAATCGTCCCCAGTTCATTATTCGCGAGCATCACCGTTATCAACACCGTCTCCGGCCTCATCGCCGCGCGCACATCTTCCACGCGCACGATGCCGTCTTCATAAACGGGCAAACGCGTTATCTCCCAGCCCTGCTTCTCCAAGACATCGCAGATGCCGCGCACGGATGGATGCTCTATCTGTGAAGTGATGATGTGGCGGCCATGAGCGGCGGCGGCTTCCGCTAGACCGCGTATCGCCAGATTGTTAGCCTCCGTGCCGCCGGAGACGAAAGTGATTTCATTGGGACGCGCGCCGGCCAGCGTTGCCACCTCGCGCCGCGCGCGGTCAATTGCCGCGCGTGCTTCCTGTCCGAAGTAATGCACGCTCGAAGCGTTGCCGTACTTCTGCGTCAAGTACGGCAGCATCGCGTCGATGACGCGCGCGTCAACAGGTGTCGTCGCGCTATTGTCCAGATAAACTCTGCGTTGCTTAAGCATCCGTTTTCAGCCATCAACAGCCGGCTTACTCTCAATCGCTCCTCAGTTTCAGCAGCTTGTGCCGTTGGCCGAACGCCAATTGCTGAAAAGCTGATTGCTTCGTCTGCCAACCCGCAACCCTGCGTCAGGCATCAGAAGCAATCGAGCGCGCTGCTGTGACTGCTCCAAAATGAGTCTAGGCGCGCGAGAGCGAGAGCGTCAAGAGACATGTAAGGATGACGCAAGGCTTGCCGGAAGTGGTAATATCAACATGACGGTCGCTGGTTGGCTGCTCGCGAAGCTTCAAGCCGGACTGAGGATGAGCCGGAAACAATTTTGATGTGAAGGGACGCCATATGAAAAATCTGAGACTGATATTGACCACCTCGCTTGTGTTCACGCTCCTCGCCGTGCCATCGTTGGCCCTCGCGAATGCTTATCGCCCAAGCGTCGTGCTATCGGTCGTTCAGCAAAGCACGGGCGCCCTGGAGCGCGGCTATCGCACGGGCTATTCGGATGGCTATCAGGCGGGCTATCGCGATTCGGTCGCACGGGCTGCGCGCGACTATCGCAACAAGGAAGACTACCAGCGCGGCGACCGTGCTTATGCTCCCTCTTACGGCTCGATGGAAGATTACCGCGATGGCTACCAGCAGGGTTTCGAGGTCGGCTATGCTGACGGCTACGAGCGGCGCACCTTCAAATCCGACATTCCCTCCACCCTCTCCAAACGCGACCAGACGAACACGCCCGATGATGACGACGACGACAGCAGCAACGACGCTGGCGTCAGCACCAGTACCACCCCAGGCTCTACGAATTCAACGGGCAGCAGCAGCGGCAACACTGGCCCAGTTTTGAGCGGCGGCGTCTTCGACATTCCTTCAAACACCGTGATGACGGTCGAGCTTCTGACGAACCTCTCGACGGATGCCACGCAGCGCGGCGACCGTTTTCAGGCGCGCGTGCTGGAACCGCGCGAGTATGAAGGCGCGATGCTTGACGGGCGCGTCACGCGCGTCAAACGCCCCGGCAAAGTCGGCGGCAAAGCCGAACTCCAACTCACGTTCGACCACATCCGCTTTCCAGATAATCGTGGCGCAAACTTTGAAGCGCAGGTGATAGAAGTCTTAGACATGGGCGGCAGCGAGGGCGTCGGAGATGTTGATGAGGAAGGCGGCGTGAAGGGTAAGGATTCGACGAAGGACGACGTGGCGAAAGTCGGGGCCGCGACGGGCATCGGCGCTATCATCGGTGCGATTGCGGGCGGCGGCAAGGGCGCGGCCATCGGCGCGGCCATCGGCGGCGCAATCGGCACCGGCGGCGTCCTCTCCCAACGCGGCAAAGACATCCGAATGCCCCAAGGCCAGCAAATGAGAGTCCGCACTTCAAGCACGACGCGCATTCAATAACTAACGCGCAGCTTAAAGTCTAATGTCCGTCGTCCAAAGTCTGAACAACAGTTTACTGACTTTGGACGACGGACATTAAACTTTAGAGTTCGTACTACTATGCTCATCACTTTACTCACCGATTTCGGCACATCAGACTATTTCGTCGGCGCGATGAAGGGCGCTATTCTCACCGTCAACCCGGATGCGCGCATCTTCGACCTCACGCATGAGATTCCGCCGCACGACATCCATGCCGGAGCTTTCACATTGCTCGCTGCGCATCAAGCTTTTCCGCCCGCGACGATTCACGTCGCCGTGGTTGACCCGGGCGTTGGGTCTTCGCGTCGCCCGCTGCTCGTCAGCGTTGGCGGCCAATTTCTCGTCGGGCCTGACAACGGCATCTTCAGCTTTTTCTTCTCTGACTACGATGCTTCCGTGCGCGTTTTTCACCTGACGAATGAAAAGTATTTTCGCCAGCCCGTCAGCACGACCTTTCACGGGCGCGACATCTTCGCCCCCGTCGCGGGCGCGCTTTCAAAGGGCGTGCAGCCTAGAGAGTTGGGCGACGAGATAAAGGATTATCTGCGATTTGATTTGAACCAACCCGTCTGGACCAATGACGACACCATCAAAGCCTCCATCATCCACATAGACCGTTTCGGCAATTGCATCACGAATCTGACGCGCGACCACCTCCAAGATGAGATGTTTGAACGCGGAGCGAGAATCTTGATTAATGAAGTCGAGATTAGAGAGCTTCGCCGCTTTTATGCTCAGGGGGATGATGATTCGGGCGAGCTGTTTGCCATCTGGGGCAGCGCGGGTTTTCTGGAGATAGTCGCCTTCCTTGATTCCGCTGCGCGACGATTAGGCGTTGAGCGCGGCCAGCCCGTCGTTGTCATCACACCGGCCGCAAACCGCGACGCGAACCGTTGAGAGAAACTCGTTCGCCGTCAGTCCTTGTTTTCAGACCGCTTCGGCAGCCGTCACTTGTCACACGTCACGCTCTTTGCTATCTTCAAAAACACTTCAAACATAAGGACTGGGAAACCATGAATAAAGCGAAGGATGGCGCGACTGCCACGGCGACGAGCGCTGCTGGGCTGCGCGGCGTAGTGGCCGCGACTTCATCAATCGGTGACGTGAACGGCGAGCAGGGAATCTTAATCTACGAGGGCTACGACATTCACGACCTCGCCCGTAATTCGACTTTTGAAGAGGTCGTTTTCCTGCTCTGGCATGGTCGCCTGCCCAATCGCTCGGAACTCGACGAACTGAAATCTTCGCTCGCCGAATGTTATGAATTGCCCGCCGCTTTGCTGGACCTGATGCGCCAGTATCCGCGCGACGCCGAGCCGATGGACACGCTGCGGACGAGCATTTCGGCGCTCGATTTTTATGACAAGACCGCGCGCGACACCTCGCGTGAGGCTTCTCTGCGCACGGCCACGCGCCTGACCGCGCAACTGCCGGCCATCGTCGCCGCCTCCGCCCGCCTTCATCATGGGCAGGAGCCAATCAAACCCAAACCCGAACTCAACATCGCCACCAACTTTCTCTACATGCTCAAGGGCGAGATGCCTTCAGAGCAAGACGCGCACATCTTCGATGTCTGTCTGATTCTGCACGCGGACCACGAATTGAACGCTTCGACGTTTACCGCGCGCGTCGTCGCCGGAACGCTGGCCGACATGTACGGAGCCGTGACGGCGGCCATCGCCGCTCTCTCCGGCCCACTGCACGGCGGCGCGAACACTAACGTGATGAAGATGCTGCTGGAAATCGGTGAAGTCGAGAAGGCTGAAGAGTACGTTAAGAACGCGCTCGCTCAAAAGCAGAAGATTATGGGCATCGGCCATGCCGTCTACAAAACGGAAGACCCGCGCGCCACGCACCTGCGGCAATTCTCGAAAGAGGTGGGCCAGCGTACAGGGGAAACGAAGTGGTTTGAGATTTCGCGCAAGATTGAAGAGATTATGCTGCGCGAAAAAGGCATGTATCCGAACGTTGATTTCTATTCCGCTTCGACTTACTACATGATGGGCATCCCGCTCGAACTCTTTACGCCCATCTTCGCCGTCAGCCGCATCAGCGGTTGGACCGGACACGTCCTAGAGCAATACGAGAACAACAAGCTGATTCGCCCGCGCGCCGAATACGTCGGCCAGCGCGACCTCAAATACGTGCCGATTGACGAAAGATAAAACGTTAGTCAACAGCCCGAAAGCCCACAGTCCGAAGTTAAGATAACAAGTCTTGACTTCGGACTGTGGGCTTTCGGGCTGTTGATTGTTATTTAAGTGAGATTCCGAGCAGCTTCGGGTTTTCGACAAACGCTTTGAGCTTGTCGGGATTGATTTTGACGCGGGCGACGAAGGCGTCTGTGCCGCCGATGCTGACGAGCATCAGTTTGATGCTTTTGCCCTCCGCGGTGGCGTAGATGTACATCTGTTCGCCGTCGCGCGAGCGAATGCGAACGAGCGGTTGCCATTCGGGGCTAAGAGCGTTGCGCAGGATGGCGGAGAGGTCGTTGCTGCCGGCGGCGGGCGCATGAGACAGTTCTTCAAAGATGGCGAGCTTGACGCTTTTCACTCCGGCGGGGCGAATGATTTTGACGGCTAAACTCGCCAACCCCAGGAAGGGAATGCGGCGCTTCTTGGCTTTATACTGAGATTTGAGATGCTTTGAAATCGCATCGAAGGCGCGGTCGCCAGCATGGGCCGTGGAATAGTGCCCGAAGGAGAGCAGGGCGGCCAGCGCGAGTGCGTAGATGAAGTATCGCTTGCGCTTTTGCATCATGGCTTCACTTCCTTTGATGGCGAGCCGTCGCGTTTGATTTTCAGTTTGGGAATACCGAAATGGCCTTCGAGCGCGGAGAGCTTTTCGAGGTCAATCGGCCCGACGATGTTAACGATTGTCAGTTGCTTCGGCTCGGCGGCGATGACGGCGACGCCGCCGATTTTATCACCGACGAGCAGCATATAGACTTCGAGCGTCTCCTTATCGCGGGAGCTTCGCACGCCGACCATTCTGGACCAGCCGGGCGCTTTGAGTTGCGAACTGATGGCAGCTAAATCGGCGGGGGAATATTCGTCCGGCTTGTCAAACTCGTAGCTCTTGACGTAGACGCCCTTCAGCCCCGCGACCACATCTCTTATCTTGGCGTGCTCAGGGTCTTTGGGATTGAGAAAGCCGATGGCGATTTGCAGCAGGCGTCCGTCAATGTTGACATCCACCACCTGCGCTGCTCTGGGTTCGAGCCGGTCCAGATTACTAATCTGCAAGCGGGCGTCCTGACTGTAGGCTGCGGCGGCGGCGACAATGATGAGCAGCGCCGGGCCGAGCAGTCTTAAGGGTTTCGTTAGCATTCGCTTCATAACAACTCCGTTCGTCTAATCTTCCGATTCAGGAAACAGGGCCGGGGCTTTTATTATCCTGTACCTTCTTCTGCACCTGATTGAGTTTTGAACTGGCTAGATGCAGCGCCTTAATCAGTTGCTCTCTGGCCGCCACTCCCTCGTCTTCGCTGATGCGCTCGCCCTGTATCGTCTGAACTTTCGCCACCAGCACAGTTGATGGCGTTCGACGCTTGAACGAGGACGCGCGGCGTCGTCTGTCAGAGTTTGAATCGCTCGCCGTGATGATGGTGTGTTCCGGCTTGGCGGATTCATTCGTCGCTTCGCGCACGGTGATGGCAGACAGGCTTTCGGAATTGAGCCAATCCGGCAGGCGACCCGGCTCGACGCCGGAAACAAGCGCCCGCGCAGCATCTTTCTGATTGCCGCCGATGACGAACCAGAGTCCGGTCGCCGCCAACATTAAGAACAGGGCGGCAGCCGCCGCCAGAAACGGCGTGAACATGCTGCGGCGCGAAGAAACGGGCGGGCGCTCGGGCAGCGGTAGGTCGTTAGCCGGACGCTTGTAGCGCAGATTGCCGAGTAGCTGTTCGAGTTGTTCAATTTCCGGGTCGGGCTGGCCCGATTTGTCCCACAGGTAATCGTCTCTCATGGCTTCTCCTGGCTGCCTAGCTTTTCGCGCAGCAGCTTCATTCCGCGATGCAAATTCACGCGCACCGAAGCGGGCGTCAGATTCGTGCGCTCAGCGATTTCCGGCCCCGTCATGCCTTCCACCAGCCTGAGCACCAGCGTTTCCCTATAGGCTTCCGGCAACGTGCGAATCAGCGCCAGCACTTCCGAGGCTTCCGCCTTCAGACTTTTCCCCTGCGCGAGGTCTTCAGGCAAAGGACTCGTCTCACGCGCGCGGCGGTGGAAATCCATCGCACGATTGCGCGCAATCATCGCCAACCACCCGCCGAAGGCTGCGCAGTCGCGAAGCGCCCCGAGTCGCCTGAAAGCCAGCAGGAAAACATCCTGCACAAGGTCGTCCACTTCGCTCCAAGGCACGCGCGCCAGCAAGATTCCGTGCACCATCGGCCCGTAAAGCTCATAGAGTTCTGCGAAAGCCTGATGGTCGCCGTCGCGCGCTGCCGCGACCATCAGGGCGTGGGGCGAAACCGCAGCGACGGCAGGCGTCCGATTGACGGCTGGCGCTTGACCCGCCATAAGGAGCAAGTCTCCTGTCATCTCAAGCTTGGACATTCTCTTTGGTCGCGCCGGAGTTTGCGAAAAACCTCGGCGCTGACGTTTTCCCGGGAATTAGAAGAAATTACTGGCCTCTGCCATTTGCGGCGCGCTCGCTCGTGTGTGCCTGCCGACTCTTAAGACGCACGCTCAAACGCAACTGTTAACACAACGAGAAAGCCGAAAACTGCAAGCTGAAGATAGCAGGGCGACGATAGAAAGGCGGCACAGATGAAAGCGTGGCGCTTCATCTTCGAGTCGTCAGGCTGTCATCGTTGCCGCCTTCGTTATTGCTGCTTTGCGTTCTCGTGGTCGGTCAAGCGTTTCATCTCCTCTGTGGCTGATAGAAGCCTCGTGCGCCAGATAAAGACGGTTGAGACGAGAAGGGCAATGGTGCAGGCGGCTCCGCCTTCAAGACCATACGTTCCGCCGGTCAGCCACGGCGGGCCGACGGCTGCGGCGCGCAGCAGAGGGTTCGGCGTCAGACGTTCAATCCCGCTGACGGGCAGACCGATAACTGCGCCCATCATCCAGTTCCAAGCCCAGTGAACGCCGAGCGGAAACCACAGGCTGCGCGTTCGCAGGTAAGCAATGGCTAGCCAAACGCCAGCCAGCGCCGTGTTGATGAACGTGAAGCCCGGCACGACGTTCGGGTTATCGAGATGGCCGACTGAAAAAATCACTGAAGTCAGAATAATCGCCACCCAAGCCAACTTCGCGCGCGTCATCGTCTGCAAAGGATAGCCGCGAAACATTGCTTCCTCGGCAGCCGCGGCCAGAATAAAGATGATGCCGGAGATGAGCAGCGTACTAGCGATGGACGAAGACGTTGCTGCGTTATTAAGCGTGAAAGTAAAACCGCCGAAGATGGCCGCTATCAGCGTCGCCAGCAGGAGCGAGAGTGCGCCGACGAGAGAGCCTTTCAGCCAGTCGCCCAACCAACCGCTATGAAAGGCCCAGCCCAAGGCTCGCGCCGGTAAATCCTCAAACAGTTTGCCGTAGCCCCAACCGAGCAGCGTCGCCGCGCTCAATAAAATAAGAGCCTGCACGACCCAGCCAAAGTTGCTCTCAGTCAGACTCGCTTCCGACAGCCCGCCGATTTTCACCAGCAAGACGCGCACCAGACTGAACAGCAACGCGATGGCGATGAAGAGCGAAGCGATGTAAATCGCAAACCGCCAGCCGCTGCGCAGGCGTCCCGCTTGATTGAAAAAGATTGCAGAAGGTTCCATTGGTTTCAGTTATACGCATGATGACAGGAGCGCGGCTATTCTAACTGAAGCTGGCGCAGACTTGCACCGCGAGCGCATCATCAGAGCGCCGGACGTATGGTAAACTCCGATGAGATAAAGTGCCACGTATGAGCGAGAAAGCGCGTACAACTATCGAGGAGCAAGACGCCGTGGAGTTGAAGCCGCGCCGCCGGACTGCCCCGTGGGTGCTCGGCGGGCTGGTGCTGCTACCTCTGTCCGTGCTCATCGCGCTGCAAGCCTTCGGCCTCTGGACGGTCGTGCCGCCCGATACCGCTTCCGACACGCTACTGCTCTACGCCCTTTCTTCGCTCAACTTCGCCGCCTTCATCGTCTTCACCTTTATCTTCATCCGCAACCTGTTAAAACTTCGCCGCGAGCGCCGCGAACGCAAACTCGGCTCGAAAATCAAAACGCGGCTCATCGTGTATTTCATCTCGGTCAGCCTGCTGCCCATCACGGCGATGGCCGTCTTCTCTTATCTCTTCCTCAATCGCTCGCTCGAAAAATGGTTCTACCGCCTGCCCGACGACAGTGTTAAGGAAGCGAGCAACGTGCAGCGCGAGGCAGAGAAGATTCAGGCGCGCAGCCTCCAGGAAAACGCCGCGATGCTGGCCGTGATGCTTGATGCGATGCCCGCCTTAGCCGAGGAGAGCGCGCTCGCACGCTTTGTGCAGAGCGGGCATCTCTCGGCCATCGAGATTGTCGGCGCGGGTGGAGAAGTGTTGGTTAAGAGTCAGGCCCAACAACTGCCCGCCGACGAGCGCAGAGAGTTGGAGCACGCCTTAA
>CAZEZJ010000169.1:0-7997 GCA_964516695.1 uncultured Blastocatellaceae bacterium
CGGCCGCACGGCGCTGGTGGCTTCAAAAGCTCGCTCTCTATCCGGGATGCGAGGCACAGCCTATTGGTCTTTTTGCCGGACAAGTCTACAAGGCGGCGCGCCGTCTTGGACTTTCCGGTGTTGGACTTTCCGTTAAAAGACAGCGACTAAGCGAGAGCGCCGTTTCGACCCACGGGCAGCATGGCTCGGTTTAGGTGCGAGCGCAGGGCCGGCACTTCCTGCGCGAATACCGCCCTAGCGCCTTCGCTTTCGCCAGCGCTGTTCTATTTTGACGGGTAAGCTTTTTTAACGGAGAGACGAACCATGTTCTCCTTCCCCAGCAAGGCTCGCAAGCGGGCCGCAATCAATTCAACTAGCGCGACTATCATCATCCTGCTGGCGCTCGTTTGCTTTTTCTCTCTTGCGGCGCGAGCGCAGCAGACCATCACGTCGGCCACGCTGAGCGGGCGCGTCGAAGACACAAACGGCGCGGCCATCGGCGGCGCGCGGCTAACCATCAAAAATCTTGACAGCAACCAGCAACAAACGACCGCGAGCGATGAAGCGGGCCGTTATCGTTTCCTTTATCTAGCCGTCGGCTCTTATCAACTGACAATCGAGCACGCGGGATTCACTTCCATCACAGAGCAACTGACGTTAACGGTCGGGCAGGCGCTTGATGTCTCCGTCAAGATGACGGTGGCGGGCGTGGCCGCCAGCGTGCAGGTCACAACGGCTGTGCCCGTTATCGAAACGACGCGCACGCAGGTCGCGGAGACCATCATGCCGCGCGAGATTGACGAACTGCCTCTCAATGGCCGCAACTACCTAGACCTCGCGCTGCTCGTGCCCGCCGTTTCGCGCACCAACACGGGAAGCCCCCAAAAGTTTGCCGAGACTTCCGCCGTGCAGGGCACGGGTATCTCCGTCGCGGGCCAACGCAATCTCAACAACAGCTTTATTGTTGACGGCGTCTCGGCCAACGACGACGCGGCCGACCTTGCGGGCACGTTCTACAGTCAGGAAGTGATACGCGAGTTTCAGGTCGTGACCTCCGGCGGCATCGCGGAATTCGGGCGCGCGTCGGCTGGCGTCGTCAACATCATCACGCAATCGGGAACAAACGATTGGCGCGGGCGGCTCTACGGCTTCCTCCGCAACCAGCGCTTCGACGCGCGCAATCCGCTCGCGCCGCAGAAAGACTTGCTGACGCAAACACAGTATGGCGCAAGCCTCGGCGGTCCGCTCCGAAGTGATAGAACTTTCCTCTTCGCCAACTTCGAGCAGACGCGCCGCAACGACTCAAACGTCATCACCATCGCCCCGGCCAATATCGTTGCCATCAACAATCGTCTGAACGCGGTTGGCTACGGCGGGCCGCGCCTCGAAACGGGCGTCGTGCCCGCCAGCCTCGATGCCACAAACTTTTTCGCGCGCCTAGACCATCGCATCAACGCCACCAATCTCTTCGCCGCGCGTTACAGCCTCTACGACATCAGCGCCCTTAACTCACGCACCGTCGGCGGCCTCAACAGCGTCAGTCGCGGCACGAGCCTCGACAATCGCGACCAGACCATCACGGCCAGCAACGTCACGACCATTAGTTCGCGCACCATCAACGAAGCGCGCTTTCAATTCACACGCAGCCGTCTTGGCGCGCCCGTCAACGATACGATTGGCCCGGCCGTTAACATTTCCGGCGTCGCCAGCTTCGGCACAGCCACCTTCTCGCCGCTGGCGCGCGACATAGACCTCTTTGAAGTCGTGGAAAATGTCGCCACACAGCGCGGCGCTCATTCGCTGAAAGGCGGCGTTGATGTGCTCTACAACCGCGTTAATATTCTTTTCCCCGGCGCGGTGCAAGGCGTCTATACTTTCACCTCGCTCGCCAATTTTACGAGCGGCACCTACAGTAGTTTTCAACAAGCTTTCGGCGCGCCCTCGCAGTTTCAATCAAACCCGAACATCGGCCTCTTCGTGCAAGACGAATGGAAGCCGCGCGCGGATTTAACCCTGAATCTGGGGCTGCGCTACGACGCACAATTTTTGCCCGACCCCATCCACACCGATACTAATAATTTCGCGCCGCGCGTTGGCCTGGCCTTTGCGCCCGGCAATCGCAAGACCGTCATCCGCGCCGGCTTCGGCGTCTACTTCGACCGCCTTCCCTTGCGCGCCACCTCAAACGCCCTTCAGCGCGACGGCTCGAAATACGTTGTCGTTCAACTCTCACCCACGCAGGCGGGCGCGCCCCTGTTCCCCAACGTCCTCGCCGCCGCGCCTTCTATTCTTCTGACGAAGCCGAACGTGACGCGCATTGACCCGCGCATCGAAAACAGCTACAGCCTCCAGGCCAACCTGCAAATCGAGCGCGAGTTGCCAAGTAATGCTTCCGTTTCCATCGGCTACCTGCATTTGCGCGGGCTGCACCTACTGCTCTCGCGCAACATCAACGTGCCGACGCTCACCGCACAGCAAGCAGGGCAGCAGGGCATCCCGAACCTCGGACGCCCAGACCCAAACTTCGGCAACATCAGCCGCTTTGAAAGCTCCGGCGATTCTTATTACGACGCGCTCATCTTCTCCTTCCATAAGCGCGCGGGTTCTTGGGCCAACATTCGTCTCGCTTACGCCTTCTCGAAATCAACTGACAACGCGGGCAACTTCTTCTTCAGCACCCCGCAGAACAACTTTGACTTGCGCGATGAGCGTGGGCCATCTGACAACGACCAGCGCCATCGCCTGACCGTCAGCGGCTCATTCACAGCGCCGCGCCGCGTTGCGGGAGCCAGCCTCCTGCGTCGAACGCTCGGCGGCTTTCAGTTTAGTTATATTTTCTCCTATGCTTCCGCCTTGCCGTTTAATATACAGACCGGCAATGACCGCAACTTCGATACGAACTTTAACGATAGGCCCGCTGGCGTCGGCCGCAACAGCGGTCGCGCATTCAGTTTCGCTGCGCTCGATTTGCGCCTGAGCCGCCGTTTTCGTTTCACGGAGCGCCTTGAACTGGAGACAATCATGGAAGCCTTCAACGCGCTCAACCGCTCGAACCTGCAACTGCCGAACAATACCTTCGGCACAGCCCAGACGCCGCTCGCGACCTTTGGCCGGCCAACCGCCGCGAGCGACGCGCGACAGCTACAGTTTGGCCTGCGGTTCAGTTTCTAAAAGCATGATGAATCAACCACGCGAAAGCTCAAAGATGAGACAAACTATCAGCGCCGCTTGCATCGTGCTGGTGCTCTTGTTGGCAAGCTGCTCTGGCCAGCCGCCAAACGAGCAGCGCAATGAGATAACGGTGGCGGCGGCCTCCGATTTGACTCCGGCCTTTGAGGAAATCGGGCCAATATTCAAGCAGGCGACGGGCATCACAGTCGTCTATAGCTTCGGCTCGACGGGCAATCTGGCGCGGCAGATTGAGAACGGCGCTCCGATGGATGTCTTCGCCGCGGCCAACGTCGAATACGTCAACGGCCTGGAGCAAAAGGGCTTGATTATCCCTGACACCAAAGCTCTCTACGCGCGCGGGCGCATCACCATCTGGCTGCGCTCGGAAAGTTCCTTGCAGATTGATAAACCGGAAGACCTCAAGCGCGCCGATGTCAAACGCATCAGCATCGCCAACCCTGAGCACGCGCCCTACGGCATGGCCGCGCGTGAGGCGTTGCAATCAATTGGCATCTGGGATGGGGTGAAAGATAAGCTGGTGCTGGGCGAGAATGTGCGGATGGCTTTGCAGTTTGCGGAGACGGGCAACGTCGATGTCGCCGTCATCGCGCTCTCTCTTAGCGTGCAGAGCAAAGGGCGCTGGGTGCTTGTGCCCGAAGAGTTGCACAAGCCGCTCAACCAGGCGCTGGCCGTCGTCAAAAGCACAAAGCACGAACAGCAGGCGCGCGCATTTGCAGCCTTCATCAACGGCCCGCAGGGTCGCCCCATCATGCGTAAGTACGGCTTCGTCCTGCCGGGTGAAGCTCCAGTAGCAGAAGCACCGAAGAAGTAGAAGACCGAAAGCAAATCTGATGTCGAAACAACAAGCCAACACCAAAAGCATCGCGCGCCAAACGAACCTGACGGCATACGTCCTGCTGTTCCTGCTGTTGACGGCGGGTTGCGCGCGACACGCGCATCAAGCGCCGCCGCTGGCGAACATGATGCAGCCCGTTCGCATCTCGGCCGAGAGCGTGGACGCAGCCGAGCCTGGCCTGGCCGCCGCCAGCGACGGCACGGCCTACATCGTCTGGATTGAACACGGCGCGAATAAGCAGGCTGACGTGCTTGTCGCGCGTCTTGACCGCGAGGGACTGACGACCGCCTCGCCCGTCCGCGTTAACCCGCAGGCGGGCGAAGCGAAGGGCTGGCGCGGCGACCCTCCGACCATCGCGGTTGCGCCCGATAAGACCGTCTATGTCGGGTGGACAGCACGCGATAAGGGCCACGCGACGACGCTCTATCTCTCCGCCTCGCGCGACGCAGGCCGCTCCTTTGAAGCGCCCGTCAAAGTCAACGACGACGCGAAGCCAGCCAGCCACGGGATGCACTCGCTGGCCGTCGCGGCCGACAATCGCGTCTACGTCGCTTGGCTCGACGAGCGCAACGTTGCTCCGCAGCCTGAGCATCTGCCGGGCGCGAATCAGAAGACGATGCAGCACGCCGAGCCAAACAGCGAAGTCTTCTTCGCACGCTCCGCAGACGGCGGGCGCACGTTTTCCGCGAATCAACGGTTGGCGGGCGAAGCCTGCCCGTGTTGCAAGACGGCGCTCGTGGTTGGCCCAAGCAATCGTGTTTACGCCAGTTGGCGGCAAGTGCTGCCCGGCGATTTTCGTCACATCGCGGTCGCGTCTTCGCCGGATGGCGGGCAGACGTTCGCCCAGCCGCAGGTCATCAGCGACGACAACTGGAAGATTACGGGCTGCCCTGTCTCCGGCCCGGCGCTGGCGGTCGCACGCGACGGCGCGCTGCGTGCGGTCTGGTACACGGCGGGCGAGAGCGGCAGCGCGGGTCTTTACTGGACCGAATCGCGCGACGGAGGGCGCACCTTCTCTGCGCGCAAGCTGCTGGCCGTGGGCCAAGTGCGCGGCAATCCCTCTTTGCTGTTGGACGACAAGAATAACCTGCTCGCCGTTTGGGAAAGCGACGAAGAGAAAGAGCCGCGCATTTTAAGCGCCCACCTCAACGCAGACGGAGCGGCCACGACCGGCAGCACACCGCTGGCCGATAAAGCGGAGCTTCCCGCTATCGCCTCCGGCGGCGAGCAACTATTCGTCGGCTACATCGTCAGCAGCAAAGAGCAACGCAGCATTTGGATTACGCGTGCGAAGCCCGCGGCTTGAGTTAGTTTTCGATACTTAGAGCCTATCTTTCGACGCGCCAAGCGAAAGAGACGCGCGCAAAAGTCTCCGCACAGCCTCGTCAATACCGCGCAGAGGTCGTCCAACGGGCCAGCCTTAAAAGAAGATTTCGACCGCATACAGCGCGTCTCCCCATGTACAGACACAGGCTGGCCCTCTTCTTGTAGGAGAATGAATATGCGTCTCAAACATTTCGCTCTGGCTATAGTTTTTCTCGCTCTGGCCTTGGGTTTGCCGGTTGTGGCGCGTGCCAACGGTGGTCAGCCTGAAGCGCTGGCGCGGGCCGCTGTTTCCGCGAACGCGGCGGAAGCGGCTCCGGCGATTGCCGCGCTCAGAGCGATGGGGCCAGCCGGACTGCAAACATTGTTCGCCATCTACGCCGAAGAGATTAAGCGGCACACTTCCACTACGACAGTCGCTTCGCCCACGGACGCCGCTGCGTGGCAGCGCATCCGCACGGCGCTCGATGCGGTCAGCCAGCAGTATGACAGCGCCGCCGCTGGTCTCTACTGGTACACGGACCTGGCAGCGGCGCAAAACGCATCGCGCAAGAGCGGCAAGCCCATCCTCTCTCTGCGGCTGCTCGGCAATCTCAACGAAGAATATAGTTGCGCCAACAGTCGCTTCTTCCGCACGGTGCTTTACAGTAACGCGCAAGTCGCAAGCACCCTGCGCGAGCGTTTCATACTCCACTGGAAGAGCGTTCGACCCGTGCCGCGCGTCACCATCGACTACGGCGACGGGCGCACATTACAACGCACGCTGACAGGCAACAGCATCCACTACATCCTAGATGCCGAAGGCCGTCCCATCGACGCGCTCCCCGGCCTCTATGGCCCAAGCGCCTTTCTACAATCATTGGCGCGCGCCGAATCAATTGCCAAACAAACCCCCGGGCAACCGGAAGCCGCGCGTGCCGAAAGCCTGCGCCTCTATCATCAATCGCGCCTTGACGCCATCGTTCAGGCTTGGCGCTCTGACGTGCAGAAAACGGGCGGGAAGATTCCGGCGGAGATTTCCGGCGAAGAACAGGCGGAAGGCCAGACGCCGACCGCACGCGCCGCAGCACGGCGCGCGATGTCCAAGGCCGTCACCGAAACCAGCATCATCAATTCGATTACCTACGAACCGCAACTGCTGGAAGCCGCCACAGACAACGCGACCTGGAACAAAATCGCCGCGCTCCATTTGACGGACGCCAAACTCGACGCCGCCAGCATCGCAATGATACGCCGCCAGAGCCGCGCGCAACTCGACGCCTCGAACCAGACTGCGCAGACGGAAGCACAACTCGCACGCCTCGTCAGCAACTTCGAGCGCTACATCGCGCTCGACACCGTGCGCAACGAATACCTGATGCACACCAAGCTCCACGCCTGGCTCTTGTCCTCGCGCCTGCGCAACAACCTCGACGCCTTCAACGAGCGCGTCTACAAAGAACTCTTCCTGACGCCCCGCAACGACCCCTGGCTCGGCCTCTTCTCCCCCGACACCTACACCGCCCTCGACGGCGGCGGCCTGAAAAGCAACTAGGTCAGGACAAACAACCAGCACCAAGAGAGAGACGACGAACAACAGCAGGGCCGCTCAAACTTGAGCGGCCCTGCTGTCATCCTTTCGCGTTTAGCCTGTAAGCTTGGCTTTCACTTGTCTTTCGTTAGCGAGTACGGATTCAGTTTACAGCACGCGCAGGAAGGCGACGAGGTCTGTTTTTTCCTGCGGGGAAAGATTGAGTTCGAGGACGAGGTTGAAGAATTCAACGGCGTCTTCGAGGGTGAGCAGTCGCCCGTCGTGGAGGTAGGGGGGCGATTCCTTGATGCCGCGCAAGGGGAAGGTCTTGATGGGGCCTTGCTTGGTAATCATCATGCCGCCTTCCATGCGCGGCTTATAGAAGCGTTCGACCTGTAGGTCGTGCATCAGATTGTCCGTGTAGAAGGGCGGTGTGTGGCAGATGGCGCAGTTGCCTTTGCCAAAGAAGATGTCTTCGCCGCGCGCTTCCGATTCGGTCGCCTTGCGGCGGTCGAGCCGCCCGTAGACGCTGAGCTTGGGCGCGGGCGGGAAGTCCAGTATCTCCTGAAACTCCGACATGTCGTGGACCTGCGTGCCACGGTCGAGAATGTTGATGCCCTTCTTGGTGGCGAGCACGATGTCGCCGTCGAAGTAGGCGGCGCGCTGCTCAAACTCCGTGAAATCTTCGACCGTCTTCAAGGCGCGCTGCGAGCCGAAGAGACGCTGGATGTTGACGCCGCGCAGACTCGGCGTCTCGATGCGACGGCGAAACTCCTGCGGGCGGATGTCTCCGACGAGGTGCGCCGCGCCGGAAGTGTGGCCGTTGACGTGGCAGTCGAAGCAGGTGACGCCGCGCATCCCGTCAGACTTTTCGGTCTTGCGGTCAGCCGTAGCATTGAATTGCTGCTGCGGAAACTGCGTCACAAGGAGTCGCAGCCCGTCGAGTTGCTTCGGGTTGAGAATGCCGTTGAAGAGTTCGTAGAAGTTGTCGATGGTGACGAGTTGGCCTTTGGAGACATCACCGAGGTCGGGCCGCGTCGTCAGGAAGATGGCGGGCGGAAACTCCGGCAGGAAATGGTCGGGCAAATCGAAATCCATGTCGAAGCGCTCCAGGCGAGGCAGCAGCTTCAACTCCGACTGCGGGAAAATCATGCCGCC
>CAZEZJ010000169.1:8007-9982 GCA_964516695.1 uncultured Blastocatellaceae bacterium
ATGATTGACGTGCGGCAGCGGCAAGTAAGGGAAGACGCCCTTGTCCCTTATCTCGTCGGGCGTCATGCGACCCAGTTGTTCCCAGGTCACGCCGCCTTTGAGTTTGGCCGTTGGCCCAACGGGAACCGGCTTGCCGCGCGTCATACGCACGTTGTCGGCAACGCGCCGCCGCAAATCGTAGCGCTCCTCCAAGAGCTTCATCTGCGCGGCCATGACGCGCGCCTTCGCAGCCTTGTCGCGCGCCCTCACGACATCGAAGGGTTCTTCAATCACAGGCGTGAAGGAAGACGGCTGCTGGTCTTCCGCTTTCGGTTTTGGTGTTCGGGATTGCGCGCCCGCGCGATTGTCAACGAGTAGTGCCGCGACGCTGGCGACGACTAGCGCGAGGACGACGATGAGCTTGATACGTGCCGAGGTGTTCATAAGGCTCCTTTCATTCAGGATTCGGCCCTGATGCTATAAAGCCGTTGATAAAATGAACAACGCCCGCCCCTTGCTCGGTCTTGTATAAGTTAACCCGCTACTGCAATCAAAGCGCCGCCATGATGGCTTCGGCAAACTCCATCGTGCTGGCTTGGCCGCCCTGTATGTCGCGCGTGCGCGTCTTTCCTTCCTCAAAGACTTTGAGCATCGCGCCTTCGACCCTGTCTGCCGCCTCGCGTTCCCCTATGTGGCGCAGCATCAGAATGCCTGATTGAAGGAGCGCCGTCGGGTTGGCGATGCCCTGCCCGGCGATGTCCGGCGCAGAGCCGTGGACCGCCTCGAAGACCGCGCCGAGTTCTCCGATGTTGGCCCCCGGCACTAATCCAAGCCCGCCGATTAACCCTGCGCAGAGGTCGGAAACAATGTCGCCGTAAAGATTTTCGAGCAGCATGATGTCAAACTGTTCGGGACGCATCACGAGTTGCATACAGGCGTTATCAACAATCTTATCGTCGGCTTCGATTTCAGGGTAGTTGGCGGCGACGGCGCGAAAGCAGTCTAGGAAGAGTCCGTCGGAGAGCTTCATAATGTTGGCCTTGTGAACGGCTGTGACCTTCTTGCGCCCCTCGCGCCGCGCATACTCGAAGGCAAAACGCGACACGCGCGTAGAGGCTTTCTCCGTGATGACCTTGATGCTTTCGACCACGCCGGGGACGACCACGTGCTCGATGCCCGAATAGAGGTCTTCCGTATTTTCGCGCACCACCACGAGGTCTAACTCAGGATAGCGCGAAGGCACGTTTGGCAGCGCCCGCACGGGCCGCAAATTGGCGTAGAGGTCCAGCGCTTTGCGCAAGCCGACGTTGACTGACGTGAAGCCTTTGCCGACCGGCGTTGTAATCGGCCCCTTGAGCGCGACCTTGTTGCGCTTGATGGAATCCAGTAGTTCTTGCGGCAGCGTGTCGCCAAACTTTTCCAAAGCCTGCGCGCCCGCATAATGCGTCTCCCAAGCGACTTCGACGCCCGTTGCTTCGATAATCCGTACGACCGCCGAGGAGACTTCGGGGCCGATGCCGTCGCCGGGGATGAGTGTGATAGTATGTTTTGCCATTAGTTGTCAGCCTTGTAGTCAAATGAGCGCTCAGCCATCAGACTGCCAGCAGCGAATGATATTTCAAAAGCTGACTGCTGAAAGCGCGGCGGCTGATTGCTTTAGGATAGGCTGCATCATACCACAGTAAGTTCCCTTGTCATGCTAACTCAGGAAAGATTCGAGAGAGATTGGACGGCGGACGCCATCGTTGTCGGCGGCGGTGTCATCGGGCTGGCGATTGCGCGTGCGCTCAGGCTGCGCGGCGTGGAGCGCGTCGCGCTCGTCGAGCGCGCGGGGCTTGGAATGGAAGCCTCTCATGCCGCCGCCGGAATGCTCGCCCCGCAGGTCGAAGCCGACCGCCCGGACGCTTTCCTAGAGCTGTGCTGCCAGAGCCGCGATTTGTACCCCTCATTCGCCGCCGCTCTCTCTGAAGAGACGGGCATTGATATTGAGCTTGAA
>CAZEZJ010000170.1:0-7711 GCA_964516695.1 uncultured Blastocatellaceae bacterium
AAACCCTTTTTTTCATTCAAACAGGAAAAATCGAAACTGCCTGCGACAATGCGCCAACTGCTGCCGCCGCCGCCCGACGAATAGATATCCAACACCGCATCGTCAGCGCTCAACTCGCGCGTCTCTGTGATTTCGTTCTCCGCCCTGCGTCCACGCCGTTCTTCGACTTCAACCTGACGTGTGATGGTGCGTCCGGTCAACAGCAGCGTAATCTCATCCCAAGACGCGCGTTGAGTTTCGTTGCTGCCAGCAGGCCAAGCGACGAGCGCATCCGCTGCCAGTTCCAGCGTTCTCATTCTTTTTGGCGGCTGCGTCTCCAAAGCCAAGTCGTCGTCGGAGACAGTCAACACTTTGAGGCCGAGCGCCTTCAAGCTGCGCTCGATGAGTTGAGCTTCCTCGGCGGCTGCCGCGCGCGCTATTGGCAACGGCTCGCCGCCCTCGACAATTCGCCGGACATCCTCAAGGCTCAGGCGCAGCAACGAAGCAATCTCGTTCAAACAATCGTCGCCGGGTCTAGCATTGCTCTGCGGAATTAAGATACTGTTAAAGCCCTGCTCCCATCTCTCCAATGGCCTGAGCGTCGGCTTTCGTAACTGAGCGCTGTGCTCTGTGACGGGCAGCGCCGCCGCGCAGTAAAGACAGGAGGTGCGCGTCGGCGGATTGGCGCGCAGACACTTTTCGCATCCAACCATCTGGTCTGGCGCAAACCCGCGCGGCTCCCTTTGCAAGCGCGCGGCATCTTCTTCACTCAGAAAAAAGTCTTCGTCAGGCGGCACAGCTTTCTCCCTCGCACACGGATTATACTTGCTACGGACGAAAAGCAAGTAGGAATTATACTCATTGATTCATGTAATCATTGGTTCATTTAGTCATTGAATCAATGACTAAATGAACCAATGATTAAATCACTAAATCTCCATTCATTCTTCCGCCTTGCTTTTCCCTTCCGGTATAATCATTCACGTTATCACGAATCGGGCGGCGGCTTGCCGTTTTCACGTTTGCGAAAAAGATTATGTCTCAGTTGTTCATCAAGAGTGCGCTTTGTGAATTTCCATTAAGACTCTGGCTCTGCGCGGCGCTGGCTCTCAGTCTCACGGCTTGCGCGGCAACGCCGCCGCCGAGCGCGACAGGCCCGCGCCCGGAGGGGCCGCCATATCCGGTAGTGCTCACGGAAAGCGACGACAGACGACAGGCCACGCTCGCTGCGTGGGAAAAGCTTCTGGGCGAACAGAACATCACGAGTGCTCCGGCTCCTGAGTTGCAACCGGTAACGGCAGTCATAAGCAGCCTGCCCGCGCTGCCCACTCCTCTGTATCTGCCGAAGGTCGGTGATAACGGCAACAGCAACGCGTCGCAGTCGAAACAGAAATGGGAAGACGCGACCACCGAATCCCTGCGCCGTTTCATTAACAGTCATGCCCGCTTGTTTGGCGCAGAACCACAACAGCTTTCCCTTGTCCTCTTGACGGATGCGGCAGACGGAACGAAGAAAGCTAAGTACCAGCAGCGCCCTTTTAATCGTTATCAACTACGCAACGGATTCGGAGAACTCGAAATCACTTTCACTGACGACCGCCGCATTCTACAGATTACCAGCACTTGCATTCCCGACATCGACCTGCTACGAACTGCCGGCGCAGGCACTCGCCCGCGCTACACCCCTGACGAACTCACGCAACGACTAACGGGACGCACCTTTGCCTACACGGACGCCGCAGGTAATCCTCAGAGCCACACCGTTCAAACGGGCGACGCCGTTATCATCCGCCAACTGGTCATCTATCCGATTCTCCGCCCGCAGCAAGCGTCAGGCTTGGAATTTCATCTCGCCTGGGAGGTCTATCTGGCGCGTCTGCCCGACCGGGCCGTCTATCTGGATGCGGTCACGGATGAGATTATCGGAGTCGCGCCCCGCAGAGACCTTTAATGGCGGCAGGCCCTTTTTATACTTGACCTATCGCACTTCGCGGCGGCATCCTAGTGAACAGATATTTATCAATTTAATGGAGTAACATTTTTCGCATGAACTTTGATCCGACGAATAATATCTCGTGGCAGTTCGGTCATCGCGGCAGAGTGGCAGTTTTCATTGACGGTAACAACCTTTTTCACGCAGCGCGTTTTCACAATATAGATATTGATTACAACAAGCTTCTGCGCGTGCTCCTTGGTGATGGCCGTCTGCTCCGAGCCTTCTTTTATACGGGCGTGGACATCGGCGCGGAACGCCAGCAGGGCTTTCTGCTCTGGATGCGCCGCAACGGTTTTCGCGTCGTCCAGAAAGAATTGAAAACCTTCTATGACGGCACACGCAAGGCCAATCTGGATGTCGAGATTGCCGTTGACATGCTTTCTTTAGCCGGGCGCTACGATACGGCTGTGTTGGTCTCCGGCGATGAGGATTTCGTTTATGCCGTCAACGCCGTCGCCTACAAAGGCTGCCGCGTCGAGGTGGCAGGCTTCCGCTCCAACACCGCCCCGAAGCTCATTGACGTGGCCGACTATTTTATTGACCTTGGCGAAATCGCTGACAAGGTGCGCAAAGAGTTTCCGCACGCCGCGCATTACCACGAAAGAGATTTGCACGAGGGAACCGACGCTTCGGCCTTCCTGCAACCGGACGGCGCAGAGCCTAACGGTCATCGCGACGGCTTTAACCCGCCTGTGACGCGCGTTATCATCGAATCCACCGTGGAAGAAGAGATAGACGATTATGAACCCTCGCAGGAATTCATACGCGTCACGGATGACCATTAAAGCAGAGATTGGATGTCAGTCGTTCGTTGCTGACATCCAGCATCCCGATTATGAAGATTTTTAGCGTTGAAGAGGCAAACGCTTTGCTGCCGAGCGTGCGGCGTATCCTGAAAAGCATTCAGAGCGCACACGCTCGCGTGCTCTCCTTCAGGGAAGCCGCCAAACAAGCCGCCGAAGGAGCCGAACTCGGAGGCGGAGGCATGTCCGGCGGCGGCAGATATATCACCGCCCTCTTCAAACTCGCCTCCAGCACCGGCGAACTCGAAACCCTCGGCATCCAACTCAAAGACTACGAGCGCGGGCTGATAGATTTCCCATCCCTGCGCGACGGACGCGTCGTGCTGCTCTGCTGGCAATTGGGCGAAGGCGACCGCGTTGAATGGTGGCACGATGTCGATACAGGCTTCGCTGGCCGTCAACCGCTTTAATAAGGTAAAAGTAAAAAGGTAAAAGGCAAAAGTAAGCTCAAAATCAAAGGCAAGGGAAAAGCGGCGAGAGGCGCTTGTCTGTCTTCCCTTTTACCTTTTACCTTTTTACTTTTACCCTTCCCATCTTCCCTTATCTTGTATTTCTCCGGCCTTCAACTACAGCGGCTTGTATATTTTCTGGTTGACGACTTAAAGTAGCTTCTGATAGTATCCGGCGCGACTCCGCAATGGGCTTGGGTTTAGCAGTTCCGGCCCTCTGCCCCAAACGAATCCTTTTTAACAGGCAAGCAAACTCTGGGTTTGCTTTTTTGCCTATTGATTTTTGCCTGACGTGGAGGCTCCTTTGTTATGCAGTGTCCCTCATGCCGCGCGGTTTACTCGAACGGCTTAAACGTTTGTCCGAGATGCAAGACCCCGGCCATTAAATCCTCTGCTGAATCACAAACTGCTTTGCCAGCCGGCTCGCCTGCGCAAACAAGTGTGCAGGCAGAGGAGAGCGATGCCGCGCAAACGGCAGCCACCGCGAGCGCGAATTTAACGAATGAGGTTGAAACGGTAGCGCCGCCGGTCTCGACGCTCATCGAATTTCCGGGCGTCTCGCGAAACAGGCCGCAATGGCGCAAAGACTTGAGCGAGCGCGTGCGTGAGATTCAGGAGCGCCGCTCGCGTGAAGCCGCGCGCGAGACGGTCGCCTCGACGCAACAAACGGCAGAACAATCCGCCACCGCCGCCAACACTACTGCACCGCAACTCGGACTCGTTCCACAGCCGGATGCTCCGGCAGTTAATCCGATTGTCGTCGCCGCCCTCAAACGCCTTGAGCGCGCACGCCAATCATCGTCGCCCGTCGCACGCGCGCGCGCGACGATGGGAGGCGCAGCGACAGCCGCCGCGCGTGTTGTCGAAGAGCAGTATCAGCCCGAAGAGAATCAGGAGCCGGCTCTGGGCGCGCTCTCTTTATCAACTCCGCTGGTCCAACCGCAGATTGAACAACTCGCCGCCGAGCTACCCGTCGAAGCCCCGCGTGAACGCGAGCACACGCTCGTTGTTGTTCCTCCGTCGCTGCCAGCGAAAACAGTTGCGGCAAGCAAGCCGCTGCCGCCCGCGAGCGCACAGGTTTTAGCAGAAGAAAGTGATGCTGATTTAGACGAGACCGCGTTGGGCACAGCCGCGCTCGAAGAGTCTTTCGATGACCGCGCGTCCATCGTCTCGCGCGTGGTTGGCAGCGTGATTGATTTACTCGTGGTGGCTTTCGCGTCGTCGCCGTTTGCCGCGATTATCGAGTTGACGAACGGCGATTGGTCTGACGTTCGGGTGTTGGCTTCGATGGGCGGAATTATCTTGACGGTGATGTTTCTCTATCTGGTCGCTTCGACGGCGCTCGCGGGCCGCACATGGGGCATGTCGCTGCTCTCGATTCGCGCCGTGGACGCCGATTCGGGTTTGCCGCCGACAACGAAACAGGCAATCTCGCGCGCGCTCCTGTACATGGTTTCGCTGGCCTCCTTTGGCTTAGGCATCCTGTACGCCCTCTTCGACGCCGAGCGCCGGACAGCGCACGACCATCTTTCCGGCACAGCCGTCGTCCGCGAATAAGGTAAAAGTAAGAGAAAGACAAACGACTGAAGGCAAAAGCGAAGAAGCGAGAGCCGTTCTCTTGTCTTCCCTTTTGCCTTTTACCTTTTTACTTTTACCTTCATCAAAATGCACGAGCAAATCATACAGGCCATAGTTGACGAGGTTGCGCCTCTGCTGGCCGGGCGCACGATGGGCAAGATTTTTCAGCTTTCGCGCGTGGCCTTGGCCTTTGATTTTCGCACTCACGACAGCCGTTATCTCTTCATCAATGTTGATGCGGCGGACCCGCGCCTCTATCTGATTGAGCGGCGCGTTCGCGACTTGGAAAAGCAGTCAATTCCCCTCTCACAGTTCGGATTGGTGTTGCGTAAGCAACTGAGCAATGCAAGCTTGCTTACTGTCACAAAGGATGAGAATGAACGAATTGTTCGTTTCTCTTTCGCGGCGCAGGATGAGATTGGCAATGGCCGCGAGCGCGTGCTCATCGCGCAGTTGACGGGGCGCGCGGCCAATCTGCTCTTGCTCGACGAGCGCGGATTTATTCTAGACATGCTGCGCCAGCCGCGCGGCGCAGGTCAGGAGATTGGAGACCAATACGAGCCGCCGCCAGCGCAACAAACTCGTGCTTCATCTCCCCCGCCCTTCACGCTTGGGCCTTCGGCGTCGCTCTCGGAGGCGGCCGACGATTATTACCAGCGGCTCGCTGCCGAGCGCGGCTTTGCGGCTCGTGCCTCTGCCGCCCGCGCGCGACTGCGAAAGGAGATAGCGCAGCGTGAGAGGCTGCGGCGTCATCTCGCGAATGATAAAGCCGCGCACGGCGATGCCGAGGAGCACAAACGAATCGGAGATTTGCTGCTGGCGAATCTGACGACCGCCGAGCGGCGCGGTCAGACTGTTGAGTTGACGGACTACTACGCGGAAGATGCGCCGCGCATAGAGATAGAGATTGACGAGCAGGCGACCTTGCAGGAGGAAGCGGCGCGACGCTTCGCGCGCTACACGAAAGCACGGCGGGCCGCGCAGGAGATAGCGCAACGCCTGCAAGCGTTGGATGCGGAATTGGCTGCGTTGCAAGAGCAAGAAAATGAGTTGGAAGAGATTATCGCCGCGGGCGATGAAGCTAGGTTGGAAGATTTCAATCCGGCGGGCCGGAAGAAGCCGCCGCCGGAGGCTGTGCGGCGAAAGGAAGCCGCTGCGGTAGCGGGAGCGCGTCGCTATCGTTCGTCTGACGGCTACGAGATTTTGGTCGGGCGCGCGGCGCGTGATAACGACCAACTGACTTTCCGTGTCGCTCGCCCGCACGACCTCTGGCTGCACGCGGCGGATTATCCAGGCTCACACGTCGTCGTGCGTAACCCTTCGCGCAAGGAGATTCCGCAGCGCACAATCTTCGAGGCAGCGCAGTTGGCCGCGCATTTTAGCCAGGCGCGGCGCGACGCCAAAGTTGACGTTCACTATACCGAGCGCAAGTTTCTCACCAAACCGAAAGGGGCTGCGCCCGGCCTCGTTCGCATGTCCAGTTTCCGCAATCTGACGGTCGAGCCGCGCGAAGCCGCCGAGCGTATCTGAGCAGACACAAATCGCAAGCTTCCGTTTGCATTTGCCGCACACTTTCGTCACAGCCTCTTTGTAAGTTGCCCGTTGAAATTGAATACAACGGTCTTAAGAGTTAAGCATGAGCACTAATCTCGCAGCATCATTCGGACAGATTGCTACTAATGTTTTGGAAGGTATCGCTAAGGTGGTGGCCGGTGAAGCCTCCACTTTGCGCGACGGCACGGAGCATCGCGGTGTGGAGTTGCCGCGCGACTTGTACGCGCATAAGGAAGCGCAGACCGAGTGGTGGTATTACACGGGACACATGCAGACCGCTGCGGGCCGCAGGTTCGGCTTCGAGTTTGTCTTCTTCAAACGGCGGACTGACCTAGACCGCTTCGGCGTCGTGCCGCTCAGGTTGATTGCCAATCCGCTCTACCTCGCACACTTTGCGCTAACCGATGAATCGCGCGGGCGTTTCCGCTACGCGCACCGCAAGAGCACGGGCGGCGCGCTCGACCTTCCGGCCCGCGCCAGCCAGCAGCACTACTACCTGCGGCTCGGTGATTGGACTGTGCGCGAGGCACACGGCACGCACATCATACGGGCCTCGCTCGGCCATGACGTTATCTTCGAAGCGGCCTTGAAGAGCACGAAGCCAGCGGCCTTGAACGGGCACGAGGGCGTGGGCGTGAGTTTTAAGGATGAGGGGGAAGCTTCGCGTTATTTCTCTTTCACGCGGATGGAGGCGGAGGGCGACATCACTTGGCATGGGCAGACGGAACACTTCACGGGCGCGGCGTGGATGGACAGAGAGTTTGGCACTTGGCGGACGACAGACAATCAGAAGGGCTGGGATTGGTTTAGCATTCAACTTGAGACGGGCGCGGAGTTGATGGTCTATCACCTCCGCGATAGCCAGGATAGGCCGTCGCCTTTTTCCAGCGGCACGTTCGTTGACGAAAACGGGCGGAGCACGCATCTCGCGCGCGCGGATTTCGAGTTGGAAGCGACAGGCTACTGGCAGAGTCCGCACACGGGCGCGGTTTATCCTAGCGGCTGGATTGTGCGCGTGCCGCGCTTCGGCATCGAGCTTAAGCTACAGCCCGTTTTGCAGAATCAGGAATTGGACACGCGCGGGACGACGATGATTGTCTACTGGGAAGGCGCTTGCAACGTCAACGGGCGTCATGGCGCAAGGGAGACGAAGGGGCGCGCCTACGTTGAATTGGTCGGCTACGACCGTTCGCACGAGCAGCCTTCTTTGAGCGCCTTTCTATTGGGCGGCGCGCTCGACCGCCGCTGGCGCAGCATCTTCGGCTAGCCAGAGTTTCAGAAAAGAACCGCTGGCGTCGAACGCGGACACAGCGTTGATTCATAAGCGAACAGTAGCGAAGCGTGGATTCGCG
>CAZEZJ010000170.1:7721-8211 GCA_964516695.1 uncultured Blastocatellaceae bacterium
TGCTTAAACTTAAATGGTGGTATACTCATTGCTAACCCTACAGAGGCTATTTTTCAAGGTTCGCGCCCGGCAGATGAGCCGGGGCATTTCGTTGTTTTCCGAAAACAACTGTTAGCAGCTAGAAGGAGGCAGACTTTATGGGAATATTTGACCAAGCGTTTGGGGCAGGTGTGGCCGCCGGAGCAGGGCAGGCGCAAGACCCAAACAGCGACCAGCAGTTCAACCAAGCGAAGGATAAGTATCAGAGCGTGCTGCGTGCGATTGAAGAGCAGGGAGTGCGTTTAGAGAATCTTCACATGCAAGACGGCAAGTTGTTCGTGCGCGGCGTCGCACCGTCAGAGGATGCGAAGAACAAGGTGTGGGATCAGATTAAGTCAGTTGACCAGGACTACTCTGACCTGACGGCGGAGCTGAGAGTTGATGCCAGCGCGCCGGAGACAGAGGAGTATGAAGTGAAGGCGGGCGACTCGTTGTGGAAGATTGCGCAGAA
>CAZEZJ010000170.1:8221-9961 GCA_964516695.1 uncultured Blastocatellaceae bacterium
AAGGGCAACGAGTACATTCAGAGTTTCTACTCCAACCGTGACAAGATGGATATTCCGCAGTCGGTCTTCCATCCGGGAGACTATTTGACGGTGCCGAAGAAGTAAGTCGGCGGGCTATTTTAACGAGCAAGGGTTAGGTTTTTCGAGCCAAGGGCGGGTTAACGAAAGCAAGAAGCGGCGTGTACTGCTATCAGGCAGGCGCGGCGCTTCTTGCTTTTGTGGCGTCGGCATCTGAGAATGCAGCCATGAGTTCAACACGAAAAGAAGAGCAGGAGCGCTCGGCGGAGTTGTTTGCGCGGGCGAGCGCGTTGATTCCGGGGGGTGTGAATTCGCCTGTGCGTGCGTTTCGCGGTGTGGGCGGCACGCCGCGTTTCATCGCGCGTGCAGCGGGCGCGACGATGACGGACGTTGACGGACGTACCTACATTGATTACGTCGGCTCTTGGGGGCCGATGATTTTGGGCCACGCCGACCGTGAAGTGATTGCTGCGCTTGGCGAGGCGCTGGCGCGCGGCACGAGCTACGGCGCGCCGACCGAGTTGGAAGTCTTGATGGCCGAGGAAATCAGCGCGGCGATGCCCTCCATCGAGATGGTACGGATGGTCAACAGCGGGACGGAGGCGACGATGTCTGCGATTCGCCTCGCGCGCGGCGTGACGGGCCGTACGAAGCTCGTTAAGTTTGAGGGCTGCTATCACGGGCATGGTGATAGCCTGCTGGTCAAGGCGGGTTCTGGCGTGGCGACGTTGGGGCTGCCTGATAGTCCGGGCGTGCCCGCGCAGCTTGCGCAGAATACTCTGACAGTTCCCTTCAACGACGCGGGGGCGCTCTCCGCAGTCTTCGCTGAACATGAAGACATCGCGGCGGTGATTATAGAGCCTGTGGTGGGCAACATGGGCTGCGTGCCGCCGCATGACGGCTACCTGCGAGCGGTGCGCGAGATAACCCACAGGGGCGGCGCGCTGCTCATCTTCGATGAAGTGATGACGGGCTTTCGCGTCGCGCGCGGCGGAGCGCAGGAGCTTTACAATGTTGCGCCCGACATTACCACGCTCGGCAAAATCATCGGCGGCGGTCTCCCCGTCGGCGCATATGGCGCGAGCCGCCGCATCATGGAACACGTCGCGCCCGCCGGGCCTATCTATCAGGCGGGCACGCTTTCCGGCAACCCTTTAGCGATGACGGCTGGCCTCACAACCCTCCGGCGGCTGCGCGATGTCTCCCTCTACGACCAACTGGAACGCGCGGGCGCGCGTCTCTGCGCAGCACTGGCGGAAACGGCGCGCGAGGCGGGAATCGAGACGACGACAAACCGCGTCGGCTCGATGTGGACTTCGTTCTTCAACGCCGCGCCTGTGACGGACTGGGCGAGCGCCAGCCGCAGCGACCGCGAACGCTACGGCAAATTCTTCCACGCGATGCTGCAAGAGGGCGTCTATCTGGCACCCTCCCAATTCGAAGCGGGCTTCATCAGCACGGCGCACATAGACGACGTGTTGGACAAAACCATCGCGGCGGCGCGCAAGGCTTTCCGCACACTGTAAACAATCCGGCGCGCCATCAGTTGTTTTGTTAGTACCGCCCGCTACCGTGGGCGGTACTGATGTTCCACAAATACCTCTTGCTGCTTCTGTCCAGGGGCTGGCGCTGGTTGCTAACTTATCCCTTGAGATGCGAGTTCACCAGCTTCGTCATCTCAAACATGCTGACTCTGTCCTGCCCGTTGAAGACCCTGCGCAT
>CAZEZJ010000171.1:0-9877 GCA_964516695.1 uncultured Blastocatellaceae bacterium
CAGTTGCCTTCAGCGCCACGGAAGACGGCGATGTCTGTCTTGCCGTCGCCGTCATAGTCGCCTGGCACAGGCTCGTCCGTAGAGTTGCCCCAGCCTTGAACGGTGCTGCCGCCCGTGCTCTTGAGGATGTACCAAGTGCCTTCGGATGGCCGGAAGACCGCCAGGTCTGTCTTCCCGTCGCCGTCGTAGTCGCCCTGCACGGGCTGGTCGCCGGTCGTGCCCCAACCCTGCACGGTGTTGCCGCCGCCGCTTAAGCGGATGTACCAGTTGCCCTCTTCAGGACGGTAAACGGCGAAGTCAGTTCGCCCGTCGCCGTCGTAGTCGCCGGGCACAACGAGGTCGTTCGGATTGCCCCATTGCTGTGCGATGCTCGCGCCGTCCGTACTTCTGACAACGTACCAGTTGCCATCAACGGGACGCCAGACCGCGACGCCTGCCTTGCGGTCTTCGTCGTAGAACGAAGCTATCAACGGCTGGTCGCCGCTCTGACCCCATTGCTGAAGCCTGACGGTCGAGGTGAAGCTTTGGAGTATGTACCAAGTGCCTTCCGATGGACGCCAGACCGCTATGTCCGCCTTGTTGTCACCGTCATAATCGCGCGGCACGATGCGGTCGCCAGCGCTGCCCCAGTCGCGCGTGCTCGTCGAGCCGTTCGAACTGTTGATGATGTACCAGCGGCCTTCGCTTGGACGGAAGACGGCGATGTCTGTCTTGCCGTCGCCGTCGAAATCACCGACGGGCTGCTTCGTGACGAGCGGCGCGGCGGCGGGTTGCAGGTTGTTGATGACCAGGTTGTCTATGTACCAACCGCTGTCAGGCCCGAGCGACGTGCCCGCGTCCGAAGTCATGCGGAAGCGTATGTAGACGGGCAGGCCCGACGGGTTTTTGTAACGGCCCGGAGCGAAGGCTTCGAGCGAGACGCGCGTGCGATGCAGGCCCTTGACGCCCGTGAAGGCGCGGCGGCCCTGGAGCGGCGAGAGGATGATGCCTTCGAGCGTGCCGTCTAGACGGTCGTTGTACTGGCCGTCAATAATGTGGTCACCGAGGTCGAAGGTCGTGACGTTGTTCGGATACGGCGTGGAGGCCGCGAACGTCGGGTCGCCAAGCGAAAGCTCCAACACGCCGCCGTCAAACTTGCCTTCAGCCGCGATGCGCTGGTCAAACTCCATGATGGAGGTCGGCGTCAGCGTGAACGGTCCGATGCGCGCCGAAAAATCGCTCGGAGCGCCCGTTCCGTCGTCGGGCGGGTCGAAGCCGGGCGCGAACATCGTCGCGGACGTGACGCCGCTCGATAAAGTCACGCCTGTCACACGCTGGAAGGCAGGCAGAGCGTTGTTCGGGTTGTTGCCGGATTCCGCGAGCGGCGGCGTAAAGCGCGTGTCGGCAGCAGCCGTCTCAAAATCCTCCAACGGGAAGGGCGGCGACGCCTGCACGGCAGCCAGCGTCGGCGCGTTCCACTTCGTGATGCGATTGCCCGTGTTGTTCGCGTCGAGCTTATTGCAGTTGCCGTCGCGCGCCTGCACTATGTAGTAGTTGACCTGATTGAGCACGAGGCCCGTGTCCGTGAAAGAGGTGGCGCGCACGCCCGAAGCGATGCGGTTGGCCTCCGTCGGCGTAAACGTCGGGTCTTGCGTTCCGTTGCCCGATGCCACCTTGTTCGTGCGATAGATGTCATACACGATGTCTGCGCTCGGGTTGGCCGACTGCGCAGCGTTCCAACTGATGGTCAGCCGGTCGCCCGTCCCCGGGTTGGCAATCTGGTCCACGCCCGCGAAAACCGGAGCGGGGCACAGGAATTGGCCCACCGTGACGAGGATGCTTTGCAAGAGCGACGTGGAGACGCAATCGCCCGCCGCGTCGCGTGCGGCGCGCACCTGGTAGTAGTAGGTCTGGTTAACTTGGAGACCGCCGCCGCCGTTGTTGTCCTGATACGTGGTCTGCGACGCGGGTATCTCGGCAATCACCGTGAACGGCCCCGTCGGACTCGTTGAACGGTTGATGATGTACTTGTTCGCGCCCGCGACGGGCGTGCCGCCGTTGATGGTGATGGTGACGGTGTTAGCGAGAGTGTTAGCGAGCGTGAAGGGCGGCGCTGGCAGCGGCCCCTGCTGCTCACAGGCCGTGACGCCCGCCGGAACCGAGAAGTCTTCGACTACCTGGGGCGCGGATTGACTGCCGGGGTCGCCCGCCGTCGTGGTCGAAGTGGCGAGCACGCCGACGCCGTGGCTGGCGAAAGCGCGCCAGATAACAGCGCGATTCTCGCCGCCGTTCAACTCGCGGTCGGCCAACAGGATTGAGTCGCGCGAATCAACGAACGATGGATTGCAGGGCGAAAGCTGCATCCCACGCAAGACCAGCTTGTCTGCCATGATTGAGCCGTTGCGCACGGCGGTCGCCAGCGGGCCGTTGCGATGGCCCAGTGAGTTAATCTCCGCCGCTATCAAACCGGGACGCACGATGTGCTGGTTCGGGTTGATGGTGGCCGGAGCGTTCGTGTTGTAGGCCGAGCGATAGTTAATCGGGTGCTGCGTGTCTGTGGACTGCACCTGGCGCGGCCCGATGTAGAAGCTGGTGCCTGCGCCCAGACGCCGCGTGCCGTCAAAGAAGACGCCGTTCGGGTCTTTCATAATCAATAGCTCGCGCATGTCCCAGAGCGTCGCGGCCCAGACTTCACCGACATCGTGAACCTCGAAGGGAACGCCAGCCGCAACGTCGGGCGGTTGCTGGTCGCGGCGGAAAAGCGTGACTCCACGGATTGAGCCGTAGGACCAGCGATAGTTTGTCATCGGAAGGCGACGAATAGCGGTGTCGAATTCTCCTGTGACGTATTCGCCAGCGGCATCGTCATCCGTCATCGAACCCGCTATGTAGTCTGACCAGCCCTCGCCCTGCCCGCCGGATTCTCCGACCAGCGTGACGCCAAGGCAGCCTTCGCTGCCCTTTGCGACCGAGCGATTGGAGACGCCGTGATAAAACTCGTGGGCCACAACGTCGAAATCGAAGTCGCCGTCTGAGCGACGGAAGGTGTCTTCCGTAAAGAGAAACATCTGCATTCGCGGCGTGCCGCCGTCGGCGGGCGTTCCGAAGTTCGCGTTATTCGTTCCCGAGCCATCCTGCACCTGCGCGCTGACGGCATCCTTGCCAGCGCCGCCACGGCCAAAGTTGTCCTGCTGGAAATTCCAGAAGGGTTCGGTGAAGCCGACGCTGTACAGGTAATCGTGCATGATGTTGTTGAAGTAGAAGAGCGTGGTCGTGCCCGGGTACACGTCTGGGAAAGTGGAGGGCGGGAAGACGCCGTCCGCCGCATCCACGTCGCCATACTCGTAGGAGTTGATGAAGTCGAAATAGTTTTGAGTGAACTGCCGCCCCAATGCGAAGCCGCGAATGCCGTGTGTGGTTTCGTTATCGCTCTGGTGGTCGTCGGCGGTTAAGACGTTGTTGCCTTCCGTGTAGTTGGACTCGATGACTGAGGCGAGCGTGCGACCGTCGGGCAGCGTGATGGGTGAAGAGAGAAACGTGGTCGAAGCCGAATAGGGCTGCGTGCCGTCTCCGTTCGGAGAGTTGGCCGCGTTGTTGCGCGCTTGCGCTTCAGGAGACATCGCGTAGCCGAAGGCGCGCGTGGAAGCACGGTTGTTGTCGGCCTCGGAAATCTCTTGCCCGTTCGGCGCGCTCGGCAGATAGAACCAGCCAAAGGGCGACTCAGCCGAAGGATTGTTCGCATCAGGAATGCCGCGCAGCACTTGCCCGAACGGAATATTGTAGACGAGCGGCGTCTCGTTGCGGTTTAAGACTAAGCTTTGGCGGAAGCCGCGCCCGGGCGTAGTCGTGGTCGAATCGGGCGCATAGTCGGGCGGGTCGCCGGGGTCGGTTGAACGGCCAAAGCCGTTCTGGCCTGAAAGCACGGTCGGCATCGCATCGAAGACTTTGGCGCGGGCTGTGCCAGCGGCGTTCTGCGCTTCGAGGCGGTCTTGTATGTCTGGGCGAAACGTCCCGCGACGGCCCGTGCCAATGCCGCCTCCGGTCTGGAAGGCCGTCAGGCTAATGCGGCGCAGCACCGCGCCCGTCTGCGCGTCCACGATGTTGTCCCACATGATGCCTTCATACTGCGGCGTTGTGAGCATAAACTTGTATGCTTCGCGGGCCTCATTGCCGAGCGGGAAAACGGTGCGCGTGACAACGATGTCATCTGTAAAAACGCCGCCGCTGGTGAACTTTTGTCCTTCGACATACTGCGGGGTCAAGTCGCCGTAAGTGGTCAGCACTTGCGACGTGCCCGCGGGTGTCGGCGTAAAGCCATTGATGCCGAGGTCCGCTGCTGCCGCGCTGACAGCCGCCGCCGGTGTAATCGAGGTGGAGTTTGTCACACGCAGTTGCGGATAGCTCTCGCTGCCGACGCTCAAGATTTGGCCGCTGCGATTAATGTTGACCAGCACTTCACCTTTATAGACCGGAAGATTATTGACGCGCTGCTCGTAGAGCAGAATGGTCGTTCCCATGTCGGGAGAGGTGGCGCGGCTCTTGAGCCTCAAGTTGTTGAGGTCTTCTTCGCTGAAGCGGAAGATTGATTTCCAGCGGCTCAAGAATTGGCGCGCGATTGCTTCGGGCGCATCAGCGCTTGGCGGCGTCAGATAGCCGTTATAGCTAAACAGGTGGCGCGGTGTGGCCGTCAATCCGTTATACTCGATGCGAAGCTGTGTGGCGGCAATTGCTTGCAGTAAGTTTAAAGCCTTAATCTGCGCCGTCGTGGGCGCGCGCAATCCTGTCCCCTTCGGGACGCCATGCACGCCGCGCCCATCCTTCTCAGGCGGGCGATTGGGATTGTCATTAGGCCGGACGAACGAAAAATTGCGACCCCCTGGAGTTTTGCTGTCGGCCTGCGACGGGCGCGCAGCGCTGAAGATGAGAGCCACGAAACATAAACCCGTCAGCAGCACGACGAGCCGGAATGTGCGGCGCGTGCGGGGCCTTCGAGAAGGTGGTTTCCAAATCATTTGAATTATGCTCCCTACTAGATGGCGGCGATACGAAGGTGGGCAAGATTGCGCCGAACAATGTTGCCTTGAGATGCAGGGGGGTGTTGAATAACGCAATAAAAGATAGAGCGCGGCGAACACAGAGACAGCGGCCTCGCTCGGGGAAGGAGCCGCAACTGCCGTTTTGACCTACGAAAGGGGATTGGCGATTGTCGCGCGAATCCTACCAAAATTTTTTTCAAACAGGCAATCATTTTCAGAAAAATCTTGCGCCCGTCCATCGCGCTCCCTAATAAAGAAAACTTCCCGCACCGTAAATCATCTGGGTTTGATAAGCCGTAGTTGAAAGAGCTAGCTCTGACGTGCAAAACTTTCTGCCTGTCAACCTTGCGCCCAACGGTTTTCGGTTGATACAGAATATTGAATGCTCTTGAGAAATACTTGAGTTATCCTTGAACGCCGGAAAAGCTCGAAAAAGAGGCGAATTTTCTTAGCGCGGAAAGACCACAGTTGGAGCGAAAACTTAATCCCCATCAATACGCATTCGATTTGTAATAACCGAGAGCTTGCCCGCGAGCGAGCAGCCCGCTGTGTGGATTATTTGAGTTTGACCGCAAGTTCGATTAGTAGGGGTTCAAGCGGAGAGAGTGAAAGAGGAGTTGGAGTTTTAACGGTCGTCCGCTTAAACTGGCCCAGTGATAGCTATCGTGCATTGACATTTTCGATTAATAAAGATAGTTTGCCTTGTCTTTAAAGTCTGCCGTCTTGGCTTCCTGATTCCAGACGCGCTTGACCGAATCGCATTAACCCTCTCACCAGACAAAACTGAAAACGAGCGAGTGCCATTTGCGTCTGGCTATAGCTTTATTTACGTGTCCTGAACTACCCATCTGTTTAAGGAGATGACTGATTGATGAAACGCCAAAAGAACCGCTTGAATAAACGGCTGTGGATTGCGCTGGCGGCAGCAGCAATTATCCTGCCGGGCCTGTTGATGCTTCCTTCGGGACGCGTATCACGAACAGCCGTTGCCAACAACGAGGCTGAATCCTTGTTCGTGGCGCAGAAGGATGGGCCGGCGGGCGCGCCACAGGATAAGGTTGCGCCTTGGGTGTTCCAGCAAACTGCTGACGGAGCGACCGCAGAGTTTCTGGTGGTCTTAAACGAACAGGCGGATTTAAGCGGCGCGGACGCGTTGAAGACGAAGGCGGAAAAAGGGCGCTACGTTTACGAAACGCTCTACCGGAAGGCCCAAGAGACGCAAGCTCCGATTCTCGATTGGCTGACGAAGAGCGGCATTGAGCATCGCTCTTATTATCTGGTCAATCTGGTCTGGGTGAAAGGCGACCAGGAGACGGCGCTGGCTCTGGCCTCGCGCCCGGAAGTTTATCGCGTCGAGGGCAATCCCTCGATTCGCAACATACCGGAGCAGCCCGTGGAGTCAGAAAGAAATCTAGCGGAAGCCCCGACGGCGGTTGAGCCGGGCGTCAACTTCATACGCGCGCCGGAAGTCTGGTCGTTGGGCTACACGGGGCAGGGCATTGTCATCGGCGCGGCTGACACAGGCTACCGCTGGGACCACAACGCGATTAAGAATAAGTATCGCGGCTGGAACGGTGCTGTCGCTGACCACAACTACAACTGGCACGACAGCGTGCATACAGGCGGCGGCTCCTGCGGCCCGAACGCTCTCGCGCCCTGCGACGACAACGGGCACGGCACGCACACAGCCGGTACTGCTGTCGGTGATGACGGCGCGGGCAATCAGGTCGGCGTTGCTCCCGGCGCGAAGTGGATTGGCTGCCGCAACATGAATCAGGGCGTCGGCACGCCCGCCACCTACATCGAGTGCTTCGAGTTCTTCCTTGCTCCGTATCCGGTGGGCGGCACGCCCGCGCAGGGCGACCCGACGAAAGCGCCGGACGTGACCACCAATTCATGGAGTTGCCCGCCGTCGGAAGGATGCTCGGCTAACACCTTGCAGGCTGCTGTCGAAGCGCAACGCGCGGCAGGCATCGTGACGGTTGTGGCGGCGGGCAACGAAGGCTCGGGCTGCTCGACAGTGGCAGACCCGCCGGGGATTTACGACGCTGCTTACTCTGTCGGCGCTATCAGTTCCAGCACAGGTCTTATCGCTTCATTTAGCAGTCGCGGCCCGGTCACGGTTGACGGCAGCAACCGCATCAAGCCGGACATCACCGCGCCCGGCGTCAGCGTCCGCTCCGCGACGCGCACCTCTACGACCTCTTACGGTTCTCTGAGCGGCACTTCGATGGCGACGCCGCACGTCGCCGGCGCGGTGGCGCTTTTGCTGTCGGCCCAAAATTCCTTGCGCGACCAGGTGGCGAATGTCGAAGGGCATCTTGATGACACGGCTGTCAGAGTGGCCTCGACGTTGTGCGGCAGCACGGGCATTCCGAATAACACTTACGGCTTCGGACGGCTCGACATCAAGGCCGCCGTTGACCTGACGCGGACGACGCTTTCACCCTTGAGCCAGAATTTTCAGGCCAGCGGCGGAGCGGGCGCAGCGACCGTTGATGCGCCGACCGCAACTGTGCCGTGGACGGCTTCGAGCAACGCAAGCTGGATTACAAATGTTTCTCCGTCAAGCGGGACGGGCGACGCGACGGTAAACTTTCAGGTTGCGCCCAACACGGGCGACAGAGTGCGGCGCGGCACCATCAACATCGCGCGAAAGACAGTCACCATTGTGCAGTTTGGCAGCGGAGCGCCCCTCGCCGTCTTTCGACCCGAAGAAGGCAATTGGTATGTGCGCAATCTGGCGGGCGGCTCGCTCGTCGTTCAAAATTGGGGCCTCGGCACGGATAAACTCGTGCCCGGCGACTACGACGGCGACGGGCGCACAGACCTCGCGGTCTTTCGTGGCAATGAAGGCAACTGGTACATCATTCAAAGCTCCACGGGCACCCCGCTCATCGTCAATTGGGGCGACGCGACAGACAAGCCCGCGCCCGGCGATTACGATGGCGATGGCCGGACCGACCAAGCAGTCTTTCGTGAAACGGAAGGCAATTGGTATATCAAGAAGAGCACGGGCGGCTCGCTCGTCCGTGGCTGGGGCACAACCGGAGATAAGCCCGTCCCCGGCGATTATGACGGCGACTCCAGAACCGACATCGCTGTCTTCCGCGGCGCGGAGGGCAATTGGTACATCATCAATAGCTCGACCAACACGGCAAGCGTGCGCAACTGGGGCATGGGCGGTGATAGGCCCGTCGCCGGAGACTACGATGGAGACGGCAAGACAGACATCGCCGTCTTTAGAGGCGCGGAGGGCAACTGGTACATCATCAATAGCCAGACGAACAGCGCGACCATTCGCAACTGGGGAAATTCCGATGACCGTCCCGTGCCGTCAGATTATGACGGCGACGGCAAGACGGACATCGCCGTCTTCCGTTCAACAGAAGGCAATTGGTATATCATTCTGAGCAGCACCGGAGCAGGCACTATCATCAATTTCGGCGCTGGCAATGACATCCCAATCTCGTCAACGTTCGTTCCCGAATAAGACTTCGCGCCGCTCGCGTCAGCGAAAGCACGAAGAATAACGATAAAAGAGGTGCGGTCGAAAGTAACAGTTACTTTCGACCGCACCTCTTTTATCGTTGACCAGCCCTCTTAACTTCTCAGCGTCACAAAACGCTCAAGCAGCACGATTGCCGTCAAACAGAACGTGACGGCGGCGGAGAGCAAACAATACTGGCACCACTTGCCGAGAACGAATCCTTGCACATAGAGCAAATAGAGGGTCACGAGCAGCATCAGCGCGACCGTGTAGAACAGCAGGCGGCGCGCGACCGTGTAGCCGAACAGGGCGAGCGTCGCGAGACTGAAAGCTGTGAAATAAGCGGCTGCGCCGAACGCCGCCAAGGGGTAGCCGGCAACGGTTGCGTAGGCGCTCGTCAACACTTCCTCGCAGCCGGAAGTGACCGTGCATTGCACGCTGTAGCCTTTGAGATGCTGGATGGTCAGGTAGATGGCATCGACCAGCCCGACGAGCGCGAGCAGGGCGGCGATGAGGTAGAGCCGCGCGCCGCGCGATGGTTCATCAACTGCTTTCGTCTTAAGGGCTTCGTCCGAATCGGCCACAGACATTTTCGCGCTCGCTATTTCTGCGGAGTGAGCATGTAGTCAATCGCCTTACGCAGCATGTCCGGGGTCATCGCTTCGGGCTTGAGTTGACGATTGTTGATGAAGAGCGTCGGCGTGCCCATGACGCCGACGACCTGCGCGCGCTGGCGGTCCGCGTTGATGCGGCTGTTGGTTTCAATCGAGTCCAAATCGCGCGTGAAGCGCTCGGCGTCGAGTTTTAATTCGCGAGCATATTTAACGAACGTCGCGCGCGCGCTGTCTGTTTCGGCCCAATCCGGCTGCGTCTCGTAAATCCGGTCGTGCATCTCCCAAAACTTGTTTTGAGCGCCGGCGGCTTCGGCAGCCTGCGCGGCGAGCAGAGCGTTCTTGTGACGGTCTGTAATCGGATAGTGGCGAAAGATTAAACGCAGCCGACCGCTGTATTCGCTTTCAATCTTCTTCAACTCGCGGTGGAGCGCGCCGCAGGGCGGACACTGGTAATCTCCAAACTCTTCGAGCGTGACCTGCGCGTTGGCCGCGCCCCGCGCATGTGGAGGCTCAGCGCCGGGCGCGGTGGAGCCGAGCGGTGCGTAGGGCGATGCGCCGGACGTGTTAGCCGTCCCCTGGGGCGATGGGCTGGCCTGCGTTGCGTTGGTTTTGGATGAAGCCTCAAATTGCGCGCCGTCCGTCTTGTTCGTTGAACGAGACAGCAGCAAAACCGAGGCCGCCGCGATGGCTAAAACTGCGCCGATAATGATAAATGGTAGGTAGCGTTTCATGGGAAATTGAGTTTACAAGACTTTTCC
>CAZEZJ010000172.1:0-9826 GCA_964516695.1 uncultured Blastocatellaceae bacterium
AGCGCGGCGATGGTCAATCCGGCGACGCCTAGGACCAGCGCGGTGGTCGTCAACGGATGCAGCGAGGCTTTCGTATAGAGGCTGCTTTCGGAGACATGGCCTTCGTATTCGCCGCGTTCTTTTAATTCACCCGACGCTTTGTAGAGACCGTTATCCTCGCGCTTGCGGCGCGGCGGTTTGTCGCTTTGCTGCATTTCCGTCATCGTCCATTCCATCGCTTTATCCGTCAGCCTCGGCGCGTATTTTTCGGAGACCGAGATGGCCTTGCCGCCGCCGCCCGCGAAGACATCTCGCTCAGGATATTCGGCGCAGTGGAGGATGGCTTCGGCCACAACTTCGGGCGCATACACGGGCGGCGGAAGCGTCGGCTCGGATGGAAGATAGTTTTTGGCGTGTTGCGGGTAAGGCGTGTTAATCGCGCCCGGCTTGATTAAGGTAACGGAGACGGGCGCTCCTTCCGCTTCCAATTCCATCCTGAACGCATCGGTGAAGCCTTTAACGGCGTGCTTGGAAGCGCTGTACATTCCCTGAATCGGAATCGCGCGGTCAGAAAGCGTGCTGCCGATATTGATGAGCGCTCCGCCACGCCGCTTCAGATACTCGGCGGCGATGCGCGAGCCGTAAACGACGCCCCAGAAGTTTGTCTCAAAAAGCTGCCGGTGGTCTTCGTTTGTGATGTCCAGAATCCGACCGTAGATGGAGACGCCCGCGTTGTTAACCCACGTATCGAAGCCGCCGAAACGCTGTGCGGCGGTCTCGGCAATGCGCCTGACATCTTCCTCTTTGGCGACATCCGCGACGACCGCGATAGCTTCACCGCCAGCCTCGTTAATCTCAGCGGCCAATCGTCGCAAAGCCTCCTGGCTTCGTGCGGCCAAGACCAGCCGCGCTCCACGCTTGGCGGCCATCCTCGCCGTCACCAATCCGATGCCGCTCGAAGCGCCTGTGATGACAACCACCTGCGCGCTCAGAGTTTTGAGTTCGATATTCATTCCTACTCCCCTTCGTGCTAATTGCTTTTCAACTTTCCTTGAACCGTGCGCCATCAAGCTCATCGCACGTAACGATGCTCGACCATCAAGCAACGATTCTGCACTACTTTGATTCCGGCCTGTGCCAACTGCTCCGCCACAGCATCATTGCGTATCCCGGATTGAAACCAGACGGCCTTCGGCATTTTCGCCAAAATATCCTCCACATGCCCGTTGATATCCGGCGCGCGACGAAAAACATCAACGAGGTCAATCTCTCCCGGTATCTCCGTTAACTTGCGATAAACTTTGCGCCCCAGAATCTCCGTCGCCTGCGGATAATAGACGGGCACTGGGATAACATCCAACCCGGCCCCGACCAGATACTCAGCGACGTAAAAAGCGGGCTGATAAGCCTGCTCTTCCGTCTTGATGCCGAGCACAGCGATGCGCTTCGTTTCAGCGAGCAGCCTTCTGATGCCCTCGCTGCTCTCAATCAGATTATTTTGCCAGCTCATTTTTCGTTAGCGTCCCTGTGGGTAGGTTGTTCAATAAACGAACAGACGCGCCACACATTCGTACGTGCCGCGTCCTCGGCCCTTCATGCGCCTGCTCATTTATCGCTTGTTTATCGTTTAAGTGTGTCCCGGCTGAAAGAAGCAGCAAGCGTGATGCCAGATGAAGAGCTTGACGAAAAAACATTCATGGAAAACTCACAGCCTGACGGCAACAATCTGACATCTCAGACTTCTTCACTTCATTATTTCCCTAATCTCATCCGGCAAAACCGACTCAAACTCCATCCATCTGCCGCCCGCCGGATGATGAAAGGCGAGGCGCGCGGCATGTAAGCACAAGCGTCCGCCTTCAAAGGCAGCCGCCGCGTACCACTCGTCTCCGGCGACCGCATGGCCCAGATGCGCGCAATGAATACGGAGTTGATTCGTGCGGCCCGTCACGGGCTGAAGCTCAACGAGCGTCCAATGATCTCCGCGCTCAAGCACGCTGAGCCGCGTCTCGGCAGGCTTGCCGTTCTCCATCACTCGCCAATGCGGCTGCTCTCCGGCGGCGTCGCGTCCGATGGGCGCTGTGACGATTAGCTCATCTTCCGAGACGCGCCCGCGCAACACGGCGAGGTATCGCTTTTCCACCAGACGATGATGAAAGTGACGCGAGAGAATACTCAAGGCGCGCTGGTTTTTGGCAATGACCATCAAGCCCGAAGTGGCACGGTCGAGACGATGCACGATTCCAGGGCGGACGACTGGCCGCGAACTTGAAATTTGAAAGCGCAAATTCTCCGGCGTCGATTGTGCATCCGTGCTGTGCGAAACAAAATCGTTGGCTTCACTCTGCCGCGCGTTCGTTTCGACAATCAATTCCCTGTTGAGGTGGTAAGCGAGCGCGTTGGCGAGCGTGCCGCTTTTGACGCCGCGCGTCGGATGAACGAGCATTCCGGCGGGCTTGACGACAATTAGCAAATCGTCGTCTTCGTATCTAATATCAATCGCCAGCGGCTCGGGCGTCATCGCCCCCGCGACGTTCTCATCGAGCGTGAGTTCCACCACATCGCCGCGTTTGACCTGCCGGCCCGCGTGCGCCGCTTCGCTGTTCACCGTACACGCGCCTTGCTCCAAGACACCGGCGATGCGCAGACGGCTCACCCCGCCCAACCGCACCGCCAGAAATTCATCAAGCCGCTGCCCAGCCGCTTCATCCTCAACCTGAAATTGATGAGCTTCTTTCATCGCAACCCGAAGAGATTTACTCATTTATTCATTTATTCATTTCATCATTTGTTCAATGAATCAATGACTACATGAAACAATGAATCAATGAATCAATCTCCCCTTTCCGGCCATGCGTGGCGCGGGTAACGGCGGCTGAGTTCGCGGCGCACCTGCGCGTAATGGCGCGTCCAGAATCCGGCCAAGTCTTGTGTAACTTGAACGGGCCTGCCGTTGGGCGCGAGCAAGTGGAGCACGACGGCGACGCGCCCGCCAGCAATTTTCGGCCCCTCTTTCATGCCAAAAAAATCCTGCAATCTGGAAGCAAGCCACGGCAGTTTCCCTGGTTCGTAATTAACGCGCGCCTGCCGCCCGCCCGCCAGCGTCACGCGCTCCGGCGCTAGCTGGGCCAACATCCGCGATTGCTCAGGGCTTAGCTTTCGACGCAACTCATCGAGCAATCCGCCCGCGCGTGCCGCTTCACGCAATTCGGCAAAGCTGCGCCTGCCCTCGCATAAGCGCCGCAGGCTCTCGCGCACGTCCTCTTCGCCAAGCACAGGAAAACTTTTTTCGGGAAACGTGCGCGCCATAAACTCTACGCGCGCGAGGAAACGCTCAACGGCTTCGCGCTCGACGAAAGATTGCACTCCCGCCGCGAGCGCCGCCGCCGCCAGCACGCGCGCGACTTCAACGCTTCCCGCCTCGCTCGTGCGGCTCTCGTCCAACACCAACTCATCGTAAACCAATCGCCTGACGATTTCGACGCGCTCTGCTTCTGCGTTCCACTCAACTTCGGTGGTCTCTTTGATGTCGTCCACGAAGAGGTCAAGCAGCCATTCCGGCTCAATCGCGCTGGCGAGGCGAATCAGCGTGCCGCTCCGCCCGCGCCCGCGTCTTCCCGCATCGCGGCGCTCTTCAGCATCAACAGCCACCAGAAATTCGGCCCGGCGCACCACGCTTTCCGGTGCCAGGCTCGCCGCGCCGCCGCCCGCCAGCAAGACTTCGACGCCCGCTTCCTTCGCTTCACCGGCAGAACTGCGCCGGCGCGCCACGCGGTCTGGATAACCGGCGAGAATAGAAATCAACAACTCTGTTTCCTGTGCTGAAGAGAGGGCGTCTCTCATCGTCGTCTTCCGCTCATCCTTCGCCCGTTCGTCTTTGCACAAACGCTGAAGCTGGCGGATGACTTTCTCGACGGCGCGCACGGCGCTGACATCAAGCCCCAACCCACGCAAGCGCGCGGTCGCAAAATTTGCTTTCTCGGCCTCCATGAAGAGGTCAAACAGTTCGAGCAAATCGGAAGGGCCGTCTGCGACTGCGCCCGCCATCGGGCGCTCGCGCGCATCAAGCAGAATTTGGCTGGCGCGAATATCGCGCTCGTTGATGAGCGCGGCGACAACGCACGCGGCCTGAGCGACGCCGCGCCTCTCTGCCTCGACCAACATACGCGCCAACCTAGGGTGCAGCGGCAGGCGCAGCATACGCTCTCCCGTCCGCGTTATTCGTCCGCTGGCATCAAGCGCGCCCAGCCTGACGAGGAGCGTCTCGGCGGCATCCAGCGCGGGCGCGTCCGGCGCTTCAAACCACTCGAAGCCGTGCAGGTTGCTGACGCCGGCGGCGTGTAGTTCGAGGGCGGGTTCGGTCAAATCGAGGCGGCGAATTTCCGGCGCTTCGTGTGCGGGGCGGGCGGCGAAATCCTGCGCCGTATAGAGACGCAGGCAGCGGCCGGGCTGCGTTCTTCCGGCGCGTCCGGCGCGCTGCACGGCGGCGGCTTGACTGGTGCGGCGAACGTTCAGCGTTCTCACGCCTGACCAGGGCGAATGGCCCGCGATGCGCGCCAAGCCTGAATCAACGACCGCGACCACGCCCTCTATCGTCACGGAAGTCTCCGCGACGTTGGTTGAGAGAATAACTTTACGTTTCTCGGCGCGGCGCACGGCGCGGTCTTGCTCCGTCGCCGGCAAGTCGCCATGCAGCGGCAGGATTAACAAATCGGCATCAGCCGCTAGCCGTGCACACGCCGTTTGCGCACGGCGTATCTCGGCCGCGCCCGGAAGAAAGACCAGCACGTCGCCCTCCAAGCCATCGTTGATGAGCCTTCGCAATGCCGCTTCGACCTGCAACGCGAGCGGGCGCTCGTCCGCGCGCGTGAGATGCTCGATTGAGACATCGAAACGGCGGCCTTCGGAACGCAACACGGGACATTGGCCCAGATACACGGCGATGGGCGCGGCATCGAGCGTGGCAGACATGGCGATGATTCGCAGTTCAGGTCTGCGTTGAATCTGTAAGCGCCTGAGCAAGGCGAGCGCGAGGTCGGCTGGCAGGTGGCGCTCGTGAAATTCATCGAGGACGATTAAGTTAACGCGTGAGAGTTGAGAATCGGAGAGCAGCCGTCTGGTCAGCACGCCTTCGGTGAGAAAACGCAGGCGCGTGCGCGGGCCAGCGACTTCTTCAAAGCGCACCTGATAGCCGACGGTCTCGCCTAGTTGTTCGCTTCTTTCTTCCGCGACGCGCCGCGCGGCCATGCGCGTCGCCAAACGTCGCGGCTCCAACACCCAGACCTCACCCTCGCCCGCTAGACCCGCATCAAGCAGAGCGGGCGGCACACGCGTCGTCTTCCCTGCCCCGGGCGGCGCTTCAATCACCAGATTAGGCGTCTGCCGCAGCGACTCGATAATCAACGGCACGAGCGCATCAATGGGCAAAGACTGCATGGACATAAAGGGAACGATGAACGCGGAGCGATGAACGCGGAACTAGCAGCAGCTTGCTATTCATTCATCGTTCATCGTTCCGCGTTCATCGTTAATTTTAGTCGCCCTGTGCGGCCACGGGTTCGTGTTCCGCATCGAGCGTGGTTATTTCAGCGACTACCATTCGCTCGCCCGATGCGGCTGTACACGCATCTTGCGGAGGCTGCTCATGCGCGGCGTCGCCTTTCTTTGGCAGCCAGAAGCAGATGATGAGAGCCAAGCCGGCGCTCGCCGTCCCGACCCAGAAGACGTTGTGGATAGCGGCGGCCAGCGAATTCTGAAGCGCGTCGAGCACTTTCGGGGGCAAAGCGGCGCGGGCCTCCGGTTCAATCAACGCGTTCGGATTCGCGGCCAGTTCGGCGGCGCTCTCCGGCGTCAAAACTCCGCCGCTCGCGAGCGCGGCGGTGCTCAAATGCGCAGCGAGTCCGGCGGAAAGCACAGCGCCCATCACGGCGACGCCGAACGCGCCGCCGATGGAGCGTGAAAACTGGTTGAGCGAAGTGGCGATGCCAAGCTGCGTGCGCGGCACAGCCTGCTGCACGGCGATGAGCAAGGTCAGCATCGTTAGGCCCAACCCCGCGCCAATCATCACCAAGTCCACGTAGAGCCAGAGGCGCGGGCTGGTGCGTTGAAACATGGAGAGCAGCGTCATGCCGAGCGTGAGCAGGATGAATCCGGCGATGCTGGTCGGGCGATAGCCAATCTTCAGGAGCAGCCGCCCGCCGATAACAGACATGCTCACCCAACTGAGCATCAGCGGCATCAACAGCGAGCCGGCTTCCGTGGCGCTGGAGCCGAGCGCGCCCTGCGCGAAAAGCGGCACGAAGGTAATCGCTCCGAACATCGCCACGCCAGCCAGAAAGCCTGTCGCCACGGCGACGCTCACCACGCGATTGCCGAACAATTGAAACGGCACAATCGGGTCTCTGGCGCGGCGCTCAATCAAGACGAAGAGGATTGCCAGGACTGTCGCTCCCGCTAAGAGCGCCAGATTGCGCGGCGCGACGAGCGTGGCAAAGCTCGTCCCGCCTTCGACCAGGGCCAGCATCAGGAGCGTGATGGCCGCCGTCAGCGTCGCCGCTCCCGCGTAATCAATCGCCGGGCGCTCCGTTCGTTTCGGCTCTTTGAGCGCGAGGCCGAGAATCAAGGCGGCCGCGAGGCCGAAAGGGACGTTCAGATAAAAGACCCAGCGCCACGAAAGCTGGTCCGTGATGAAGCCGCCGACGATGGGGCCGACGATGCTCGCCAAGCCCCAGACGCCGCTAAAGAGCGCTTGTATGCGCGCGCGCTCCTTGATGGTGTAGATGTCACCGATGATGGTCAGGCCGAGCGGGACGAGCGCGCCAGCGCCGAGGCCCTGCAACGCGCGGAAGGCGATGAGTTGCGGCATCGACGTGGAGACGCCTGAGAGCACGGAGCCGAGGAGAAAGATGGCGATGCCTAGTTGATAAAAGAGCCTGCGCCCGTAGAGGTCTGAGAGCTTGCCCCAGACGGGAACGGTGACGGTCGAGGTAATCAAGTAGGCCGAGAAGACCCAACTGTAGTGGCTCAAGCCGCCGAGCGATGCGATGACGGTCGGCATCGCGGTGCTAACGACAGTGGCTTCGAGCGCGGCGAGAAACGTGCCCGTCAAAACGCCCGCCGTGACGGCCCAGCGCCGCCCGGCAGACATAGAGAGTGTTGGCGTCGGCTGATGTGTCGTACTGATGATTGGAATCCCCCTTGCTCTTTTACAATAAATTAGCTGTCTAAAAAATAACAGTTGACAGCTAGGATGAACAGCGATATATAGCAACTGCTACCATTACCGTTGAGCTAACAAAAGCCTCACTTCATAGCAAGTCCCGCTTTGTTAGTCTCAGACTAACCTTTCCACAATTCATCACTTTTAAGCAGTTTCGTACGAGACGGCCAAACGGAGTTCAACGGAAGGGAGGCAGGAGCTATGAAGCAAGCATTCTTGATATTCGTCTATCCGTCAATAACAAGTCCCTGTTTCTTTCGGCAGCGCAGATTTTGGGTATGACTTTTCAGCAAAATAATCGTTGACAGTTAAAATGAAGAGGAGTAAATCTAAGCTTCTAGCAATAAAGAAGCCAAAATCTTAGCGAAACTAAGACAGTTAAATTCACTTGCTAGCCCACGTCAACCCTCAACTTCTAAAGGAGAGGCCATGTTAAGCTCACCAGCCCTTACCACCCTCTTGAGGCTCTGCATCCTGTGTTTCTTCATCTTTAGTTTATGGTTTTTCTCTAGCAGGGCCACTTCACAAATCTTCAATATTCCCAGCGCTCAACAAACTCAGTCTCAAATCCCAGTCGTAGTAAGCCAGATGCAATCACAGAATGGCGTCCCTCCCGTCGAACTAAACTGTGATCCGGCAGAGCTATCTGCGCCGAATTCCCTTGAGAGGCTCCGTTGCGTAATAAAGAACAATACCAACAAGAAAATCATCGCAGTAACCATAAAAACTTCTATCCTCCTCCACAGGGAAGGAAAATCATCTCTGGATTCCAGCTTTCTTACCCTTCAGGCATTCGTTCATCCAGATTTTTATGAAGAACATAGAGATAACCTTATCTCACCGGGAGGGGAAATGCCTGTTGAGGACGCGGCAGTCAGTTATGACGATGCTGTGATAACGGGATTGAGAACGTGGATTGATTATGTAGAATTTGCAGACAATACCGTAATGGGCATAAATCAGGCTGGCTCACGAATATTAACTGACATTAGGACTGGAGCAACAAAGTATAAGAATTGGCTGGCTCAGAAATATCATCGAAGTGGAAAATCATTGGACGCAATAGCCCCACTCCTGGAAAAAAATCAGCCCCTTCCGGCAGAGATCGGAATTCAAAACGGCGACCAGCAGCAAGGAGCGATACTTTATCGAAACTACGCACGCAAAACTCACGAAAACAAAGGTGCTGATGCCCTTCTCAAACACCTCAAGTCAACCACCGCTCCCGCTCACCAATAGGAGATCAAAGCAATGCTGCGTAGGATGCTCATGGTTACCTGTTGCATATTTGTCTTTTTCATAAATGGTGACTCCCAGCTTCCAGCCTGTCGTTATGCCGGAGTTTGCGGAACAGATAATCTCACTTCCGCCTGCTTTTTGAATATGTATTACTCCGACTGTGATGATCGGGAAAGGAGCTAAAAAAATTTCTTGCTATAACAGAAACGCCGAATGTAAGGCAGACTGCTTTTGCAGTTGCTCGTCAACCGGCACCACGACTGGATTTCGCGGTAGTGTCTCTTGGATTGACTCATGTCGAGATGTACCTGTAACTAAAACCTATGAATGTAGCAATAATTGTAGCGGGGGAATTGGCAGCACATGTTACTCACAACAGGAATACTGCCTGACGTATCCAGAAGACGAAAGATGCAGTGAGCCGCAAGCGGACGGGCGCATCTGTATGCCCTCGCCCATCCTCATTGACGTTGCGGGCGACGGCTTCGCTTTGACCGACGCTGCTCACGGCGTCAATTTTGACCTCGATACTGACGGGCAGATAGCCGAGCGCCTGTCGTGGACAATCGCAGGCGAGGATGACGCATGGCTGGCGCTTGACCGCAACCACAATGGCACGATAGACAATGGCGCGGAATTGTTCGGCAACTTCACAGAGCAGCCCGCGCCGCCCGCCGGAATCGAACGCAACGGCTTTCTGGCGCTGGCCGAATATGACCGGACGGAAAACGGCGGCAACAACGACGGCGCGGTTGATGGCAGAGATACCATCTTCGCCAGCTTACGCCTGTGGCAGGACGTGAACCATAACGGGATTTCGGAAGCAGGCGAGTTGCGTGCGCTGTCTCAGCGGGGCGTGGTCACGCTGGAGCTTGACTATCAAGAGTCGAAGAGAGTTGACCAATACGGCAATCGCTTCCGGTATCGGGCGAAGGTCAAAGATGCTCGCGGCGCGCAAGTGGGGCGCTGGGCGTGGGATGTATTTTTGATGTCCGCGCCCTGAGAAATCAGGCTCCGGTCTCTTTTCGGCCAGACACACGCACAGCTCGCCCAAGTAGCTGCGTGTGTGTTTTTGTCTGCTGAGTTGGGCCGTCGAAAACGATTTCGCCAAGCAGGTTCAAGCGCCCGCGCCCGCAGAATATCCTGTCTCTCGCAGCCTTTAGGCTCGACGTGTTCGCGTTGCAGTTTGCGCTCACTTGCTTTTCCCCTCCGCGCTCGGATAAATTAACGTCTCACCGGAGCGCGCTCCCGCCCAAATCTTTTTTCGGATTAGTTTCACTCGACCGGGATGGCTATTCTTCTCCGAAATATATCTGTCTGAAAGGAAACTCTTATCAACGCTATGAAAGCTTTTGCAACCGAGTCAATTCGCAACTTGGCAGTCATCGG
>CAZEZJ010000173.1:0-9106 GCA_964516695.1 uncultured Blastocatellaceae bacterium
GATCATCATCCGACGCCAGCCCGCTAACGACCAACATCTTTTTTCCCTTTCCCTGTTCAGCAATTCAGATGCTTCCCGCACGCCAAAGGTTCGCCTCAAGAGGAACGAGGGAAAGGGATTTAGTCATTGATTCAGGTGGTCATTTAATCATTGATTCATTGAACAAATGATGACCTGAAGCAATGATTAAATTCTTTCTTACTTGCTTTTATGCAGGGAGCAGACGCCGTCTGCGTCGCAGGGCGGGGGCACGCCGAAGAGTGCGTAGCGGCGGCTGGCGAGCCATTTGTAGAAGAGCGAGCCGAGGCGCTTGAAGGGCCAGCGGGAGAAGACGGGAACGGTGATGCGCCAGCGCGGCAGCACGCGCATCAATTCGAGCCACGCTTCGTAGCCGCCCGTCCAGCGTCCGTCCGGCGTGCGAACGTGCATTTCGCTGTCGAGTTCGGCAAAACTATAGGGCGGAGCGATGCGTTCTATTACTTGCGGGTCGCGGTAGTTGAGCCATTCGATGCGCCTCGCGCGGTCGCGCGGTTCGACCTTTGCGCGCGACCAAAGACACAGAGGGCATTCTCCGTCCGTCAATACCTGTATCCGCCCGTTTGCGCTCATAGTCGTCTTCCGCAAACTTTCCTCTGCGCGTCATCCTCTCTTCATTAGAATATCACCGCCGAGCGGAAACGATGAACGCCGCCCGCGATGAAGGAGGCGCTATCAGCTTGTTTCTCATTCAGCGTTGGCGCGTTGGAGCCTTCTTTCAGGTTTGACATCTTTGCGGGCGGCGTATAATTTAACTGCCGTTCTCTGCTGACGAGAGCACTTGTGAGCCTCCCGGTAACTCTCCACCATCAACACATAGGCCGCATCGAAGCGCTCGCCCGTCAGACCTGAGACAAACTCCAAAAACCCGCAAGATAGGATACAAACATTATGAACTTTCAAGCTCGATGGATGAAGACGCTTGTTCTCGGCCTGACGCTGCTGCTGGCCGGACAGTCAACATACCGGATAGACGTTTATTCACAAGACACCACTGCCAACACACAGGCTGAAGAGTTTGTCCTCGCTGAAGACACTGCTTTCCAAATCGTGACGGCGCAGGAGATTTCCAGTAAGAAGGCGGAGCCTGGCGACGCGGTCGCTTTTAAGGTTGACGAGGATGTCGTCGTCAATGGCCGCGTCTTGATTAGCAAGGGAACGAAGGCCAACGGCTATGTCGTCAACGCCGAGAAGAGCGGAAGGATGGGCAAGGCCGGAAAGCTCGGCATCACCGTTGAATCGACGACGACCGTTGACGGCAAACCCATCAAACTCCGCGCCGCCAAAGGCAAAGAGGGCGACGACAAGACCAACAGCGTCGCCGCGCTCTCTATTCTCGTTAGCTCTCTCTTCATGCTGAAGAAGGGTGAAGACGCCAAGATTAAAGAAGGCACGCCGGTTAAGGTTTACGTGGCCGAGGAAAAGCGTTTTCGAGTGATGGACTCAGCACTCGTCGCGGTGGAAGCAACGGAAGCAAGCGCCGCCACTGCGATTGAAAACGCGGGCGCGGAGGATTTCGCCACCGTCTATATTTATCGCCCGAGCAAATTCGTCGGCAAAGCCTTGGAGCCTTCCGTCTTCGTTGACGGCGTTGAACTCGCACGCATGGACAACGGGCGTTACTTGATGCTCAAGCTCAAACCCGGCAAACACATCATTCACATGACCGACAAGAAAAAAGGCTTCGCCATAGACATGGGGCGCGGCCAGCAGTACTACTTCAGAATCGGCATTGAAATGGGCATGTGGAAGGGACACGGCAAAATCATGCTGGAGGAAAACGAGAAAGGCGCTGCCGAAGTCAAGAAGCTCAAACCCCTCGGAGACGATAAGATTAAGGATAAGACGCTAGTGGTCGTGGCCGAGGCCAAGCAACCCTAAGAGACCGTTTGACTCGCGTGCGAAGCAATTCCCCACATCCAACGGCCATCTCTCGCGTCGTAGTCAGTGTTATGAGATGCGCGATGCTGTTTGCGTTACAGCGTTCGCGCATCTCATAATAAAGATATGCGAGCAGAATCAGAGCGCAGGTAACGCAGTTTATCGAAGCGATTGATGAGAAGGATGTGGGGATGATGGCAAGGCGTAAATTGTTTGAGCGGGCGTGGTCTTCGTCTGTCGGGCCACGCCCGTTAAAAATCTTCCTGCTCGCCCTTCTGTCGCTCGGCGCGTTAGCTTCGCAGGCATTTGCACAGCGCCCGCCGGAGCAGGACTATCTGGTCTATGTGCTTTCGGAATCGGCTGACAGGATTGCGCTGGTGCGTTTCGGGCCGCAGGGTGCGCGCGTGGAGCGAGATTTCGGAACGGGCAGTATGCCGACCGATATAGACGGCCCGCACGGAGTCGTCATCTCGCCTGACAAGCAGTTTTATTATGTCTCGCTCTCAAACGGGAGGCCCAATGGGTCTGTCTGGAAATACAGGACGACGGATGACGCCGTGATGGGCCGCGTCCCGCTCGGCTCATTTCCGGCGACGATGGATTTAACGCCCGACGGGCAATTTCTCTACGTCGTTAATTTTAATCTGCACGGCGACATGGTTCCCTCCTCGGTCTCCGTGGTGGCGACCGCTTTGATGACGGAGATAGCGCGCATCAAGACCTGCACGATGCCGCACGGCTCACGCATCAATCCACAGGGCACGAAACAATACTCAGCCTGCATGATGGACGACATGCTCGTCGAAGTGGACACCGCCACGCTCAAGGTCTCGCGCCATTTCCTGCTCACGAAGGGCCGCGAGATGGGCATGATGGGAGCGCCGAACGCTGTTGCGCCCGGCACGGCGATGTCAGGCAGCACGGGCGGCGCGACGCATCAGAAACACGACATGGGCGGCCACGGATTAGAGCCACCGAAGCCCGGCGATGTCTCATGCTCGCCTACCTGGGCGCAGCCCTCGATTGACGGCGCTTCCGTCTATGTCGCTTGTAATAAGTCGAGCGAGATTGTGGAAGTTGATGCCAAGAGTTGGAAAACACGACGACGCATTGCGGCCCGCCCCGGCGTCTACAATCTAGCGGTCACGAAGGATAACCGGCTCATAGCGACGAACAAGCGCGACCAATCCGTTTCCATTTATGACCTTAAGACGGGAAACGAACTGGCGCGCCTTCCGACCAAACGCAAGGTGCTGCACGGCGCTGTCGTCTCGCCTGATAATCGCTACGCCTTCATCTCTGTCGAAGGCATCGGCTCCGAACCCGGCACGGTTGAAATCATTGACCTCGAAGCCCTGAAGACAATCGCCACCGTGGACGTGGGCGGAGAAGCGGCGGGGATAGATTTTTTGAGGATGGAAAAACCAGGGAACGCCAAAAGATAGCTATCCAGTCAAATAGTCAGGTGACACCACAAGGAGAGAAGGCAGCGCCCCATGTTGGCGCTGCCTTCTCTCCTTGTGGCTTAGTAGTTTGGTTCTTACTTGCCCGGCTCGGTCGTCGAGCCTTTGACCTTCGGCGCGCCGAGTTTGACAATCCATAATCCGGTGTTGACGTCGTTGAAGTAGATGAGGTCGCCGGCGGGTTGCGCGCCCCAAGTGAAAGGCATGTTGGGGCGGTGGCCTTCGGGATGGCCGGTCCAGAGGTTTGCGATTTCGCGTCCCTGGCGGTAGAGGTCGCCGCGCAATTCGCCGGAGACATCAACGACGCGCGCGCCGCCGTTGTAGTAGCCCATGTACATCACGTCGTTCTCGACCCACATATTGTGCGCTCCGGCTTCCGGCACCTCATATTCTGCGACCTTGCGCGGGCGCTCGATGTCCGAGACATCAACGACGTGAACGATGCCGCGCACGGGGATGCGGGTTTTGCTTTGGATGTCGAAGATGGGCGGGAAGACTTCATCACCGACGAAGACGTAGTTCTTATAACGGAAGACGGCGTGTGCTCCGGCGAGCCAGTTGTTGCCGTAGAGTTCGTGATGGTTGAAGGGCAGACGGCTGACAAGCTGCGGCTTTTCGGGGCTGCCGCCCTTGATGCCGTTGCCGACATCGAGAATGATGAGGCCGTCGCGCCAGTAGGCTAGGTAAGCCAGGCCATCCTTGACCTGTAAATCGTGCAGGTAGCGCCCGCTGACGGTTTCGCCCTCTTTGGTGCGAAACGTCGTTATCACATCATTCTCGACCTGCCAGCGCGCGACCTCCTTCGGATTCTTAACGTCCTTGAAATCTATCACGCGCATTGAGCCGGTCGAGTCGTCCGTCAGATAGACGTAGTGCTTGTCGATGAAGGCGCTGTGGACGCCGCCCGTTACCGTCTCCGTGTATTCGGAAATGATTTTCGGGTGGGCCAAGTCCGAGGTATCAAGAAAGACGATGCCATTCTTTCGGCTCGAAGCTCCCTCGCGTGTGAGGACTCCGATTTTTCCGTCCGCCGTGAGGCTGACATCATTGATGATGCGCGCATCAACCTTCAGGGTTTCGGTCAGCTTCGGATGCGCGGGGTCGGAAATATCGTAGACGAGCAGTTTGTCCCAGATGGTTGAGACGTAGGCATACTTGCCGAAAATCCACTGCTCAGCGGTCAGGATGACACGCCCGTTGCCGTCTACCATATCTTTCGAGAGCGCGTGGCCGACGACCTGTACGTCGCGCTCGACGTTGCGCGGCGCGATGACGACGGAAGAGACTGATTGATGCGTGCCGCTGGTGGCGGTCACGATGTACGTGCCGGGACGCTCAGCGACAAAGCCGCCGTCAGCGTCGATGGTCGCGCCGTCGCCGCTAACGGCCCAACGCGCGATGAAGTTATCAATCTGGTCACCGACGCCTGCGGCGCGTGCTTTGAAGTGAATGACATCGCCCGTGCGCGCATTGGCAGTGCGCGGCTCGATGGAGAGGCCGGTCAGCGTGCTCTTCACCACGTTGATGTTGAGAGTACCGCTGCCCGTGCCCGAAGTTGCGCGCAAAGTGGCGCGGCCCGGCGCGATGCCCGTTACCACGCCCGCGGCATCCACTGTCGCGATTGAAGGATTATCGGAGACCCAAGCGATGACGGCATCGTTGTGCGGGTTGTTGTTGGAGAAGCGTGCCGTGGCGCTCAACTTGGCCGTGCCGCCAACGACGAGCGGGCGGCTGATGGGGTCTATGTCAATGCGTGCGACGGGAGGGGCCTTGACCAAAATTTTAGTGAACCCCGCCTTGCCGCCGACCAATGCTCCGACGAGCACTTCGCCGGGCTGAAAGAAACTGACTGTGCCGTCTTCGCCGGCGGCAGCCAAATCAAACGGCGCGGCAAACCACGCGCTCGGCTGCTGGTTGACCGGCTTACCCGTAGCATCTTTGGCGATGGCCGTAAACTTGATTGGTTTGCCGACCTCGGCTTGAGCCTTCGCCGGACTAATCTCGACTGTGCTGACGGCTGCCGCAGCCGGAGCGGGCTGCGTCTCCTGCGCCAAGACGCTTGGCCCAAAAGCGGCGAGCGAGATGGCTGCCAGAATTATGATGACTGAGTTAGAAAACCTGCGCATGAACATACCTCCGAGCGAGCTATTCGGGTTTGAAGACTCTACGCTTCATCTTATGCAAATGTTTCGCTCGGCGGCAAGGCGGAAGCGAAAGAGGCGAGACAATTTCAACGTCTCGCCTCTTCGTGTTGATGCATCTTACTGTTCAGGCGCGCAATCCCTGACCGATTTTTATCTGATTGTGACCTCAAGCGTATAGGGCGCTAAGGTGTAGTTGTCGTTAGCATGGCCGACGATGATTTGATAATCGCCCGTGCGCGGCAACTCTCCGGTCCAGTCCTGCACGTTGTCTGCGCCCGGCAGCGCTTCGTAGTTGCGGCTGCGCGGAGCGATGATTCTGAAGGTCGTCACGCCTGTGATGTGGACAATCATGGTTTGCCCGGCCTGCGCTCTGAGACGATAGATGTAGCTGGCGCCCCAGTTGGCTTTGCCCTTGAGAATGGCCGTGGTCCGCCCGCGCGGAAACTGCACTCTTTTGTTGATGGTCGTTCCCTTCTGCGCAGCGGCCAGAGAGACCGTCAAAAGAATTAAAGCTGTCGCCGCAAAGATACGAATTGATTTTATGCGGTTGAGATTCATGCCTGTTCCTTTCGAATTTGAGACTCCTTAACTCTTAACGCGAGAATCAAAGGTGTTTTCAATCAACTATCGAAGTTCGCGATTTAGCGGCGCTTAAAACGTTGCTCTTCGTTGACACTCGCTGCGAACGAGAATCTTCGGCTCCTGAGAAACTAAAAACATCTGTGGCGGAAATAACGTAAACAGTGGAACGGTCAAGCAGTTAAGAACAGCCAGTCTCACAGTAAGGAACAGCACCCGTGAAGAAGCGTGTACTTTTATTCATCCTAATAGCCGCGCCCGTTTGTCTCTTATGTCCGGCCATCGTCGCCGCCCTGCAATCCCAGCGGCACGCGCGACAGCAGGCCGCCGCTAAACCGGCGACGCTCGGCGAGCGCTTGCAACACCAACTCAACGAGTGGCACGCGGCGGGCAAGTTTCCCGGAGCCACTATCGGCATCGCGCTGGCTGACGGCACGACGTTTGGCCTCGCGGTCGGATACTCCGACACGGCGACAAAACAGTTGATGTCGCCCGACGATTTACTCTTGCAAGGCAGCGTCGGCAAGACTTACGTGGCCGCTGTCGCCCTTCAACTCGTGGGCGAGGGCAAGCTCAACCTAGACGATAAAATCGAAAAATGGCTGGGGCAGGAGAAATGGTTTGCGCGCCTGCCAAACGCGCGCGACATCACCGTGCGAATGCTGATGAACCATACCTCCGGCCTCGTGCGCTACGAGTTTAAGGAGCAGTTCACGATTGACCTGACGCGCCAGCCCGACAAGGTTTGGCGTCCCGAAGAATTGGTCGCCTACGTCTTAGACACGGCTGCGCCCTTCGCGGCGGGAAAGGATTGGGAGTATTCGGACACGAATTACATCGTGCTCGGAATGATTATCGAGCGCGCGACCAATTCCACTTACTATCAACAATTAAGAAAACGCATCCTCGACCCGCTCGGCCTGCGTCAGACCGTCCCTTCTGAGAGCCGCAGCATTCCGGGCCTCTCGCAAGGCTATGCTGGCGCTGACAATCCTTTCGGCAAGAGTGACGCGATGATTGTTAACGGCAAAATGGTCGTCAATCCGCAGTTTGAATGGACGGGAGGCGGCATCGCGTCGTCTGCCTCCGACCTCGCGCGCTGGGCCAAGCTGCTCTACGAGGGACGCGCCTCCACGCCAGCGCTCTTGAGAGAGATGCTCGACGGCGTTCCGGCAAAGCTCGGCCCGGAAACTAAATACGGCCTCGGCGTTATCCTTCGTCCCACGCCGCTCGGCCTCTCCTACGGACACAGCGGCTTCTTCCCCGGCTATCTGACGGACGTGATGTACTTTCCGCAACACCGCATCGCCGTCGCCGTGCAGGTCAACACCAGCGTGCCGCGCGCGACCGTTAAGCCGCTCAGCCGCGTCGTCATCGAACTGGCCGAAACCATCCTCGCCGAGCAGGCGCGTGCCGACCAAGCGGCAATACTGGATGTCGTCAAACGCTTGTTTGACACGATGCAAGCCCGGCAGGGAGAAAACTTGCGCGACCTCTTTTTGCCTGAAGGCCGCCTCGTCTCAACACAGATGCGGCAAGGTCAGCCGGGCACGCGTTTCTTGACGCGCGAAGAGTTTGTGAAGCTGACCGTCGAGAGCAAAGAGCCGTTTCTGGAACGCATGTTTGAACCGGAAGTGCGCATTCAGGGAGACATGGGCGTGGTCTGGGGACGATATGATTTCCACGTCGGCCAGCGCCTGACAAACTGCGGCTTCAACTCCATTCAACTGCTGCGCACAAACGAAGGCTGGAAGATAGCCAACATCGCTTCCACCATCATCACCGCCGGTTGCAATCAAACAAAGTGAAGACAAAGGAAATAGATTTTTTATGAGGAAGCTATCCGCTGAGCACACTGCCCTGCTCATCAAAGCCGTGCTGCTTTTCTCCTGCTGGCTGTGGCCCGCTTCTATTTTGGGCCAAGCTTCAACGGTGAAGTTCGATGAGTTGGCGAAGGTGATACGGGAAGAGTTGCAGCAGACCAAAACGCCTGGCGCGGCCATTGCCATCGTTAGTGGCGACCGTGTGATTTTCGCGCAAGGGTTCGGCACGTCAAACGTCGAAACGAATGCGCCCGTGACGCCCGATATGCTCTTTCGTCTTGGCTCGACGACGAAAATGTTTACCGGCGCGGCGCTCGTCATGCTCGCCGCCACAGACAAGCTCAAACTCGACGCGCCCATCGGCACATACGCCGGCCTCCTGCATCCAAAATTAGCACGCCTCACCGCACATCAACTGCTCAGCAACAAGGCGGGCATGGCCGACATTCAAGCGCCGGAGCCTTCGCACGACGACGCTGCGCTCGCACGAATGGTGCGCGCTTGGAATGATGAGGTTCGGTTTACCGAACCCGAAGAGATTTACTCTTATTCGAGCGCGGGCTTTTGGCTCGCCGGATACGTCATCGAGGAAGCAGACAAAAAACCTTACGCCGACGCCATGGCCGCGCTGCTCTTCGAACCGCTCGGCATGAAGCGCACGACCTTTCGCCCGCTCGTCGCGATGACCTATCCGCTAGCGATGCCTCACAGCGTGCGCGGGGAGGCAGAGCCTCCGACAATCATCCGTCCCTTCTTCAACAACGTGGCGATGTGGCCCGCAGGCTCCATCTTCTCCAGCGTCAACGAACTCTCGCGCTTCGTCATCGCTCTCCTTAACAACGGGCGGCTCGACGGCAAGCAAGTTCTCTCCCCCTTGGTCAGCACAAAACTGATGGCGCAACACACGTCAATGCCGGGCGATGCCAACGTGCATTATGGTTACGGCTTGATGAGTTTCGAGGACAGAGGCGTGCGCGTCTTCGCACACGGCGGCTTCAGCCGTGGCTACGGCTCGATGATTCAGATGTCGCCGGAACATCGTTTCGCAGTCATCGTCCAAACCAACAGAAGCGGCGAGACGCTGCCCAAAACAAGGGCCAAAGCGATGGAGCTATTCCTGCCGCTCAAAGCTGCCGCAGCCGAAAACGACAAAAGGCCGCCGTTTACCGGCGCGACCGAC
>CAZEZJ010000173.1:9116-9670 GCA_964516695.1 uncultured Blastocatellaceae bacterium
CTTTGCCGGCCAATACAAGAACGGGCCGCAAAGCTGGGAAATCATCAACAAAGAAGGAAAACTCTACCTTAAGCAGGAAACGGGTGAGATTGCGCTCACGAGAAGCGGCCCGCTTCGCTTATCCTACGGCTCCGCGGTGGTCAATGATTTAATCTTCGTCCGTGAAGCAGGCGGCAAAATAAAATATCTTTTTGATGGCCTCTACTCGGCACGGAAAGTTTCTTGACGCGGCTCGTTGAAGGATGCCTTCGGCAATTGCGGATGAAAGAGTGGCTTTGTTAAAGTCTCTGATGAGATGCAGAGCCTTAGTCTTCACCAATCCGCTGCCCGCAACGAACCTCTGGATTTAGCGCTCGAAGTCGCGCGTCTTGAGAACTGCTTGGCCAAGCGTCGAAACGAACTGGCTGCGCTCCAAGAGGAGTTTCGCGAGTTCAAAACGCGTTACACGCACATCATCGGCAGCCGGCTGGCCGAGTTGGCGGAAATCGAACGCGCGATTAAGGAGGCCGAAGAGCGCGTGCTGGGCGTTGAAGCCGAAGAGGAAACGGAAAGTG
>CAZEZJ010000174.1:0-9670 GCA_964516695.1 uncultured Blastocatellaceae bacterium
TACGAGCACCAGCCAGCCAATCATCTGGCCTTCAGGCTCGCGTCGCGCGTCATCGTGCCGCGCTCCTTTCCGGCAGATGCGCTCAGGCGCTACGGCGCGCGGGCAGCAAAAGTGCGGCGCTACAACGGAACGAAAGAGGATGTTTATCTGGCGGACTTCGCCCCAAACCCTCATTTTGCGGAAACCTTGCGCGCCCTCGGTGTGAGCCTCGATGATGTGCTCGTCGTCGTTCGCCCCCCGGCGCGCGACGCGCTTTATCATCGTTTTGAAAACGAGTTGTTCGACGAACTGATTAAACGCCTCTGCTCGCACGAGCGAGTGAAGCTTATTCTGCTGGCGCGCACCCGAGCACAGCGCGAGACGTACGGCGCGCTTCCTTGTGCAAACATGATACTGCCGCAGGCGGCGCTCGACGGCGCAAACCTCATCGCGGCAGCCGACCTCGTCATCAGCGCAGGCGGAACGATGAATCGCGAGGCAGCGGCGTTGGGCGTTCCGGCTGCCACCATCTACGCCGGACGCTGGGCCGCGCTGGACGAAGAACTCGTCCGCGAGGGCCGCCTGCGCCGCATCACAACGCGCGAAGACCTAGCAGCTTTGCCCATCGAGAAGAAGCACGAGACGCAAGCTCGCCGCGCCACAGGCGTGCGCGCTGAAGTAGTGGATTTGATACTCGGAGAGTGACGAACAACCGGCGACAGGCTAAAATCCTTATTCCTTCTCGTCGCTCGTCACTTGTCATTCGTCACTGTCTTTAATGAGAGCTGAGCAGCTAAAAGAGAGATTGAGCGAAGCGCGTGCGGTGCGCGCCCCTGCGCGAGCGCCGCAATGGATTATTCCGGCGGTCAAGTTTGCGCTCATCCTGGCGGATGTCTCGCTCTCCGCGCTCTCTTTTGCAGCGGCCTTCTACCTGCGCGAGGGCCACGCCGTGCTGCAACAATCGGGCGGGCGTCTCGTGTGGAGCGTGAAGTTTGCGCCCTACGGCGCGCTCCTGCTCTTTATCGTGCCGATTCGCGTGCTCACTTTGAAGTATTACGACCTGTATCGTCTGCGTGGAGAGTTTTCATTCGTTGAAGACGGCGTGCGCGTCTTTAAGGCGACGGCCATCGGGACTTTGCTCATCGTCGCGGCGGCCTTTCTCTATCGCGGCGGATTTGAGTTTCGCGCCTTCTCTTACGCGCGCGGCGTCTTCGTGCTCGACTTCGTGCTGGCGCTCGGCGCGTTTGCCCTCGTCCGAATGCTCGTGCGCAGCGCGCAGAGTTTCGCGCGTCGTCGTGAAGTGAATCTCATCCCGACGCTCGTTGTCGGGCGCGGTCCTGAAGCGGCGCTCTGTATTAAGGAGATGCGCGAGCGGCCCTCGCTCGGCTATCGCGTTATCGGGGTCGTGGAAAACGGAGTGATTGACGAAAGCGTGCCGCTGACCTTCGAGGGCGTGCCTGTCGTCAGCGACATCCGTGGCTTGCCTGACGCCATTCGTGAAGCGCGTGCCAACGAAGTGATAATCACAGACCCGCGCGTCTCCGGCGACGCGCTCTTTGATGTGATGATGCGCGTGGGCCGCCGTCGCGGCGTAGAGTTTCGGATAGCGCCGTCGCTCTTTAATTGCCTGCCGCGCAAGACAGAGATTGACCAAATCGGCGCTCTGCCGATGATTCGTCTCTTTCGCGAGCCGCTTTCCTCTGCCGCGCGCATCGCCAAACGCCTCTCCGACATCGTTATCGCGACGTTTGCCTTTCTGCTGCTCTCTCCGCTCTGGCTCATCGTCGCCGTGCTCATCAAACTAGACTCGCGCGGCCCTGTCTTCTACAAACAGGAACGCGTCGGGATGGACGGGCGCATCTTCCTCTTCTACAAATTCCGCACCATGCACACGAACGCCGACGACGCGACGCATCGTGAATATCAACGGAAGTATATTGCCGGAAGCCCCGACACCAACCTTGGCGACGAGCAAAAACCAGCCTACAAGCTGATGACCGACAAACGCATCACACGCGTTGGGCGCGTGCTGCGTCGCTTAAGCCTCGACGAATTGCCGCAACTCTTAAACGTGCTCGGCGGCGACATGAGCATCGTCGGCCCACGCCCGCCCATCCCCTACGAGGTGGAAGCCTACGAACTCTGGCACCGCAAGCGCCTCGACATGAAACCCGGCCTCACGGGCCTCTGGCAGGTCTCAGGCCGCAACCGCCTCACCTTCGACGAGATGGTTCGCATCGACCTCTTCTACATCGAAAACTGGTCGCTTCTCCTCGACCTCAAAATCATCCTCCGCACCCTCCCCGTCATGCTGCGCGGCGACGACGCTTACTAAATCGTAAGTTTTTAAGAGTCCAATTAGGTATGACGAAGTAGATAGAAATACAGCGCAACGCTCGCGCCCGCTTAACCAACACCGGCACACAGGCAGCGCCACAAGTTATCGCCCAACAATCTTAATAATTGATTTAACTATTCCCTGACTCGTCTGATTTAATCTCCACGACCTGAGGAATGGTGTCCGTTTTTCTCACCCTTTTACCCGCAATCTTCCGCGAAGATTGCTCCCAATTCCGAATAATACTCCGCCTGCGCCGTGATATAGGCTTCCTCGCCCCCATCAAATCCTGATGACGACTCTTCATCAACGCAATCAACGTCTGATGCTTCAACCCCAACAGCCGCGCCGCCCGCGTCACAGACCCCTTCGATTCCTTCAGCGCCCGCTCAATAAAGCGCCTCTCATAGCGCCTTACCGCATCCTTCAACGAAAACCCGCTCCACTCTATCGGCCCCGGACACGACACCAACAGATGCAACACCTTCCGCGAACACTTATTTAAGCGCGCAATAATCCCCGGATGCTGCGAATCCCCCAACAACTCCGCCGCCCGCTCATACGCCGCGCTCAACACATCACTACTAAGCTCCGCCCCCAACTCCTCAATCATCGTCAGAGCCGCCTGCCCCGCCCCCTCACCATCCCCCGCCTGCTGCGCCACCTCCACAGCCTGCTGCAACCTCCCCTCCGCCTGCTCATACCGCCCCAACCGCGCCAAAGCCTTCCCATGCGTTCTTAGTGCTTCAGCAAACAGCGACTGGTGATCGCCCTTTTCTAAAATCTGCACTGCCGACCGCACAAGCTTTTCAGCATCTGCAACGCGTCCTTCAGCCAAGAACACACGCGCGCGTGTTTCATCTACTCCAGCTAATCGAGAAATATCTTTAAGACTAGTAAAGAGCGCTTGAGCGCGATCAAGATGCTCATGGGCTTCGGCGAATTTACCAATGGTGCAGAAAAGAAATCCTAAATTGTTCTCGACACAGCCCTGATAGCGTCTATGTCCGGCCTGTTCAAAATGAAAACTAGCAGCAGCATATTCAATAAGAGCGCGATCTATGTAGTCTTCGCGGCGTTCTGCTCTAGCTATATTCTCTAATACAGTCGCGAGTTGATTATGCAGTTTCCCTTTGAGCGTATCGTTATCGCCTACCTCAATCAATGGTACGGCTTGATTCAAGATAGAAAGGGCGTCATTGAACCTTGTTGCTGCTCTCTCAACTGTTGCTAAGCGCGATAAGGTTACAGCCTTAATATCTCTAGCATTATCAGATAGCCGCTCCAATGCTTCCTTCAAGAAATCGCGCGCATCGTTGAAAGCACCCTCACGCCAATAGCAATGGCCGAGTTCCATCTGTGCCTCTGCTAACTTCTCTGTATCTTGTAATACTTCAAAGAACGCGATGCTTTTGGTAATCTGATTCTTCGCTAGCTCCTGTGAGCCTTCAATCTGTCTGCAACTACCAATCCAGCCAGTTAGCACACCGACACGTAAAAGGACTTCCGCTGCCGTTTTCTTATCCAGTCCGTCTAGTATGGGGCTATAGCCTACCCCACGCCATAAATTCCCCATCGCTTCACGGGCGCCGTCATAATTACCTAGTTCCTCTAGCTTTTTTGCGAGTTGGCAACGAAGCCGCGTCCGTTCGTTGTGGTTTATATCAGGATTGTCTATTTGGGTGAGTAACTGATTCGTTAAATGCATGTGAGGCTCACCTTTCCATGATACTGATAAGAAAAATGCATTACAGCCCAAAAAAGCAAATGTCAGTTCATTGAAGTGTTAAGATGCGTCAGAAAACACACCTTGGGTGAAGTTGGCTAGACCTTTCATCGTCGCTTGCGCCCACAAATTAACAAACTGTAGGAGAAGCCATGAAAAATTTACGACAACTCTGCGCGGCGTCTGTTTTAACAGTCACGCTTTCGCTTCCTGCGTTCGCAGGTCAAATGGATACGACTTTTGCGTCACCCCCAGCGCCCTCGACAGCAGGTCAGATGGATACCACAGTCGCAGGACAGATACATACCTTAAGCAGCGAGACCATTGATCCGGTCATGCAGATAGCGCTGAACGTGTTGCAAAGCGTGATGTCGCTGTTCTAAGCGGCACGCTCAGTTTCAAAATTTCCTAAGCTGCCCGTGAGTTGAATCAGGGGCGGCGTAGTATTCGTGTGCTTAATGATAGCGCCGGAAAGTTACGGAGATGTCCGGCGAGGAGTCCTTAACGCGGCGAGAGAGTATCGCTGTGTGAGGTGGAAAGCAATATTTTTTTGCTGGGTTGGGAGAAATGCTTGTACGCATTTGTTAGGGTTAGGGATAAATGCAAGAAAAGTTGCGGAGGGAAATGGGCCTAAAGTAGTTGGGAGAGGGCGAGTTGGAGGAGGATGACCTTTTGGATGCCTTTGTAGAAGGGTTCGATTTCGCAGTTTTCGGTGAGGGAGTGAGCGCCCGTGCAGGGGCCTGCGCCGGTGGAGATGGCGGAGATGCCTTCGCGGAGGGCGGCGCTTGAGTTGTTAGAGCCGGTGGTGGTGATGGGCGGGTCGAAGCCGAGGGCGCGGTGGACGGCTTCAGAGGTGAGGACGAGATGGGAGTTGCGGTGGTTAGGAAGCTGGGCGGCGGGGGAGGTGGAGATGATTTCGGTCTTGAGGGTCATTCCGGCGCGTGTGGCTTCTTCTTGAAGGATGGCGGCGATTTTCTGTTCGAGGTCTGTGATGACGGCGTTGTCTGTGGAGCGCAGGTCGAGGGTAAACCAAGCGTCCGCGGCCTTGGCGTTGACGACTTCTGAGCCGCCGAGCATTCCGATATTGAGGCGGGAGGTTGAATTGTCGGGGACGGGTAGCTCGTAGATGCGGGAGATGGCGCGGGCGCGGGGGAGGGTGGCGGAGTAGGGGGGCGTGCGGGTGAGGGTGTGGCCGCCGGGGCCGATGAAGTGGTGGCGATACCAGTTGATGCCAATGGCTCCATAGGTGAAGCCTTCGTAGCCGCCGTCAAGCGCGACGAAGTGGTCGAACTTGCCTTTGTTCTCTTTGATGAAAAATTTTGCGCCGCCGAGCGAGGGTTCTTCGTTGACGGTGAAGAGGAAGATAAGGTCGCCTTTGGTCTTGATTTTGGCTTCATTGAGGGCGCGGATGCTGGCAAGCAGGGCTTCGATGTTGCGTGAATCGTCGCCGATGCCGGGGGCGTAGATGCGTCCATCGCGGATGGTGGCTTTGATTTTGAGGCCGGGCTGGAAGACTGTATCGAGGTGGGCGTCGAAGACGATTGTGGGGCCGCCGCCCGTGCCTTTGCGCAGCGCGATGAGATTGCCAGCGGCATCATAACGAACGTCGTCGAGCTTGTATTTGCGGAGCAGCTTTTCAACGTAGGCGGCGCGCTCTTTTTCGTGTCCCGAGGGCGCGTTGATTTCGGTGATGGCTATCCACTCGCGCAAGATGGCTTCGCGATTGCGTTCGACGTGCTGGAAGGCGAGCTTGACTTGCGGATGATTGAGCAGGGCGCGGGCCTTCTCGCTATAGGGAGTAAGGATGCTGAGATCGTCCTGCGCAAGGATTTCGCGGGAAAAGAGAGAAAGAAGCAGGGCGAAAACGTAGAGGGTTCTGCGCATCTTTGTGGTGTTCATCATCGAAAAACTATCCAGTCGCTGAGCAGCTAGTCTCTTTTAATAAGTACGAAGTCAAGTTATTGTAGCCGCTCGCGGTTTATTCCTGAAGGGCCGGTTAGATTATGGATTCATCTGCGGTGGAAAGCGCCGGAGGGGCGGGAGATTTCGCGGGCAGCGAAGAGAGGGCTGCGCGGGGCTTGAGCCTGTGGCTTGATAAGGCGCTGGTCGTGTGGCTGTTTGCGCTGGCGCTCTTTCTGCCGCACTCGATTGCCGCCACGCAGATTAGTTGGATGTGCGGGATGCTGGTGTGGGGCTTGCGCTGGCTGGTGGCTCCGCGCCCGCGCCGTTGGCAAACACCGATTGATTACGCGCTGCTAGGCTTTTTCATTCTCACTTTCATCTCGGCAGTCTTCTCTTACGAGCAAACCGTGTCGCTTGGCAAACTACGCGGGGCGAGTTTGTTTACCATCGTCTATCTGGTGGCGTTCAACGTCCGCTCGCGACGTGTGCTGCGGTGGCTGGCGATTGTGCTCGTCGCGTCGTGCATGGTGAGCGTCCTCTATACGATGGGCGAGCGTGTGCGCGGGCGCGGGGTGAAGATTGAGGGCCTGACGACGGAAAGCCCGCTCAAGGCCGCTGTGTTTAGAAACGGCGAGACTCGGACGCCGACGCCGATTCAGAATGGCGACACGGTATTGGAAGTTGACGGGCGCAAGGTGTATGGCCCAGAGGAGTTGGCCGCTGCGCTGGATAGGAATGCTGCGAATGACGCGTTGGCGGCGCGCGTGAAGATTTACCGCGTCGAGTGGACGCCGGTGTTGGAAGTCCCGCGCGGGCGCTTGTTGGCTGGCGCGACGCCGCTTGAGCGGTTGGGGGTGAAAAGTTGGTCACGCGGGCGCGATTGGCGGGCAGCCGGTTTTTACGGCCACTATGTGACGTATGCCGAAGCGTTACAGTTGATAGCGTCGCTCGCGTTTGGCCTCTTTATAGCGCTTGAGAAGAAGCGCGAGTTGGGCGGGGCGCTCCTGTTAATTGCGCTCGGGGGCTTGAGCGGGGCTTTGCTGTTGACGGTGACGCGCGCTTCTTGGTTGGGCCTGTTGCTCTCCGCGTTTGTCATCGTGCTGGCGGGAACGAGCAGGCGTACTGCATTGGTCGTCGCTGGCTGCGCGCTGCCGTTGGTGCTGGGCGGCTGGCTCATCCTCAGACAGCAGCGCAACGTAGGCTTCTACGACCCGAAAGACCAATCAATCGCTTGGCGGCAGACGGTCTGGCGCGAGAGTTTTGATTTACTGGCGAGCAGGCCGCGACACGTGCTGGCCGGCGTCGGGATGGACTCGATTAAGCGACACTGGCCCGAGTGGGGATTGTTTGAGGGCGGGCGCATTCCTGTGGGCCACCTGCATTCGACGCCGCTGCAATTGGCGGTCGAGAGAGGCCTTCCGGCGCTCGTCGCGTGGCTCGTGCTGCTTGGTCTTTACGCGCGAATGCTGTGGCGGCTGGCGCGCCGGGCCGAGCTTGAAAGCTGGGTCGAGCGCGGGATAGTGCTCGGCGCGTTTGGCGGGCTGGTGGGATTTTTTGCGAGCGGGTTGGTGCACTACAATCTGGGCGATTCAGAGGTGGCGATGATTTTTTATTTCATCATGGGCTTAAGCCTGGCAGTAGAGAAGACCGAGAGGGAGCGGCGTGGCGGGTTTGAAGATGAGACCGGAGCTAATGGGGCGGCGGTAGTGAAAATCTAGCGCCGTAGACGCTAGAGCAGGAGACGCGACTGCTGTTCGGTCGAAGGTTTTCCTTAATCGCTTCGGGCGTCGTTTGCGTGAGGCTGTCTTTACATTTGTGCCCTGCGTATAAAAGTGTAGGGGAGTTAAGTCTGAACTTAACTCCCCTACACTTTTATTACTTAAAGCGTGCTTGTTAATTAATCGCCGAGCAGGATTCCGTCACCAAGGAGAATGCCATCACCAAGCAGGATGCCATCACCAAGCAGGATGCCATCGCCGAGGAGGATGCCGTCGCCGAGAAGAATTCCGTCGCCGAGCAGGATACCGTCGCCAAGCAGGATGCCATCACCCAACAGGATTCCGTCACCGAGCAGGATTCCGTCACCTAAGAGGATGCCGTCACCAAGGAGAATCCCGTCGCCAAGGAGGATGCCGTCACCGAGCAGGATGCCGTTGGTCGTGTGGAGAGCGTCACCTAAGAGGATGCCGTCGCCAAGGAGGATTCCGTCACCGAGGAGAATGCCGTCGCCAAGGAGGATGCCATTGTTGTAAATCCAGCCGCTTGAGATGACGTGCGTGCTGTCGCCAAGCAGGATGCCGTTCACGATAATCGGATGATCTTGATAAAAGACGCCTTCAGCATAGCTGACGTGTGCGTTGAAGGGGACGCTCTCGTTGCCGATGCTGGTCGTGTTCAGCGAACTCAAGGTCGTGTTGTTCTGCTTGAAGAGGCGGTCGCCCGCGACGAGCCTGTCAGCGTGGTTGCCAATGGCACGTGCCATCTTCACCGCGCCGACCGCGTTGACTTCGCCCGCGCCCTGCGTGATGACGCGCTGCGCGACCGTGTGGAAGTTAACGGCTGTCAGGTCTTGCGCCGTCCGCATCAGCGTTGACTTGACGATTTGAGGGGTGAGTGATTTGTTGGCTTCGAGCATCAGCGCGACCGTGCCGGAGACAACGGGAGCGGCAAACGAAGTGCCGGAAAACTTGTAGTAAGCGTTGGGCATCGCGCCGCCCGCCGTCGGCTGCTGAATGTTCTGCGGGGCCATGCCCATGAGAACCGGGTTCTGTGCCTGCGACATGGCGGCGATGATGCGCGTGCCGGGAGCGACAACGTCGGGCTTGGCATGGCGGTCAAAGCGCGTCGGGCCTTTGGACGAATAATCCGAAACGTAGTCGTCGGAGCGCTTCAAGGTCGAGCGTGAATCGGTCGCGCCGACGGTGATGACTGAAGGCGAGTTGGCCGGGCTGGTGATGGTGCCGTAGGCTAGTTGGTAGACGGGCTTGCCGTTTGAGTCGTAGCCGACGACCGTGGTGGTGCGACCGTAGTTGCCAGCCGAGCACACGACGACGATGCCCGCGCGTGTGGCGCGCTCGACGGCCTGGCACACGGGGTCTGTCTTGTAGGATTCATAAATCGAACCGCCGAGGCTCATGTTGATGACGCCGATGTTGTAACGAGCCTTGTTGGCGATGGCCCAGTTGATGGCGTTCAAGGTGGCGCTGGTGGTGCCGATGCCGTTCTCGTTAATGACGCGCAGGTCAACGAGGTTGGCGTCGGGCGCGATGCCGACGTAGTTGCTGGCGTAGCCGCGCGAGGCCGCACCGCTACCGGCCGCGACGCTGGCGACGCCCGTGCCGTGGCCGTAAGCATCGCCTGTGCGTGCGCTACCGGTGAAGTCAACGGCGGCGAGGATGCGCGATTTTTTGTTCTTCTGGAAGTCAGGATGGTTGGCGCTGATGCCGCTGTCGATGACGGCGATGGTGACGCCCTTGCCGGAGAAGCCGGGCATCTGCGCGAGACCGCTCTGCACCTGGGAAGCGCCTGTGGTGTCGGTCGTCAGGTTCTGCGCTTTAAGCGGTCGGTCGGGCGAGATGTAAGAAACGTCCGTGCGATTCGCCAGCGTTGAGAGGCTGTTGAGGGGAACGTTGGCGACGATGGTGTTGAGCGAGTCGTAGCTGCTGCTGGTCGTGCCGCCCGTGGCCGCAATCGCTTGCTGCGCTGCTGCCGAACAGCCGCTGGTC
>CAZEZJ010000175.1:0-9665 GCA_964516695.1 uncultured Blastocatellaceae bacterium
TCCAGCAACCGCTCGCGGTCTTTCTGCGAGCTGAGTTCTTGTTGAAAGAGTTGGGCGCGCCTCTGCTTCTGCTTGTCTAGCCCCTTGAACATTTCATCGAAGGAAGCGATGGGCTTCGACTTCTCTTCATGGGAAATAAGTGCGCCCGTCTGCGCGTCAACGGTCAAGGTGGCTTCGCAGCAAGGGCAAATAACTGTCAAGCGTGTGGTATCGGCCATGGCTTCTCCAATCGTTTCCGAGAGTCATGCAAAGGCAGCCGGATATTTTTTCAAAAAACTCCGGCAGGAAAAGTTCAGTATAACACCTGTCAGCGCGAAGGTCTTGAGGGCGACGCAGGGAGCATCAGTGAGTCCGGCTGGGGCGCAGTGTATTCGCTCGCGGGCGCAAAACAAAAGGCAGCCATCAAATTGGACGGCTGCCCGCTGAAATTTAGTTTGAAAGTCGCGACCGTAAGCTTAAGGCGTGACGGCGTCTTTAATCTTACTGCCAGCCTTCTTCGCTCCCTCGACGGTCTTCTCGCCAACCTTCTTGGCTCCCTTGACCGTCTTCTCGCCAATGTCCTCGGCCTTGTCGCCGACTTTCTTAGCGCCCTGCACAGTCTTGTCGCCGACATCTTCGGCCTTATCGCCGACTTCGTTAATACCCTTCTTCGTTGCGCCGGCGGCGTCTTCCGCCTTGTCACCGACAAAGCCGGCGGCGTCAGCGATGGCGTCGCCCGAAGCCTGCAATGCATTTTCAACCTTGCCCTCCGGCAAATCGCGTGGTTCGCCGCTGCCGCGCGGATAGACCTTCACGGTGCTCTTGCCCGCCTTCGTCGTCGTCACGACGACTCTTGAGACGCGCTTGTTTTCTCTGAAGGTGCGTGTTTGAACTCGGTTGCCGCTGGCATCGGTTGTCTCCGCGACTTCGGAATCGCTGGCATCGGAGACGCTGGTTGGCTGGGTGGTGGTCGTTGTGTTAGTCGTTGTCGCCACGGTATTGGTGGTGGCGGCGGTATTTGTGTTCGCGGTGTTGCTGGCCTCTGAGCATCCCGCGGCCAACGCCGAGAGCGCCAGAATGCCGTAGACCCCGATAAGCTTGATACGCAAGATTGTTCATCCTCCTGTCTGAATTAACCGTTTAAGCTCGCTTATTATCGCAAGCATTGTGCCAGTTAGGGAAGGCTGCAATCCTCAGAACGAACGCAGAAAGTGGGTTTAGGATGTGAGTAAAGCGTACGATTCCGCGCGGCGGGCGTTTATTTACGATACGTCAATGCCCTGCTTCAACTTGGCGTTGGAGGATAACGGCTTCCTGATTCTGAGGGTCAAGCTGGATGGCCGAACGTGCATAGGTCATGGCTTGCGCACGGTCGTTGCGCTCCAAGAAGATGCGCCCTAAGAGGATGTGAGCGTCGATGAGTTTGGCATCCCAGAAGATGGCGGTCTTCAGAGCGCTGATGGCCGTCTCTTGGTCGCCGCGCCGACTAAAACCGAAATGATGAGCCGGCCCGAGAACATGTTAGTCAAGCGTCAGGTTAATTGATAAGCGGGAGACGGGACTCGAACCCGCAACCCATAGCTTGGGAAGCTATTGCGCTACCATTGCGCTACTCCCGCTCAAAACTAACGATTTGAGGAGATAAAACTCGGCCCATCGCACTCCGTGCGCTTGCTTGTTTAATGTTGGGGCGAACCGTAGTGAAACATCTGTTACACCAACCTCGTCAACCGGAATTAAGTAGACCTTATCATCCTCTGTATTAAGGACAGCAAACAAATCTGCTAATCCTCGGTAACTCATCTTAATCGTTCCGTTGCCGGATTGGCTATAAGCATTAAAAATTAGAACGCCGTTTTTCACTCGCCCCGTCTTACATTGAACGCGTAACAGACGATTGGAATCATCAACTACGAAATCATACTTATGCCCTGAGCCAAAAGGGACAGACACAAGGTATCCAGCAGCTACAAAAGCAGCCAGAATTTTAGCCTCGCTCAGATTACCCTTTTCTCCAGTCTGCACAAGCTGACACTCTACCATTGAGTTACGCCCGCTCAAGAGCACGCAGGGAAGACCGCCGAGGCGTAAAGACTGTCAAGCCATTCCTGATTCACCTGCGGCGTGAATGGTAAGATAATCAAGCAAGGGCGGGCTGTCAAATAAACCGTGCCCTCGTTTAATTCTCTTTTGGCTGACTGGTTTCTTCGATTAAACGGCGCGCAATCTCGCCGAGGCGCGGCGTATCTTCCGGCTTGCGGAGGCAGCCTTGAGCGCCAGCTTTCGCGGCTTCCTCCATGTCGAGGAGTTCAGCGAAGGCCGTGTAGAAGAGAATGGGCGTTTGCTGGTCGAAGCGGCGAATCTCACGACAAAGTTCGAGGCCGTCTTTGTCTGGCAAACCGATGTCGAGCAGAATCAACGCGAAGGAATTCGAGCGCGCACGCAATAAGCCTTCTTCGGCGGTCTGCGCTGTCACGACGTTAAAGCCGTCCTGCTTTAAACTGAACTCAACCAAATCGCGCGTATCCGAAGTGTCTTCGACGAACAAGACCTGCTGCGAGCTATCCACTTTTTCCTTCCCCCTTAAACGAAGTAACTGCCGACAGAATGCTTGCTGATACAGCCAATGTCAATCCCGCGCCAAGCGCTTACTTGATATACTTGTGCATCAAATCGGCCCAGCGCCCCTGTGCTTTAAGAATCAAATCCGTGACTTCGCGGACAGCGCCGAAGCCGCCCGGAAGTTGTGTGACGTAATGAGCGACGGAGCGCGCCTCTGCGGTCGCATCAGCGACGGCGACAGCTAGACCGACGCGCTGCATCAACGGGATATCGGTCACGTCGTCACCGATAAAAGCCGTCTCCGCATCATCAACTCCGGCTTCCTTCAACACTTCTTCAAATTCCACAATCTTGTCCCACGTCCCTTGCCTGACGTAAGCGATGCCGAGGTCGCGCGCGCGCCGTTCAACCGCCGAAGAGGTGTTTCCCGAAATGATGCCGGAGCGAAGGCCCGCCCTGTGCAGCAGCACCAGCCCGTGACCATCGCGCGTGTGAAAGCTTTTTTGCTCATCGTCTGCGCCGATGAGCGTAATGCGTCCGTCGGTCAGCACGCCGTCGCAGTCCATCAGCAGCAGCTTCACGCGCGACGCGCGCTTTTCAATCTCCACACGGTCGTCCTGCATCATCAACGCACCTCGAAGAACTCTATTCCGGCGATTCTCCAACCGTTTCCTGAGCGCGCCAGCACAAGGACGGCTGTGCCTGACTGGTCTCGCCCTAACTGTCTGGCGCTAATGCTCACGTCTGCCGCCAGCCGGTTGCCGTCTAACTGTTCCGTGCGCAGCACGCGCGTCGTCCATATCTCAGGCTGGCTGCCGATGATTCCCTTCACGAAGGTTGTCAACTCGCCCGGAACAATCAACGCTTCCATCTCAGCTTTCCGACCGCCTTTAATCGCTTGGTCGAATTGCGCGATGAAAGCTTTTGCAGACTCGTCAACTGCCGGCGCGGCGCTGGCAGCCGCCTCAGCCTTGATGCGTCCGGCACGCGCCGCCAGCGTTGAAGCATACTCCGCATCAGCCCGCACGGCTTCATTAAAACGGCGCGCGGCTTCCGCCGCCTGTCCTTTGCGCAAGCCGATTTCACCGAGACCGACATTGGCCCACGCGAGCGTAGAGGGTGCCGGAGCGTTTGTCTCCAGCGCCGCGCGAAACTCTTTTTCCGCCTCGTCCAGCTTGTTCTGTGCCAAGAGAGCGCGCCCCAGCAGAACTCGCGCCTCGGTGATGCCCGGAGCGAGCGCTAACACTTCGCGCGTGATGGCTTCGGTGCGCGCGAAGTTTTGCTGGGCCAAAAGCGTCGAGGCTTCGGAGAGCGCTTCTTCGCTGAGGCGCGTGCGCGGTGCAACGTCATTTGTGTAGTCAATCTGCGGGTAGAGTTTTTCGGGGTCAACTTCGACGCGCGCCGGCTGCGCGGTCGTGTTAAAGACAGCTTCGCCAAAACCGCGCGCCGGAATGGATGTTTCAACATTAAGGCGTTGCCCGCCAGCGGTCGTCGCCTGCACCGCCACGGTCGCGTCAACCGAACCCGTATTGCGTAGGGCCGAGACCCACTGCCCGCCGCGCTGCTGCGGCAACCCGATGAGCAAATCCATGTCGGTCGGTTGGTCCAGTTCTTGATCGAGCACGGTTTTTAGTCCGGCTCCGCCGCGCTCGTTAAGCGCCTGCCGCAACGCTGTAAGAGTCAGGCCGTTTTCGTCGCCCGCCTTCGCTTGTAGTTGTGTGCGCAAGATGCTGATGAAAGCATCGCGACCGAGCGCGCGGTCAACCAACCGCCAAATCATCGCGCCCTTGTTTGTGACGGAAGAATAATATGTGCTTTCGAGCGGCGAGGTGATGGAGAGCGGCGCATCACGCCTGCTGATTCCGGTGTAAGCGATGCGCCCGCGCAAGCGTTCGGCTTCTGCCGCCTCGCGCCCAAACTGTTTTTCGAGAAAGAGCGTCGCCAGATAGCGCGTCAGCCCTTCGCGCACCACGCCCAATCCCTCGCCGCGGATAGCCGTCCTTCCCCCAATCCACAAATGGCCGACGGCTTCGGCCACCATTAAGGCCGTGGCGGAATCAATTTTGGTGCGACGAAAAGCGGCTGCGTCGAGCAGCAGCGTGCCGCCGTCTGTGAAGCCCGCGCCGCGCGTCACACTGATGAGACGAACCGGAGTATCAGTTGCGGGACCAAGCAGACCGGCAAAGTAAGAGCGTGCGGCTCCGGCTAAAGCGATAATGGCTTCGGCCTGTTTGCGTTCGTCCGCGCTTGCACCCTTCGGCAGCCATGCGCTAATGCCGCGAGCTTCAGCCGCCGTGCCATCGAGAGTCTCCCACTGGCCTTCCAGAAAAAAAGGCTGCGCGTTTAACTGCTGGTCATACTGTCCGCCCTGTTGTGTTTGCACGCCGGAGGAAACAACTGTCCCGCCCCTGACTTTCAAGCTGAACGGCGCGGCATCAGGACCGCGCAGAGAAAATTGCGTGTTGGCCGCCGGATACCAGTTTGAGAGCGGCAAGAATTGACTGCTGCCGTGAGCAATCGCCGCCAGCCCCGTGTTTTCCGGCACAGGCAGACGATACGAAACGTTCACCTCAACTGTCGCGTTCGGAGCGACTGGCGACGGCAGGCTGATTGACACGCGCTGTAGATTGCCGCGCGATTCGATGGAAGAACGAAACGTGGCCACCGCTCCGCCGATATTAATATCCTTGACTTCCGCTTTCGGATTAAGTCGCAGGCTGAGAGTGGTGCCCGCGCCCTTGCCGACGTTGCGGACGGTGAGGCGAGAGTTGGCCTTCAAATCGCGCTCCGCGCCGGGCGCGTCAATCGTAATATCAAAACGCGTCACCTGCCAGGCGGCGCGCAGTTCGTCCTGTGCCACAGCCAGCGGCACGGCCCACGTCAGGGCAGAGATACAGGCTAAGAAAAAAGCGCTGATGATTTTCATGTGTCTAATAAAATATAAGGGAACAATATTAAGGGAGACTTGAACGCGCGGCCATCGCCTTGCCGGAAGTGAATCAACGCGGTGCCGCTTGCGCCGGAGCGCGACCCACCAGCGCATGAATCTCGCGCAGCATTAACAGCAGCGGGCCGAGGCGTTCGAGCGGCAACATATTCGGGCCGTCCGACGGCGCAACCTCCGGCCTGTCGTGCACTTCCATGAAGACCGCGTCCACGCCGCAGGCCACTCCGGCGCGAGCGAGCGGTTCGATGTACTCGGAAAGCCCGCCCGTTGCATGGCCCAAACCGCCGGGCAGTTGCAGCGAGTGTGTGACATCGAAAACGACGGGCACACCAAACTCGCGCATCATCGGGAACGAACGCATATCAACCACCAGATTGTTATAACCGAAGCTCACGCCCCTTTCCGTCAGCAACAGCTTTTCGCAACCCGCCGCCCGAGCTTTCTCGACGATGTTGCGCGCATCCAGCGGCGCTAGAAACTGTCCCTTCTTGACGTTAACGGCGCGCCCCGAGCGCGCGGCGGCGGCAATCAAGTCAGTCTGCCGGCAGAGAAAGGCAGGTATCTGAAGAATGTCAACGACTTCAGCCGCGGGTTCGACCTGCGCTATGTCGTGCACGTCCGTCAACACGGGCACTCCTATCTCCTCTTTCACGCGCCGCAGCACATCAAGCCCCTCGTCTAGCCCTGGCCCGCGCGTGCTGCTGATTGACGAGCGGTTGGCTTTATCGAATGATGATTTATAAACGAAGTCGAGTCCGGCCGCGCGCGCACGCGCCGCACATTCGCGCGCCATCATCAAAGCGTGTTCGGTTGATTCAATCACACACGGCCCGGCAATCACCGTCAGGCGTCCGTCGCCAAACGTCGCCCCGCCCACATTGAATGTTTGTCTCTCCAAAAGTTTCCCTGCCCTCCTCTCAGTGCCCACGGCTCTTAAAACGGATTCTTAAAAATCCGCTTAATCTTCTTCGCGCCCTTCTTGAATGTATCTCCGGTCTTCTCCAGAATATTTTTTCCGTCCCGCTTCTGATTATTCGCCGTCCTATTTGATTGGTCGCGACGCGGGGGCTGGTTCTGCGTTCGGTTGCCATCGGCCTGCGTTGGCGACGGTTCAGCGTCGGGCGTGGGCGTTGGCTGCGGAGGCGCGGTCTCGGCCGGCGCCGGATTGGATTCGATGGCTGTGTTGACATTAGCGGCCGCCGGGCTGCGCGAAGACCTAATCGCAACCACACTCACCAACACGACGAGCAAGAACAGGCCCGCGAGGCTCACCAGCACGGGCGGCTGCCGGAGCAGCGGTTTCTTCTGGTCGAAGAAAACGCGTATGCGCGCGATGGCGGGCGGCACGAGCGCACGCGCGGGCGCGGCGGTTGCAGCGCTTTTGGCCGCTGCCTCTTTGAGAATACTGGTCGTTTGGGCGGCGGGCGATTCCGATGTCTGGTTGAGCTTGCGTTCGCCGGAAGATGAGGCGGCGCGCTTTTCGCGCAGCCGCTCGATGTCTATGACCAATCTGCCCGATGGAGTTTCCGTGCCCGCGCTGCGCAGCGTTTCCAGAGAGGGCACGCTCAAGTTCGCGGAGTGTTCGAGTCCGAGTTGGTTGGCGGTCTCGTACAATCGGCGGCGAAACTCCGCGGAGTTTTGCGGTCGATTCTCAGGACTCTTTTCGAGCGCGTTGAGCACCAACTCTTCAATCGCAGGCGGAATCGTCGTGACCCACTCGCGAGGACGCCGGGGTTCTTCGGTCGAATGCTTGAGAGCGATGGCAAGCGGGCTGGTTCCGGTGAAGGGCGTGGTGCCGGTGAGCATCTCGTAAAGGATGATGCCGAGGCTATAGACATCGGAGGCGGGCGTGAGCGGGCCAGCCTCGCATTGTTCGGGCGACATGTATTTGGGCGTCCCAATCATCACGCCGACCGCCGTTAAAGTTTTCGGGTCATCGTCATCAATCGAGTCCGCGGCCAGCTTCGCGATGCCGAAGTCCAACACTTTGACGTAAGGCGGCGCATCCTTGCGCTGGACGATGAAGATGTTGGCGGGCTTCAAATCGCGATGAATAATTCCGGCTTCGTGGGCCGCGGCGACCGCCGCCGAAATTTGCAGCATAATCGAAACTGCTCGCGCCGTATCGAGCGGAGCCTCGCGCGCCAGCACGTCGCGCAGCGTGCGGCCTTCGAGGAGTTCCATCACGATATAGACGAAGCCGTCGGACGTGCTGCCGAAATCCGTGACGGCGACGGCGTTTGAATGCTGAAGGCGACCGGCGGCGCGCGCTTCACGACGAAAACGCGCCTGGGCCGCTTCGTCTTCAACGAAACGCGGGTTAAGGAGCTTGATGGCGACGGGGCGGTCAATCAAAAGATGTGTGGCGCGATAGACCGTGCCCATTCCACCTGTGCCGAGCCTGTCGTCTAGACGATACTTGTCGTCGAGCGTGCGCCCGATGAGAGGGTCTACGGGAATGTTGCCCGCCACGGTCGAATCGGCCTGCAAGGGCGTGCCGTCGTCCGGGCACACCTGGGCCTCATCAGCGAAAGTTCGACCGCATGTGGGACAGTGAAGCATAAATTCAGGGACAAGTGACCGTGTGACTAAGAATGACAAGTCAGCACAAGATTTTAACTTGTCACTCGTCACCTGTCACTTGCCACTGCTCTTTAATCGTCGCCGGCGACGCCCGCGCGCTCGTGCTCGTGCGCGACCACTTCCTGACTGCCGAGCGGTTCAACGGTCGTCTCATTGCGCATACGATTCTCATACGCCGCGCGAACGAAGCTGGCGAAGAGCGGGTGCGCGCTCAAAGGCTTGGATTTGTATTCGGGATGAAACTGGCAGCCGAGAAACCAAGGATGCGCCTCGCGCGGCAACTCTATCATCTCGACGAATTTTCCATCCGGCGAGAGACCGCTGATGCGCAGCCCTGCGCGCTCCAAGGTCTCGCGAAAATCAGGGTTAAACTCGTAACGATGACGATGGCGCTCGCTAATCGCGGGTGCGCCGCCGTAGGCTTCGCGCGCCAGCGAATCTTCAGCCAACTCGCAAGGACAAGCGCCGAGCCGCATCGTGCCGCCATACTCTTCAACGCCCACCAAATCGCGCAATTTGAAGATGACGGGATAGGGCGTATCGGCGTCAAACTCTGTCGAGTCCGCATCTTTCAGGCCGCACATGTGGCGCGCGTATTCGATGCAGGCCGTTTGCATTCCGAGGCAAATGCCGAAATAGGGCGTTTTAGTTTTTCGCGCATAGGTGATGGCCTTAATCATTCCGGCGACGCCGCGTTTGCCAAAACCGCCGGGAATGAGAATCGCGTCGAAATCGCGCAGGCGCGCTTCCGCATCGTCTTCCATCAATTCTTCGGATTCAATCCAACGCACATTGATGCGCAGGTTATTGGCGACTCCGCCGTGCGTTAACGCCTCACGCAAAGACTTGTAAGAGTCTTCCAGTTCGACATACTTGCCGACGATGGCGATGGTTGTTTCGCCCGAAAGCGGCTCTTTGACGGTGTTGACCAGTTCGCGCCATCTGGACAAATCGGAGTGCGCGGCGCGCTCGGTCAAATGCAGCAAATTGACGATTAACTCGTCAAGCCCCTGCTCGTGAAAAGCGAGCGGCACTTCGTAAATCGTGCCCACGTCCTGAGCAGTGATGACGGCTGATTCTTTGACGTTACAAAAGAGCGCTATCTTGGAACGCAAATCGCGAGAGAGCGTGCGGTCGCAACGGCAAAGCAGAATGTCGGGCGCAATACCAATCTGCATTAAATCGCGCACGGAATGCTGCGTCGGCTTGGTCTTCAATTCTCCGGCGGCAGCGATGAAAGGGACGAGCGTTAGGTGTATAAAGATAGCGTTTTCGCGCCCCTCTTCATTGCCCATCTGGCGTATCGCCTCTAGGAAAGGAAGGCTCTCGATGTCACCGACGGTGCCGCCGATTTCGACAATCACCACATCGGGTTGGCCCTGATTGGCGACGCCGCGCACGGCGTCCTTAATCTCATTGGTGATGTGCGGAATGACCTGAATCGTCTTGCCGAGATAATCGCCGCGCCGCTCTTTTTCGATGACGGAGAGATAAATGCGTCCGGTCGTCCAGTTGTTGGCTTGCGAGAGTTGGGCATCTGTGAAGCGCTCGTAGTGGCCGAGGTCGAGGTCGGTCTCCGCGCCGTCGTCGGTGA
>CAZEZJ010000176.1:0-5187 GCA_964516695.1 uncultured Blastocatellaceae bacterium
GCCGTATCGTGGCTGAGTTGCAACCGCTGGTCAACCCGGAAACCAACAGTCCGCCCTTCATCGTGCAATTAACCGGCATTACAAATCAGATGGTCAAAGACGCGCCCATCTTCGCGGATGTCATCGAAGGCTGGCTCGATTTTGCCGACGACGCCGTTTTGGTGGCCCACAACGCGCAGTTTGACGTGCGCTTTTTGAATCACGAAATCAGGCGCGTCTTTCCGGGCCGTCGCATGATTAACTCTTACCTCTGCACCGTCAAGCTGTCGCGCCGCATCTTTCCGGGGCTGACCAACTATCGCCTCCATACCATCGCAGACCATTTCACCATCCCGATTCTCAATCGTCATCGCGCGCCCGACGACGCGCTGGCGACCGCGGAGATTTTCATACACATGCTCGCGCGCCTGCGCCAGCACGGCGTGCGCGACGTGGCCGGAGCGCGCCTCTTCCAATTCCTAGCGACCAGCGAACCCTGCTGAGTTAGCTCTATTTCTTGCATTTTAAGCTAAACCCAAGCCTGCGCGAGAATTAACGCTGCCAGCGGATGCCTGAGCCGCGTGAGCGCAGGGCATCCGCTGGCAAATGTAAGCCCCACACTGGCGAGGGTCAGGCTTCCGCAGCGAGGAGGAAAGCCTCCGCAGTAGTGCGGAAAGCCTCCGCAGTGGTGCGTTTCGATTCCGCAGTGGTACGGAGTCAATTCGTAGTGATGCGGAGTCAATCCGCAGTGGTACGGAATGATTCCGCAGCGGTGCGGAAAGCTTCCGTAGTGGTACGGATTGCTTCCGCAGGGGTACGGATTGGCTCCGTAGTGGTGCGGAAAGCCTCCGCAGCCTTGCGCACGCCATTACAACGGGTGCGCAAGCTTTGCTGATGTTGTGTTTTGATACAACGAAGGCGGCGCAAATGCTTATTGGGAGTAATTTAACTCGACGACTCGGCAGTCTCGCTCGTCGTCTTACGCCGCCAGACGGTGCGCGCGACGAAGAAGGCGACGATGAGCAGGATGAGGCCGATGCCGATGAGACCGATGCGCTGGAAGTAGCGCATGATGAGGACCTGTATCTGCTCGCCGTAGCGCTGGACGAGCAAGCCTTCGAGGAAAAAGCGTGCGGCGCGTCCCAAGGCTACGGCGAGCGCAAAGCGCAGCACGTTTAAGCGAAAGACGCCCGAAGAGATGACAAACAGTTTGAGTGGAAACGGCGGCGGCAGGATGGAGACGACGAAGAGGGCCAACACGTCGTAGCGTTCAATCAACGCTTTGACGCGCTCCTGCTTCGCCGGCGAAAAGCGAGAGAGCGCGCGACGACCCGCGCGGCGCGAAATGTAGTAGAGCAGGATGCAGCCCGCGACCGAGCCGAGCGTGGCCGCCAGCGCATAGACGGGCATCAACTCCGGCCTGTGCGCCGTCAGCACCATCATCGCCGCATCCGGCCCCAAGGGCAACGGAATCAACGCCGAATCCAGAAACGCCAGCCCGAACAGCCCCAAAGGGCCATAAGCAATCAACGCGTCAACCAGCCGACGCAGAAAACTCTTCAAAGTTAAATCAAATCCTTTCCGTCCTGTCTCAGTCTCTTTAGTCAGCGGTTGAATCCGTGGCTCTCTGTTCAGCGGGCTGCTCGATTGGCCCCTCAAATTCTCTCTCGCCCGCTTCGTCATCCCGTCCGGCGTCTTTGCCCCGGCTGAGACGCCTCTTGATTAAGTATCCGAGCAGCCCCAGAACGCAAGCGCCGATGACGATGGCGAGAATCGGAAAGCCGTACTTTTTAATAAAATCAATGACCTGCCGCCCGTAAAAAATCGCCAGCGTCGCTTCTATGTAATAACGCAGGCTGCGGGCAATCATAATGGTCATAATAAAACGCCAGCGCGGGTATTCGAGCGTGCCTGCGGTGGCGACGAAAATCTTGAAGGGCATCGGCGGCGGCAACAACGCCGGAACGGCCAGCGCCAGAAATCCGAAACGCGCATAGGCGCGCTCAACCCGCTCGATGTGCTCGGCGCGAAAACGCTTGCGCAGCACGGCCTGGCCGCCGCGCCTGAGCAACGTGTAAAGCAACAGGCAGCCGAGCACCGAACCCGCAGCCGCAAACAAGGGAAAGTAGAGGACGGCTTTGTGGTCGTTGGCGACGCGCATCACTACCAGATAATCGTTAATCTCCGGCAGCGACAACAGCGAGGAATCAAGCGCGCCGATAATCAGCATTGAAGGCCCCGCCACATACATCGGCACGCCGATGATAAAGGTTTCGAGCCATTGCACGACGCCCGCGAAGTATTCATTAAATCGGGCGAAGCCGGAGCGCAACCAATCAAACATAAATACAGTGATGAGTGATGAGTGATGAGTGATGAGTAATGAGTGGCAGGCTGTTTTTACTCATCACTCATCACTCATCACTCATCACTGCTTTTTACTTGACGGGGGTGAAAATGCTGGGGGTGTCGTAGGTGACGCCGAAGGTGACGCCGGAGCGGGGGCTAAATTCTGTCAGTCCGGCGATGCCCGCGAAATCAAAGCGCAGTCCCGAGGCTTTGACCTGAAGCCCGAGGCGCGCTTCCGCCTGGCTCTCGGTGCCGAGCGGGGCGTTACCGCCGCGCGTGTTGGCGCGACCGTGAATCTCGCCCGCGAAGTTGATGTTCTTCGTCAGGCGAATGATGCCGGCGAAGCCATAGAGCACGACATCGTTTTGCGTGAAGCGCTCGATGGGCGCGGTCAAGATGCCAATGCCCAGATTTCCGAACGTGTTGACGCGCCCGTCGCGCCCGAATTTCTTGCCGACGAGAATTGTGCCGAAGGCGTTAATCTGATTGACGCCGATGGCGCGCGTCTGATTTGAGTTTGGTAGTTGGACGCCGAGACGAAAGCCGAGCGATGGGCCGCGTCTGGTCTCGTTGCGCAGCTTGATTTTGGTCGAGAGGGTAAAATCTCCGACATCGTTGGTCGAGTTCGTGCCGGGGTCGAAGCCCAAAGGAATCGGGGAGGGCACGGTCTGCGAGTTGATGCTCAGGATATTCTGCGCCACGCCGTCAATCTGAAACTCGACGTTTGGCGCCAGCCCCACGTTGATGCCGATGACGCCGAGACGCGTTAAATCGCCCGTCACGCCCGACAGCGGAAACTTCGCGTTCTGCACAAAGTCTATGCCCACCTCGATGCGCAAAGTGCTGGGCGGAATTATATCCACGTCTTCCGTGAGCAGCGGACGTTGCTGCGCCGAAACACCTAGCGCGCCAGCTAACGACAACAGGAGCAGCCACGTGAATCTAAACAAAAGCTGGCGATGCGACATCGAGTTTACCGTTCGTCCGAGAGATTGACAGCCCGCCGCAAGCAAACAGGCGACGAAAGAGAGCAGCACGAAGCCCTTTAACTTTCCTCAAAAGCGTCGCGCGGATTGTAACGGCTCGTGCCATGCAGCGTCAACAAAGGCCAGGCCGAAGCCCGCCAGCGCAGAGCATCGCGACTCATCTGCAATAGCCACTTGAACGCCGACGCCTTCATCCCTCATCATTCCTACATCCGACTCGCTCACGCTGTGCTATTCTTTCAAACCGTAGATGGACACCAAGCCCTTACTCATCGGCGGCGCATGGCGCTTGACCGCTGAATTTCAGGAAGTGCGCTCGCCATATTCGGGCGAATTGTTGGCGCGCGTCTCCGCGGCATCGCGCGAGATAGTCGAGGAAGCGATTGCCGTCGCGGCAGCGGCGGTGTCGGAGTTGCGCGCGCTCGCGCGTTACGAAGTGGCCGAAGCGCTGCGGCGCATGGCGGACGGAATTCAAGCGCGGCGCGAAGAGTTTGCGCGCACGATTGCGTTGGAAAGCGGCAAGCCTCTCACGGCGGCGCGCGGCGAGACCGACCGCGCCGTCGCGACCTTCACCTGTGCCTCAGAGGAAGCGCGCCGCTTCACGGGCGAGACCGTTCCCATTGACACGCAGGCCCTCGGGCGCGGGCGCTACGGCTGGACCGAGAGGATTCCGCGCGGCGTCATCTACGGCATCACGCCCTTTAACTTCCCGCTCAATTTGGTGGCCCACAAGGTTGCGCCCGCCCTGGCTTCGCGTAACGCTATCATCGTCAAGCCCAGCCCGCGCACGCCCTTGACGGCCCTCTTGCTCGGCGAGGTCTTTCTGGAATCGGGCTTGCCGAAAGCGGCGCTGCAAGTCGTGCCGGTGGAGATACCGCTCATTGATACGGTGCTGGCCGACGAGAGAGTGGCGATGATTTCCTTCACGGGCAGCGCCGATGTCGGTTGGAAGTTGCGCGAGCGCGCGGCGCAGAAAGCCGTGACGCTCGAACTAGGCGGCAACGCGCCCGTCATCGTTGACGAGACGGCCGACGTTAAATACTCCGTCGAGCGCTCTGCGATGGCGGCCTTCAACTACGCCGGACAGGTCTGCATCTCCGCCCAACGCCTTTTCCTGCACGAGAAGATTGCAGACGAATGGACAACCGCCTTCGTCGAACGCGCCCGCGGTTTGCGCACCGGCGACCCGCTCGACGAAGCGACGGAGTTATCCGTGATGATTGACGAGCAGGCCGCTCGCCGCGCCGAAGAATGGATTAAAGAGGCCCTCGGCGCGGGCGCGCGCCTGCTCTGCGGAGGCCAGCGGCAAGGCTCATTGCTTGAAGCCACAGTCTTAACTGATGTGCACAGCGAGATGCGCATCTGCTCGGAAGAGGTTTTCGCGCCCGTCGCGACGATTCAGACGTTCGTTGATTTCGCAGCCGCCATCGCGGAAGCCAATCACACGCGCTACGGTCTTCAGGCCGGAGTCTTCACGCGCGAGACCGGACGCATGTATGAGGCCGCGCAAAAATTGGAGTTCGGCGGCGTGATGATTAACGACGCGCCCGCCTTTCGCGTTGATAATATGCCTTACGGCGGCGTCAAGCTCTCGGGCGCGGGCCGCGAAGGCGTGCGCTACGCGATGGAGGAGATGACGGCGCCGCGCCTGATAGTTGTTGACCCGGCCAGATAATTTTTTGCTTTGCAGTCACAGACTTTCAAAACTCAAGGACAGTCCATGAAAAACCTGTGTCCAGTTCTCTGCCTCAGTTTCTCTCTTCTCTTCTCTGCCTTGACGCCGCCGCACGCGCACATCCGTGCGCAGCAGACGAGGCCTGCGCTGGCGAGCGCGACGCAGCAGCTTCGCTTGGCTGGACTCACGAGCCGCGTT
>CAZEZJ010000176.1:5197-9646 GCA_964516695.1 uncultured Blastocatellaceae bacterium
GTATTCCCTACATCGAGGCGACGAACGAATCAGACCTCTACTACGCGCAGGGCTACGTGACGGCCAGCGACCGCTTGTTTCAGATGGAGCTTTTCCGCCGGACGGCGCGTGGCGAGTTGTCGGAGATTTTTGGTCGCGTGACGCTGGAAGAAGACAAGCGCCATCGCACCTTCGGCTTCGCCGCGCTGGGCGAAGCGCAAGTCAGCTTGCTGCCCGCCAAACTGCGACGTGCGCTCGAAGACTACGCGCGCGGCGTCAACGCCTACATCGAATCGCGCGATGCGAAAAGCTTGCCGCCGGAGTTTCAAATTCTGCAACTCAAGCCGCGACCTTGGCGCGCGGCGGATTCGCTCGCCGCCGCCAAGCTCTTCGATGAAAGCCTCTCGACCAGTTGGCGGCAAGACATCATGCGCGCCTCCTTCGCGGACCTATCGCCGGCCAAACGCGCCGCGCTCTTTCCCGAAACCTCACCGCTCGACGTGCTCTTGGTCGGCAGCGATAACCCGCGCTCTAAGAAAGCTCGTCCTTCAAGAGCAAAGGCGGCGGCTATCAACAGCGAAGTCGCGACCGCCAATAACTTGAAGCCGTTTGAGCCGCTGGCAGCCGAGACGATGCGAGAGGTCGCGGCAGACGAGCAGTTAATGCAAAGCTCGCTGGCGCGCATCGGTCTCTTCGCGCAGGACAACGCGGCCAGCAATAACTGGGTCGTCGCAGGCTCGCGCACGGCGACGGGCAAGCCCCTGCTCGCCAACGACCCGCACCTGCAAGCCTCCGCTCCGTCAATCTGGTATATGGTGCACCTGAGTATGCCGGGCTTGCGCACGGCTGGCGTCTCCGTCGCGGGGCTGCCCGGCATCGCCATCGGCCATAACGAGCACATCGCTTGGGGCGTCACCAGCCTTGAGCCTGACACGCAAGACCTCTACAGCGAAAAGTTTGACCCCGCGAATCCGCGTCGCTACCAAACGCCCGCGGGCTGGCGCGAAGCGGAAGTGCGCCGTGAGGAGATTAAAGTCCGCAAGGGCTTTATGACGGCGGAGACCGAAGTGGTCGCGTTTGATGTGACGACGACGCGCCACGGCCCTATTATCTTAGAGAAAGATTCCAAACGTTACGCCTTGCGCTGGACGGCGCTCGACCCGCGCGCGAATCTAGCGGAGTCTTTCTACGCGCTCAACTACGCGCGCAACTGGAACGACTTTCGCGCCGCCCTCAAAGACTACGACGGCCCGGCCTTCAATATGATTTACGCCGACCCCAAAGGCCACATCGGCTACTACGCCGCCGGGCGCTTTCCCATCCGCAAGACCGGCGACGGCACGCTGCCCTACGACGGCGCGACAGACGAAGGCGACTGGACCGGCTACGTGCCCTTCGACGCGTTGCCGCATCTTTACGACCCGCCATCCGGTATTATCGTCACCGCCAACAGCCGCATCGCCGGGCGCAGCTACCCGTACAAGCTGACCGTCCAGCCGCTCGCGGCCTATCGCGCTCGTCGCATCTACGAGTTGCTGCAAGCCAAACCGAAATTAACCATCGAAGACTTCCGTACTATTCAGGGCGACACCTACACGCTTGCAGGCACGACTTTCGCTAACGAGTTCTACAATGAATTAATGCCCACCCTGCAATCGGGCACCGACGCGCAGTTGCTTGAGCACTTACGTCTGTTGAAAGACTGGGACGGGCGCGTCGTGCCCGAATCACGCGCCGCTCTCCTTGTCGCTCGTGTGCGCAGTGAGTTCGCCAATCGCATCGTTACTGCCGCCGTCGGAGCAGAACGCGCCAAGCAATATAACTATTCAAACGACGACACCTTCATTGACTGGCTCATCACCACCAAGCCCGCCGGCTGGCTGCCCAAAGAATTCACAAGCTACGCACAACTGCTGCGCGCCGTCTACACGGACACACGCGCGGCGCTCGCGAAAGCTTACGGCGCTGACGATAAGCAATGGACGTGGGGCCGCGAAGCGCAGGCTAGATTTCCGCACCCGCTCGCGCAAGTTCCGCTCCTCGGCCAACAGTTCGTCATCCAGCCCTTTCCGCAGCACGGCAGCCAGAGCAGCCTCCCGACCGTCAATCGCGGCTCCAGCGTCTCGATGCGCCTCATCGCGGACACAGCCGATTGGGACCGCACGCAACAGGGCATCGCGCTCGGCATCTCCGGCCTCCCCAACAGCCCCCACTGGAAAGACCAACTGGACGACTGGCGCAACGTCACCCCACGCGTCTTTCCCTTCAGCCCGCCAGCCGTCGCCGCCGCCGCCAAAGAAACCATCACGCTTGAGCCTGCGACTAAATGAACCGTGACACTTGAGCCTCCGCCGCGATGAACCAACGAGAGACGAAACGCAACGACGCCGGGACGAGTGGCAAAGACGCCGAGACGAGCGGCGACGACGCAACTCACTGGCGTCTCTTCTGCGCCATCACGCTCTCTCCCGAAGTGCGCAGCCGCGCCGCCGAACACATCGCACGCTTGCGCGCTGCTCTGCCCCGCGTCCGCGCCAGTTGGGAACGCACGGAGAAGCTTCACCTCACCCTCAAATTCTTCGGTAACGTCGAACCAGCACGCGCGCCCGCCCTCTCCCTTGCGCTTGACCGCGCCGCCGACAGCACCAACGCCTTCAACCTCTCCATCGCAGACGCAGGCTCTTTCCCCACCCACGGCCCCCCACGCGTCCTCTGGCTCGGCGTCCGCGATTCGTCAAACACCCTCGCACAACTACACCAAGCCCTCGAAAACGAATGCGCCGCCGCCGGTTTCCCCCGCGAAGAGCGCCCCTATCATCCACACCTCACCCTCGCACGCCTACGCTCGCCCACAGGCACGCGCGAGCTAGCCTCGCTCCACAAAGAGACCGGATTCCCCGCGCTAGACTTGACCGTCAACGAAATCATCCTCATGCGCAGCCACCTCGACCCCAATGGTTCACGCTATACCGTGCTCTCTCGTCACAGCTTAGCTTTCTAGCTTAACTTTACATAGATAAAAGCTTTTGAGGTTGTCGAGAAGGAACAAAAACCCGTTTTCCAACTCCTAACTTTAGTGTCAAAATCTGCTCAGACACACGTATCGACGACTCATGCGCCGCCGAAGAAGAAAGAGCCGCCGCCGACTACGTAAGTTGAAGCCCCTGAAGGGGAGCTTAATGCTGGCGACCTTCAGGGGCTAAGTTTTCAGTGATTCCGCTGGCGGTTGATTGAGTTGGTTAACTGTTGGGCAGTTGACGCGGGCGCGGCGGGGGCGGATTGTTGCCTTGTGAACCCTGACCCTTTTCGCCCGTCTCGGAAAGCATCTCCTTAATCGCGCCGACGCTCGATAGCATACTGGCCGTCTCGACGGGCATGAAGATGACTTTCGAGTTTTGGGTACGCGTCATGTCGCGCAGGGATTCGATGTAGCGCGAGGTGATGAGATACTGCGCGGGGTTGCCGTGTCCGAGCATCGCCTGCGAGATACGCCCGATGGCTTCGGATTCGGCGGCTGCCTGCCTGAGCCTCGCTTCGGCTGCACCTTCGGCTTGCAGGATGGCGGATTGTTTCTCGCCTTCGGCGCGCGTCACGGCGGCCTGCTTTTCACCTTCGGCGCGCGTGATGGAAGCCTGCCTTTCGCCTTCGGCTTGCAGGACGAGCGCGCGGCGTGTGCGTTCGGCGGTCATCTGCTTCTCCATCGTCACGCGCACGTCTTCCGGCGGGTTGATGTTCTTCACGTCAACGCGCGTCACCTTCACGCCCCACTTGTCAGTCGCTTCGTCTAGGATGACGCGCAGTTTGGCGCTAATCTGGTCGCGCTGCGAGAGCGTGTGGTCAAGGTCCATGTCGCCCATCACGGCGCGCATCCCCGTGATGGTCAACTGCACGATGCTGCCCACGAGGTCTGCGACTTCGTAGACCGCTTTGATGGGGTCTGTGATTTGCCAGTAGACAATGGAGTCAACGTGAATCGTCACGTTGTCGCGCGTGATGACGGGCTGCGGCGGCAAGTCTATAAAGGACTCGCGCAAGTCTATGGAAGTCAGGCCGGGCCGCGTGTTGGTCCAGTAGACGGCGCGCGGGCGGTCCAGAAACGGCACGATGACGTTCAAGCCGCTTCCGGCCACACGGCTAAAACGTCCCAAACGCTCAATCAACATCACGGTCGCCTGCGGCACAATCTTGATTGTCTTCGCAGCGACGACGAGCATGAATAAGGCCAGGATAATAAAAAAGACTGGAATGAAAAAGTCCATGATTCCTCCATCCTATCGAGAGCGTTTGTGGCGCACGCGCGCCGACGAGCCTCACTGAAGTGTTCGCTTACTATAACGAAGTCCGGCATCCAAAGTCCAAAGTTTAGAGTCAAGAGACGAATCGGACACAAGGCTTTGCACATTCGCCCGTCAACTATCTTGCGCCGCCTCGACGACGGCAGCGGCGGTCAGTATGGACTCCTCCGCAAAC
>CAZEZJ010000177.1:0-9633 GCA_964516695.1 uncultured Blastocatellaceae bacterium
AATCTCGCTTGGCCTGCTGCGTGCGCCCGGCTCAAGCGACGCCGATATTGTTGTCGCTGAAGGGCAATCTTTCGGCGTGCCGCTCTCATTCGGCGGCCCTTATCTGGGCCTCTTCGCGACGCGCGATAAGTATGCTCGGCAGATACCGGGACGCCTCGTCGGTGAAGCCTACGACAAGCAAGGACGTCGCGGCTTCGTGCTCACGCTTGCCACGCGCGAGCAGCACATCCGTCGTGAAAAAGCGACCTCCAACATCTGCACCAACGAGGGCTTGATTGCGCTGGCCGCTACCGTCTACATGGAGACGATGGGACGGCGCGGCATTCAGGAAGTAGCCGAACAGTGTGCGCAGAAGGCCGCTTACGCGGCGCGACGAATCTCCGAACTTGAAGGTTTCTCGCTGCCCTACACCGCTCCGCGCTTTAACGAGTTTGTCGTGCGCGCTCCCGTCAAAGCTAAGGACTTGCTCAAGCGTCTCGCCGTGGAAAAGAACATCACCGGCGGCCTCGCGCTTTCACGCTACTACGCGGAGCGTCCCAAAGACCTGCTCGTCTGCGTCACAGAGACCAACTCGCGCGCGGAGATTGACGCGCTCGTCGAAGGATTGAAGGATTTAACCATGTAATCATTTAATCATTGATTCATTTAAGAGCTTCCTAATGTATCAATGACCACATGATTAAATGATTACATGATTAGATGACCAAATTAAATGAGTATCACCAAAGTCACATCGCACATTTCGCAGAATGAAGCCTTGATTTTCGAGCGCTCGCAAACCGGACGCGTCGGCTACCGTTTGCCGCCGCTCGACGTTGACGAGACGCCGCTCGATGAGCTTATCCCGTCGCACCTGCGCCGCGATGATGATTTGGCAGGGATGCCGGAAGTGAGCGAGGTTGACGTGGTGCGCCACTTCACGCGCATCTCGACTTGGAACTACTCGATTGACCTCGGCATGTACCCGCTCGGCTCCTGCACGATGAAGTACAACTCTCGCTTGAACGAGAAGGTCGCACGCATCCACGGCTTCGCGAATTTGCACCCGCTTGCCTCCGCAGAAGACGCGCAGGGCGCTCTGCAATTAATCTACGAGCTACAGGAAAGCCTCTCGGAGATAACGGGCCTCGCCGGAGTCTCGCTGCAACCAGCGGCGGGCGCGCATGGAGAGATGACGGGCGTGATGCTGATTCGCGCCTTCATTGACGCGCGCGACGGCGAGGGCGCATCCAGCAAGCGGCGCACGATGCTCATTCCTGATTCGGCGCACGGAACTAATCCGGCGTCAGCCAATCTCTCGGGCTTTAACGTCAAGACGATTCGTTCCACCAATGAGGGCTTCACAGACCTCGAACACCTGCGCGAGTTGTGCGCCCACGGCGACGTGGCCGGACTGATGTTGACGAACCCGAACACGCTCGGCCTCTTCGAAAAGAATATTCGCGAGATTTGCAGCATCGTGCACGAAGCGGGCGGCCTTGTCTATATGGACGGCGCTAACATGAACGCGCTTGTCGGCGTCGCGCGTCCAGGCGACATGGGCGTTGATGTCATTCACCTGAATCTGCACAAGACATTTTCCACACCGCATGGCGGCGGCGGGCCTGGTTGCGGCCCCTGTTGCTGCACAAAAGAGCTTGAGCCGTTTCTGCCCGTGCCGCGCGTCGTTAAAGACGGCGACGCCTTTAGTCTGGACTTTAATCGCCCGCAATCAATCGGACGCGTCAAAGCTTTCTACGGCAACTTCGGCATGATGGTGCGCGCGCTCGCTTACATCCAGACGCACGGCAACGAGGGCTTGCGCGAAGCGACGGAAGCCGCCGTGCTCAATGCGCGCTACATCGCGCACCAATTGACCTCGGATTACGACAAGCCGTATGAAGCCGCGCCGATGCACGAGGTTGTTTTCACGGACAAGCGCCAATCGCGCAAGGGCGTGCACACGCTCGACATCGCCAAGCGATTGATTGACTACGGCTTTCATCCGATGACTATCTACTTTCCTCTCATCGTGCAGGGCGCGATGCTGATTGAGCCGACCGACTCTGTCGGGCGCGCGGAGCTTGACCAATTCATAGAGGCGATGCGCTCGATTGCCCGCGAAGCCGTCGAAGACCCTGAGACCGTCCTCAACGCTCCACACTCGACGCGCATCGGTCGTCTGGATGAAGCCGCCGCCGCGCGCAAGCCCGTGCTGCGCTGGAAACCTACGGCCAAATCTTCCGCCGCGTAACCTCACGGCTAATTCGATGAAGCGATTAAAAAGGGCGCAGGCGGCTGACCGCCTGCGCCCTTCATTGTTTGTTCATGGCGTTAAAAGCGCTGCGCGCTTGGCGGCGCTAAATGGGCCGCGAAGTCTCTCAAAGTTTCAAGGTCTGAATCCTTCAAAGAGAATTGTCTGACTCCCACCTCGCCGACGACTTTCTTCGCCTTAGCTATTCGCGAAAACGTTTGATAGGGAATGGGCATGTCCAGCTTTTCCTCCCAGTAAGCGCAGCCATAGCCGGAGCGCGGTATTTTTGCGCAAAAGCGGCGCGGGCGTTTCATCGCACCGAGCGATTGCCGCTCGCCGTCTATCACAAAAACCAATCCCCGATTCGTACCAAACCATTCCTTCTTCGAGTTTGAGCCAATGCTGAAAACCACAAAGGGCGGCTCCTCCGTCGGAGTTCTCCCGCTGTAACCTGAAAACGCCTCCAGCGTCAGCTTATTCAAATCAGCGCCCGTGAGTAAGAGCGGCTTGAGCACAACCATCGTCAAGTTATCTGACTCTTTGAAGGTCACTTCGATTTTGGAGCCTTGTTTTCCGGCCTCAGTTGACGAAGGAGCCGCACCTTGTCCTTCGACCGGCGAGACACAGGCCCAAGCCAAGATTATCAGGGCGATGACGCTGTGGCAGACTTTCATCATCCTCTTCCCCCTCATCAAGCGATTCGCTGACCAAACGCGCGCGCCAATCTCGCAGAGATAGACGTTTATTCCCCCGCCGCCTGCATCTTCAGGAGAGCCAATCGTTCGACGACGCGACCGTTGATCAAGTGTTCTTCGATTATTTCCGGCACGTCTTCGGCGCGCACCTGCGCGTACCAGATGCCTTCGGGGTAGACCAGCACGGCAGCGCCGACGGCGCAAAAGCCGACCGAGCTGCAATCCGTCAGGATAATGCTGCCCTGCGGATTCTTGCCCTTCTTCTCTTTGCCGTAGAGCAGCCCGCGCGCTTTTAGTTCGCGGTCGAAAGCTTCCTTGACTTCCGTGCTGCCCACAGCCATGCAGGATTTTCCATTGCAGACAAAAACATGATGACGAACGGGAGCGTAGGCCACGGGGGCCAGCGCGCAAACTCGCTCGCGGTCTTCCAAGTTAATGCGTTCACTCATGGCAAATTTTTCATCCATTTCCGTTCACAGACCAAGATGCTAGCATGAAGCGTTTTGTTCGAGAAACCGGCGTCGGGTTATGCTGAGCTTGATAATGGAAGTTTTTGCCCGCTGCGCCGGGAGTATTGTAAGATAAACGACGAGTGGGCGACCATTTATCCGGCTGGCGAGCGCACGGCTGGCAGTCGTTGGTAGATGGCCGCCTGATTTAATGTTTCACAGTTCGACGGGTTTCAGATTTGCCGTATGGCTGGTGGTTTGGTCATTCACATCGCGGCGGGCGATGACCGACACACGGAAATCGTGTCGCAGGATCGCGTTCGCATCGGAGCCAGCGCGGATTGCGACCTGCAACTGCGCGCTTCCGCCCTGACCACTTCCCCGATTGCGCCCGGCATCGCCCTCGAACTAACACGCGTCGGCAACGCTTACCGCGTCACGGAATTCAATCAATCTCTCGGCATCACACGCAACGGCGAGCCGCTCGAAGAGGACGCCCGCGTTGCAGAAGGCGACGAGTTTAGCTTCGCTTCCTCCAATCTGACGTTACAGTTTTTTCCGGTCAGCCAGCTTCCAGCTCTCGTCCGCTCGCGGCGCGAAACGCAGGTCGCGCCCTTCATCGAACAGGCCGCTCTCGAATCCGCCGCCACCGCCAGGCGCGACGACGCCAAAGTCTTCCTGCGCGAATTCACGCGCGAGTTAGTGCGCGAAATTAAGACGAGCACGAAGCTCGTGGCGCTTGCCATCAGCATGGCTCTCGTCGGCGGGCTGCTCTACATAGGCTTCGCCGTCTTTAAGGAGATACAACGCAACCGTCGCCTGGTCGAAGACCAAAAGGCAGAGCTGTCCGACCTCAAGAACCGCATTCAGAGAACCAACGAACAAATCTCCGGCCTCGACCAATCGAACAAAGTCATCCTCGATAGTCTTTCGCTCGCGCCCAAGATGCGCAGCGATTATGGCGGCGGCGTCTGTTTGATTTCCGGCTCCTTCTACTTCGTTGAGTCCAGAACGGGAAAGCCCCTGCGTTATCCCGAAGTGCAGACGGATGACGAGGGAATGGTGATTCAGAACAGCGCGGAGACTTTGCAGCTCACGCCCGAAGGCAAGGGAGCTATAGCCGAGTATGAGTTTGTCGGCACGGGCTTTTACGTCGGCGGCGGTTATGTGCTGACCAACCGGCACGTCGCACAGCCTTGGCTGGCCGACGAGCGCGCGCAAAGCCTTTCGAGCGGTGTGAGCGCCCAACCGCGTCTCAAAAAATTAATCGCCTACTTTCCAGACATCCAGCAACCCTTCAATTTGAAATTCAAGCTGGCCGCGCAACAGGACGACTTGGCCGTTTGCCTGTTCGACACGAAAGACGTGCCGACGAAGATTCCCGTGCTGCCGCTCGATGAGGAATCGTCGGCTGCGGTCTCGATTGGCAAGACGGTGGTGATGATGGGCTATCCGAACGGCCCGGACAGGCTGTTGGCGCTGCGCGACGACGCCGAGGCGAGGATGATACAGGCGCGTTGCGGCTCGTCGCTAGAGTCTCTCCTTGGTTGTCTGGCCGACAAGAATCGCATCCAGCCCTTGACGACCCAGGGCAATATCACGGACTTGGACGACCATCGCATCGTCTACGACGCGCGCACCGCCGAAGGAGGCTCAGGCGCGCCGCTTTTCGGCCAGACGGGGCGCGTTATCGGCATCAACTTTGCCGTCTTCACCGAAAACACCGCCTCAAACTTCGCCGTTCCCGTCCGCTTCGGACTGACCCTGCTGCAACGAGCGGGCTGGAAGTCGCCGGAAGCAATTGAAAGCGCTAATCAGAACGAGAACGCCAACGCCAACCAGGCCGCTGCTCCGCGCAACCCGCAATCTTCTGCCGCCAACACGTCTCGCTGATTAGTCGCCCGCGACAATTTCTGCCGCTCAAGGAAGCTTTGAACAGGAGCCTTGATGAAGCTACGCCTAACCTTCGTTTTCATCGTTATCATTTTCTGCATGGCGGCTGCCGCCTCAGCACAGACGAAATCCGAGGCGCAGTTTGTGCCAAAGCAGATTATGAGCGCCGATTTTCAGCCCGTTAATGCTTCATCCGCTATTAATCTCTCCGCTGGCAAAGGCAAAGTGACGGTGCTGGTCTTGTGGGCTTCTTGGTGTCTTCCTTGCCGTTCGGCCGTCGTAGACATAAACGAACTAAAAAAGAGCTATTCCTCTCGCGGCGTAGAGGTGATTGGCCTCACCATTGATGACCCAATCACAGAGTTTAACGACGTGCAGACTTTTCTTGAAGACACCAAAGTGGATTTCCGCATGGGCTGGCTTGATGCGGAAAATGGTAAGCTCTTGTTGGCCGAGCCTGCCGTCGTCCCGCAGATTCTAGTTATCTCGGAGGGCGGTTTTATCAGCAATCGTTTTATGGGTTGGCAAGCATCTAAAACGCCGCGCCGGTTGCGCAAGGCTGTTAAGGAAGCTCTGGCTCGTCCGCCCGTCAGGCAGTAAGCCTCTTTCCCCACAAACGACCGCAATTCACTCTCCCGCGCCGCAGAGGGCTTTTGACACGACCATTGGAATCAGGATAACCTTGCGCCTTTTGCGGGCGACTGTCCCGCGCGTGCTATCGCGGCCATTGTGAGTTGCCGGCAGGTTTAGCAATAATTTTTGAGGGAGCATTCAAAGTATTTTGTCAGCTTCGGTGGAGAGCGTAGAGCCAGCCGGTATTGCGCCGGGTGTATTCGCGGAACAGCAAAGGGTGAGGTCAGGCAGCCGCACGCTCGTCGTTGCGGTGCTGTCGCTGCTCATTCTCATCGGCTTTGGCTTGCGCGCCACACAACTCGGCGCGGAAGGCTTGAGCGAAGATGAGCTTAATAAGCTGCAAGCGGTCGAGGATTATCGTGCTAATGGTTTGACGGCGGCAAACGGCGAGCATCCGATGTTGATGAAAGCTTTGCTGACTGTCAGCGTCGTCGTCGCGGAGCGTTGGAATGAAAGCGGGTTGGCGGCGAGTTATCCGTCGCTTCGCGTCTCGTCGGAAGCGGCGCTGAGGTTTCCCGGCGCGTTGTTTGGAGCGTTCATCTCGCTACTGATTTTTCTGGTCGCGGCGGAAATCTTCGGCATTGAAATCGCACTCATCGCCGCCGCGCTCTGGGCGCTTGACCCGAGCGGCATCGGCTTTAACCGGATTGCCAAAGAAGACACTTTCTTCGTCTTCTTTTTTCTGCTCGCAAACTTTTTCTGGCTGCGCGGGCAGCGCACGGCCGAAAGCGGGAGCGGGCGGCCAGAGCCTTACTATTGGGCCACGGCGGCGGCGTTCGGCGCGATGCTGGCTTCCAAGTATCTGCCGCACTTTATAGGCATCAGCGGCAGCTACTACTACATCTTTCAGGGCCGGGCGCGAACGCGCTGGCGTTTGGGCAAACGGCGCTGGCTGATGTTCTTCCTGGTGATGGGCGCGGTCTTCGTCGTCTGCAATCCGACTATCTTGCTGCCGGGAACTTGGCACGAGATGCGCGTCTTCGCGGGCGAGAAACGCATCGGCCATGACGCTTATGAATTCATGGGCACGCTCTATCGCAATCAGGTCACGCTCTGGCTCAAAGGCAGCCCCTGGTATTTCTACTACGTTTTTATGGGCGTCAAGATGGCCGTGCCCGTAGTGCTGGCGTTTCTGGTCGGGCTGCCGCTGCTGTTCCGCAAGCGTTTGGGCGAGGCGCGCTTTCTGTTGCTCTTCTGGATGCTCTTTTGGTTTATGCCCTTTTCGGTGATGGGCGGCAAGTTTACGCGTTATTTTACGATGGCGTTGCCGTTGGTGTTGATAACGGCGGCGGTCGGCGTGCATTTTGTGGGCCAACGCATCGGGAGCCTTCTCGCTCGTCTTTCCGGTAATGAGAAGATAAAGGACTACGCCTGCGCCGCTCTGGCAGTGTTGGTGCTGGCTTTTCCGGCTTACGCGTCGGCCAGCGTGTTGCCGCATTATCGTCTCTACACGAATGCGCTCGGCGGCGGATGGGCGCGGGCGGGAAGCTATTTTCCGCACGACGAGTTTTATGATGCCAGCTTGCGTGAGGCGGTCGCAGATATTGCCGCCCGCGCGCCGGAGAATGCGCGCGTGGCGAGCGAGACGCCGGGCCTTATCACACACTACGCGCAGTTGGCGGGCAGACGCGACCTGCGTTCGCTCTCTTTGTCTGACATGAAAGCAGTGGCGGAATTGAGGGAGGGCGATTTTATCATCGTCGCGCGCGGACGCCGCTACTTCAGCAACGATGCCATCCTCCAAAGGTTGCAGTCTGCGAGCGCGCCTGTGACGAAGCTTTCGCTCGGCGGAGTGCACGCGCTCGACATTTACGCGTTGGATGCGGCTGCGCTCGCAGCCATTTCGCCTGTTATTAAGTAGAAGGCGGCAACGAAGAGGCCGAGGCGCGTCATCAGAGTGCAGAAATTATGACAGTTGAGGAAGTGTCATAGGTTAACGAGCGATGAGGGCCGGGCTGAGATTAAGGTGTTCTTGAAAGCGCAGCCCTTCTCAACTACTCTAACAATGGGAGAAGCGGCACAGGTCTTGCCGGAAAAGAAGCGTTAACGTTCCGTTTGGTTGCAGCGTCTACAAGAAAGGCTATGTTTTCGGGTTGCCGCCGCAGCTTTCTCGCCACACGTGGATGCAGAGTTCCGAGGGCAGAGACAAGCCAGAGGTTAATTGACTGAAGATGAGCGCTATTCCTCTTTCATCAATTGTGCGACGAAGCGCTCTAGTATTTTTCGCTCTCCTCTTCGCCTTTTCGCCAATCATCGAGCTAAGAGTTCGGGCGCAGTCCGCCAGCGCTTTTCCAGAAGCCGAGCCTGCTCCCGCCAAGCAGCCGGACGCGAACGGATTCCGTCTGGAGCGAACCGCCGTTAACGGCGGCGCGGAGCTGTTGACCATCTTCGGACGGCTCGACGGCACAGAGCGCGCGGGCGCAGCCGCCAGCGAAGTCCCGCTTGTCAGCGTCCTTCGCGACACGATGGGCGACGAAAATCCTGAAAACGACCGCCTGCGTTATCTCTGGATGCTGACGTACAGCAGCCCCTCTTTCAGCCAGCGCGCAGCCGCCTTCATTCCCTTCTTCTACAATCGCGCGGGCAATAAAGAGCGCGCACGCCAGCAAACGCCGCCGCCCATTATTGACTTGGCTTCGACCGACAAAGAGGTTTGGGGAAAAGTCTTTTGGGCGGCGCTGCAAGCCGTGCTGCTCGATTCCTACGGGCTGCCTCTGAAACTGGCGACGCGCACCTACCGTCGCAACCTGGGCGATTATCGCAAGACACACATCGCCCGCGCGCTCGCCATCCTTTCGCTCTATGAATCGGAAGCCGGAGGCGCGCCCGTCTTCAGCCCCACCGAGTTGCACGACATCCAGGCGCGTTTGATGTTGACGGAAAAAGCGCTCGGCGGCATCGTTGACGACATTTTCCTGCAACGCGTTTATGAAAAGCAGACGGCGCTGACGCGCGACCTGCGCGGTCATAACTGGGAGCTACTGCGCCAGCGCGCCGAAACGGAAGCGCTCTACTTCGAGCCGCTCCAACTGCCCGACGGCAGCGCCACACACGCCCTCGTTTGGGTCGCACGTCCAGACCTCGTGACCCATCGCGAGCGCCGCTTCAACTCGCGCTTCTTGAACATCGCCAATCCTTGGCGCGACGACCGCCTGCGCTACTGGCGTGGCTACACCGAAACCCGTTACTTCGACGCAGACAATCGCCCTGTTGATGCGAACACGCCCGGCGCTCGTCCGCTTCAGATGATTCCGCTGGCGCTCTACGGGCTGGATTATCCTAAAATCCCCATCCTCCTCGTTGACTTTCGCGATGGGATGAATCCGAAACGCCGCGAGATGTCGCGGCGCGTCTTGGAAGATGTCGCGCGCAATGTGCTGGCGCTCTCCAGCTTCGGTGACATTCCGTATTTTCTAGGGCGCACCATCTACGATTACGTCACTAACCGTCGCGGCATGGACCTCAACCAGCCGACGCGGATGCGCACCTATGCGCAGTTAAAACTCTTGCTGTCTTTGAGCGCTTCGCTCGACCCGCGCCTGCGCGATGAAATCGAAGACCGGCTTGAACGCGTCTCGCTTAACCCTTTAGAGAACGACCTGGCGGCGGAGACGCAACTGGCGCGCGACCAGCACGCAGCGCTCATGGCTTACGCACGCAAGCCCGACGGCCTGCCCGCGCGCCTTGACCGCGACCGCCGCGCCGAGATGGTTCCGCTCAAGCACAATCG
>CAZEZJ010000178.1:0-9632 GCA_964516695.1 uncultured Blastocatellaceae bacterium
CCTTTCGTCCTAACTCTGCCATCAGGCAGGTCGAGGTCAGAAACTTCTGCGTCGGCGGGCCGCAGTTGACGCCGCACATCATCATGCAGCAGTTCATCCCCGCGGGCGAGGAGCGCGAGCTACAGCTTGAGCTTGAAGCGGGGCGCTACCGCCTGCGCAGCCTTGAATTGCCGGGCGAGCAATTCCTGTTGGCTGCGCCCGACGGCGACGAGCACGCCACTCTGCGCGCTGGCCCGCAAGGCTGGTCGGAAGTCGAAAGGCGCTTGTCAACGTCGCCGCTCGTTCGTTTTAAGAATGCGACCGAGAGCCAGCAGCTTTTTATCCTGGAACGCACCGCCTGGAGCGACCAAGCAGCGACGGCGGCGGAAGTGACGGCGCTGCAAATCTTCCGCGACCTCTTTTCCAATGAAGCGCTCAGGCCGGGCGAGCAGATTTCCGTCGGCAGTCTGACCGTGCTCTTCACAGACCTTAAAGGCTCGACACAGCTTTACCGCGAGATTGGCGATGCTCCGGCCTTCGGCGCGGTGATGAACCATTTTGATGTCTTGCGCGCCAGCATCGCGGAGGAGGATGGAGCGCTCGTCAAGACGATTGGTGATGCCGTGATGGCCGTCTTTCGTCGTCCGGCGGGAGCGCTGCGCTCCATCATGGAAGCGCAGCGTAAACTCTCGAACCCGCCGCCAGGCATGAGGCCGCTCTTGCTTAAAGTGGGGATTCACTACGGCCCTTGCATCACCGTGACGCTCAACGGGCGGTTAGACTATTTCGGTTGCACGGTCAATATGGCCGCACGCCTCGAAGGTCTCTCCTCGGGCGGCGACGTGGTGATTTCAAACACGGTTTACGCCGACCCGGAAGTCGCAGAGTTAATCGACGACCCCGAACAAGGATTGACGGCGCAGCCCTTCGAAGTGATGCTCAAAGGTTTTGATGAAGAGAGCTTCGAGCTGTGGCGCGTCGCGCCCGTCAACAGCGAGGAAACGATAAAGTCGGAACGATGAAGGATGAATGACAAGCAAGCTCTTACTTCATCGTTCATCGTTCCGACTTCATTATTTCTATTTAACCATGCCGCCGACAACGGGCAGGCGATAAAGCTCGCGATTGAAGAACGCGCGCACAGCGCCCGTCAACGCCAGCCAGATAAAAGCAAGCTGCAAACCTCCGACTAAAATCCCCGCGACGAGAAGTTGCTGCACGGTCGAATCTGGAATGAGAAACAAGAGTCCGACGACGAAGCGTGCGACGACATAGAGCACGCCGAGAAACAACGCCTGCTTGGCGTGAAAGCTGGCGAGCGGAGTCTTGACGACCGAAGAGACGACGAACGGCAAAATCAGTCCGGCCAGCGGAGCCAGACGAATGTAAATCATAAATCTCACGTCGTTGCGAAATTCCAGCACGCTTGAGTCCGCGAGCACCGTGAACATCACGACCCAGACGTAGACCAACAGGCTTAAGCTGCGCTCGAAAGCGTCTGCTTCCACGACCTGTGCCGGAATAATAGGGGCCGGGGTCGGAGTAAACGCGGGTTGCTGCCCGTAAGGCGGATAGCCTGGCTGCTGTTGCCCGTAGGGCGGTTGCTGCTGCGGCGGATAACCGGGCTGCGGTTGACCATAGGGCTGCTGCTGCGGTTGTCCATATGGCTGTTGCGGTTGTCCGCCATACTGTGTCGGTTGGCCGTAATCAGGCGGCCCTCCCGGAGGAGGGCCACCGCCGGGCGGATATTGCTGTGACATCGAAGTCTTGTCCTTTCTCTTTGCGGTTAACTGAAAAATTGTCTAATGGCTCAAGCAAAAGTTGAGAATACATTTATGCTTCCACACTCTCCCTGGCGACGGGTCGCCATTATATGAGCATCGGCTGATTGTGTATAGAGAAATGATGACGGCGCTGTAGAAAGCATGAACGGAGCGCGCGAGGAAGAGTGCGGACGTGATAAAGTTTCCGGCAACTCCGAAGAATAAGAGGGGCGGTCCGTTTCGATGTCAACTATTTTAGAGGCGCGCGACGTTTCAAAGATTTATCAGATGGGAACGACGAGAGTGGCTGCTCTCGATGATGTTTCGATTGGCATAGAGGCGGGCGAGTTTGTCGCCATCCAGGGAACGTCCGGCTCCGGCAAGTCAACTCTGCTCAACATGCTCGGCGGCCTCGACCGCCCGACGAGCGGCGAAGTCATGTTTGAGCAGCAATCGCTCGCGCCCTTTAATAAAAAACAGATGGCCCGCTATCGCCGCCATTCGGTCGGCATGATTTTTCAAAACTTCAACTTGATTTCGACGATGACCGCCGCCGAAAATGTCAATCTCGCGCTGGCCTTCGGCGGCCTGCGCGGTCGCGAGCGCGACGAGCGCACGCGCGAACTGCTCGCGCGCGTGGGCCTGAGCGACCGCCTGACGCACAGGCCCACCGAACTCTCCGGCGGCGAGCAACAGCGCGTCGCCATCGCCCGCGCGCTCGCCAATCGCCCGCGCATTCTGCTTGCCGACGAGCCGACCGGGAATTTAGACTCGACGCGCGCACGCGAACTGCTGGCCCTGCTCCGCGAGATGGTCGCGGCTGACCGGCTGACCGTCTTGATGGTGACACACGACCGCGAGCTGGCCGAACATTTCGCTGACCGCATTATCCTGATGAAAGACGGAAAGGTGGAACAGCAGGGATGAACTGAAGAGATTTATTCATTTAGTCATGTCATCATGTAATCATTTAAACAAATGAATCAATGACTACATGAATCAATGAATCAATGATTAAATTCTTCCTCATCTTTGTGCTCTAACGAGGTGCTTCCGATGTCTGCCACTGCCAGTGTTGCCTCCGTGATGTTGCTGGAAGAGTTGCGCTCCGTGCCGTTGTTTGCGGGGCTGGATGATGAGGCTGCGCTTGAGTTGCGCGATTTGTTGAAGGTGAGGGAAGTCGCTGGCGGGACGCCGCTCTTTAAGATGGGCGATTCCGGCGACGCGATGTACTTAATAGACAGCGGGCGCGTGCGCATCAGCGTCCACGATTCCTTCGGCCACATCGTCACGCTCGCGGACCTCGGCGGCGGCGATTTCTTCGGTGAAATGGCGATTTTAGACGGCAAGGCGCGCTCGGCTGACGCCACCGTCAGCGAAGACGCGCGGCTTGCGATTCTGTCGCGCACGGATTTTCTAGCCTTCGTTCGTCGCAATCCAGATGTGGCGTTGAAGATGCTGAGCGCGATTACCAACCGCCTGCGCGACACAGACGAAATGTTGCGCCAGCGCGTCTCGCGCAATGCCAACGTCGAGGAAGCGGCCCGCATGACGATGGGAGACCGTCTCTCCAACCGGCTCGCGGAGTTTGGCGGCAGTTGGATGTTCATCGCCGTCTTGGTCTTGATGCTCATCTGCTGGGTCGCGCTCAATTCGTGGTTGATGGCGAACAATGTCGTTGACCCGTATCCGTATAATTTTCTGAGCCTGATGCTCGGCGTCATCGCGGGCGTGCAAGCCCCCATCATTATGATGTCGCAGAACCGGCAGGGCGAAAAAGACCGCCTGCGCGCCGACCTGGATTTTCAAATCAACCTCAAAAACGAAATCTCGCTCGCTGAAATCCTGCGCCGCCTAGACGTGCTCGAAAGCGAACGCCTCCCGCTCCTCTTCGACGAACAGAACGCACGACTCACCGGAAAGAAGAGCGACGAGAATGGCAATTAGTCAACAGTCAACGGTAAATCGATGAGCCGCGCTTTCCCTTTACCGTTGGCCGTCTGCTCTTCAACATTTCCCGCCTTTTTACTTTTCTCATTCCGGCGTCTTACAATGCTCGGCCTGTTCTGCATAATTTCCGGGGAATAACAGGCCACGCGCCGGGGCTGCATGATTCAAGCCATTTTTTTTGATTTCAACGGTGTCATCATCGACGACGAGCCGCTGCAACTGAAAGCCTATCAAGAGGTGTTGCAGCCTGCGGGCATCACGCTCACCGAAGCGGACTATTACGGAGCGCTCGGCACAGACGACCGCACGTTTATCCGCCAGGCTTTCCAGCGCGCGGGCAAGCCTTTGACCGACGACGTGATGGCTTCACTGATAGAGCGCAAGACCGAACTGCATCGCCAAGAGATTGAAGATGAACTGCCGCTCTTTTCCGGCGTCGTCACGTTCATCAAGGCCACGTCGCGCCACTTCGCGCTCGGCCTCGTCAGCATGGCTCGCCGCGTTGAGATAGAGCATGTGTTGGAACGCGCGGGGCTGCTGCCGCTTTTCAGCGTCGTCGTCAGCGGCGAAGACGCGCACGCCTGCAAGCCAGACCCCTGCTGCTATCAACGTGCACTCGAACTCTTAACGGAGCGGCGGCGCGAAGAGCGCAAGCTTCCCCTGCTGCCCGCCGAATGTCTCGTGATTGAAGACGCGCCCCCTGGCATCGCAGCCGGTCTGGCTGCCGGAATGCGCACGCTCGGCGTGACCAACACCGTCGCGGCAGAACAGTTGCGCGCAGCCGGAGCAAACGCCGTCACCGCGAGTCTCGCGGATTGGACAGTAGACGCCGTGCGCCACGTCTTCGACATGTAAACGATGAAGTCGGAACGCTGAACGCGGAATGACAGGCAAACTGCTGACAGTTCATCGTTGCGCGTTCAGCGTTCATCCTTGTACTTATGACTCCTGCCAGCAAACTCCTCGCACAGGAGACGCGCCAAATGTTTGCCGCCGAGATTACGAGGGCGGATGAATCAATCCGCCTTGAGTATGCGGCGCTGCTGATTGCGGCGGAAGATGAGGCGCACCGGAAAATTGACATCACGGAATATTTGTCGCGGCTGGCGAGCCTCGGCCTGGAGGCGGAAACTCGCGTCGCTGGTGCGGCGGGCGCTGCCGTCGAAGCCTTCAACAATTTCCTGTTCGAGGAAGCGGGCTTCGCGGGCAACCAGCTTGATTATTATGAGCCAGCCAACAGCTATTTGAATCGCGTGCTGGAGCGCCGGATGGGCATTCCGATTACGCTCTCAATCATTTATATGGAGGTCGGGCGCAAGGCCGGATTGCAGGTTGACGGCATCGGCCTGCCGGGCCATTTCATTGTCCGTGCCCGCGAGTCAAACGCCGTCGAGTCAGTCCTCGTTGACCCGTTCCACGGAAAAACGCTCGGCCTCGAAGATTGTCAAGACAGGTTGGACGAAGTCTACGGCGGGCAGGTCGCCTTAACCGATGAGCACTTGCGCGCCGCCACGACGCGCGAGATTCTAGTCAGGCTCTTGACGAATTTGAAGGCCATCTACGCGCGTGCCAATCTGCATCTTCAGACGCTCAGCATCATCGAGCGCATCCTACTGCTCACGCCGCTCGACCCCGGCGAGCATCGCGACCGCGGCACACTCCTCGCGCAACTCGAACGCCTCCCCGAAGCGATTGCCGAGATGGAAGCTTATCTACAGATGCAGCCGCGCGCCACAGATGCCGAACAAGTGCGCGAGCAATTACACGCCCTCAAACGGCGACATGCGATGAAAAACTAAAACCACAGTGATGAGTGATGAGTGATGAGTTAAATACTCTTTCTTTTACTCATCACTCATCACTCATCACTCATCACTTCTCTTATGTCTCTATACGATATTCTTCGTCTCTCGATTAGGAATCTGCGCGAGGCAAAGCTGCGTGCGACGTTGACGACGATGGGCGTCATTGTGGGCGTGGCCGTGATTGTGACGATGGTGTCGTTTGGGCTGGGCTTGCAGCGCAATACCATCGCGCGTTTCAAGGCGCTCGATTTGTTCAATGAGATTAGAGTTTTCGGGCGCAGCCTTTCGAGTCTGGCGGACGCGCTTTCGCCGCCTAAGCGTGCGGGCGGCGGCGAAGATGGCGGGCGACAACGGCAGCAGGGAGGACGTGGGCCGCAGCCTGAAGCGCCGCCCAAGCGTGTGCTGGATGATGCGGCGGTCGCGGAGATAGCACAGATTCCAGGCGTGGCATACGTCGAGCCGATTGTCTCTTTCCCAGTTTATATGCGCTCGAACGGGAGGGTGTTTAGACAGTCTGTGAGCGGGGCGAATGCGCCGAATGCGTCGTCACGCTTTCAAGAGTTTGCTGCCGGAAAGATGCTGGCCGCGCCGGAAGCGGATGAGATTGTAGTCAGCGAAGCGTGGACGCAGGATTTTGGTTACGAAAAACCGGAGACGGCGCTTGGCCAGACGGTTGACTTTCTCGCGCCCGCAAAAAAGAGAGACGATGAGGAGGAAACTGATTCAAACTTTTTCGGCATTCCGCTCGAAGATGATGCGGACGAGGAAGGGGCGGCTGATGCCTTGGTCGCGCGCTCGTTTCGCATCGTCGGCGTGTTGGCGAAAGAGGCGAAGAACAATTCATCGGGCGGCGGCTTTCGCGGGTTAAGCGCTTACGCGGATGCTTACGTGCCGCTGCCGGCGGCGCGGCGCTGGTCGCAGGAGCATCGCAATCCGCTCAACGAGGTGGCGCTGGAACTGGCGCGCGAGAGCGGCGCGCTCGACAAGAATCAAGCGGAAGGATACGACTCGGCGACGGTGCGCGTGTCCGACCCCGTTGTGATGACGGACGTGAGAAACGTGCTGACCGAGCGTGGCTTTGAAAGCTTCTCCATCGTTGACCAGTTGGAACAGTTGCGCACGGTCTTTCTCATCATCAATTCGGCGCTCGGACTCCTCGGCGGTATCTCCTTGCTGGTCGCTTCGTTTGGCATCGCCAACACGATGATTATGTCCATCCTCGAACGCACGCGCGAGATAGGCATTATGAAGGCCATCGGCGCGGAAGACAGGGAAATAAAGTTAATCTTTTTTGTGGAGGCGGCGGTTATCGGTCTGGTGGGCGGTGTTATCGGCGTGTTGGCGGCGTGGGGCATTGACGCGCTGGCCAATCGCCTCGCCTATCGCTTCATCCTCAAACCGCAGGGCGCATCCTACGTGGACTTCTTCTCCATTCCCGTCTATCTCTGGCTCGGCGCGATTCTCTTCGCCGTCCTCGTTTCCATCCTCGCCGCGCTCTACCCAGCGGCCCGCGCGGCCCGCATTGACCCGGTTAAAGCTTTAAGACATGACTAAGAAAGGTAAAAGGTAAAAGGTAAAAGGCAAAAGTGGATGTTGGTTCTTAACTCTTGCCTCTTGCTGACACGATGATGGCTCCGATAATTCGCATTAACTCCTGGGCTTCATTTTGCACACCAGAAAGGCGAGTTTCAGGTAAGACGTTAGAGGCAGCAAGTAGGCGAAGCCAGAATACGGTTTCACGAGCCTCTTTCAGAGCAATAGCATATTTACTGATAAAGTCAGGCTTGCTTTGACCAGCTTGCGCTTCTTCAACATTAGCGCCAATTGATGTTCCAGCGCGCAATAATTGCCGACCAAGCGTCCGTCCGACTCCCTGCTTTTCATCTAAGTGCTGACAGAGCTTCACTATTCTAACGGCAAAATCAAACGTCCTTTCTTGAATGTCTACCTGCTTCACTTTTGCCTTTTACCTTTTACCTTTTACCTTCCCTTAGCTTGCTAAGGGTTTTCCGCAGCGGTTGCAGAAGCGAGCGGCGGTGTCTCTTTGTTTCGCGCCGCAGGAACGGCAGGTGAGCGCGGCACGCATGTTAGCGCCGCAGGTCGAGCAGAAGTCGGAGCCTGCGCTGCTGGCTGCGCCGCAAGTGCCGCAGCGACCAGGCAGCGGCGGCACGTAGCCTCCGGCTTTGCGCGTGATGTGGTCTTCAATCATCTTCCAGCAATCTTCCGTGAGCTTGTATTGCCAGTAGGCTCCGAGCGCCGCTACCGCCAACAGCGGAGTGAAGACGACCATCCCGACCAGCCCGACCGCAGCCTTGTCAAACCACTTCTGCATCCCGACCTCGACGCGCGTGCCTCCGGCTTCGGGCGTAATCTTGACGGTCATCGCGGATGAAAGGCCCGTCAGGTCGCGCAGCGTGCTCTGCTTGCGCGCTTGCAAGACGCTGGTCGAGGAGACCTGCATCGTTTGAACTTCATACTCGGCGTCGAACAACTGACGCAGGTCTGTGATTAATTGTGTGGCGTCGGCTTCCACGCCGGGGTAATATCTGCTATCCATCTTGCACCTTTCGTGAATCGAGTTGCGGCGTCCGGCGATAAGAGTCCGGCAAGTCAAACAGACTTCAGACTCTCTCAAACTTCTCCAGACTCCGTATTACCTTAGAGGAGACATCAAGTGAAAAGAACTTGTCGCCGTGGTTTAGTGTTCTGGCTTATCGCAGCTTTCATCTTCGCGCAGGCGAGTGTGCGTTCGCAAGAAAGAACGTCGAGCGCCGCCGCTCTCGACGGCTTCACCGCCAATGAGAGCGCCGCTCAACGACAACTCGAAGAGCAGTTTCGCGCCGTGCCGCAACCGGACTCAGCGCGCGCTCACCTGCGACGACTGACGCAGGAGCCGCACGTCGCCGGCACGCGCGAAGACTATGACACGGCCATCTACGTGCGCGACCGGATGCGCGCCTACGGCCTCGCGGCTGAACTCAAAGAATATCAGGTTTTGCTGCCCTACCCGAAGCAGCCGAGCATCGTCGAGTTGGTCGCGCCGCGCCGCGAGAGATTGAGATTGCAGGAAGCGGTCATTCCGCAAGATTCATCGTCTGCCAGCCGCAAGATTATCCCGCTCTTTAACGGCTACTCGGCTTCGGGCGACGTGACAGCACCGCTCGTTTACGTCAACTACGGATTGCCGAACGATTATGAAGCGCTCGAAAAAATGGGCGTCCAAGTGAAGGGCCGCATCGTGATTGCGCGTTACGGCAATTCGTTTCGCGGCGTCAAGGCGAAAGTCGCGGAACAGCACGGCGCGGTCGGTCTCATCATTTATTCTGACCCGGCCGATGACGGCTACGTGCAGGGCGACGTTTATCCTAACGGCCCTTGGCGACCAGAGACTTCGGCGCAGCGCGGCTCGGTCGAATTTATTTTCGAGTATCCGGGCGACCCGCTGACGCCCGGACTCCCTAGCATCCCCGGCACGCCCCGCCTCAAACGGGAAGAAGCGACGAACTTGCCGCACATCCCCGTTCAGCCCATCTCTTACGGAGATGCGCGCCGCCTGCTTGAGCCTTTGCGCGGACCGCTTCGGCCCAGTGGTTTTCAGGGCGGCTTGCCGTTCGCGTATCACGTCGGCGGCACAACAGAAGTGCGCGTGCGTTTGAAGACCGAAATGTCTTTCGAGACGCGCACCATCTGGAACGTCGTCGCGCGCATTGACGGCCACGAGGAACGCGACCGCTGGATTATCATGGGCAATCATCGCGACGCATGGACGTTTGGCGCGGTTGACCCGAACAGCGGAACAACCGCCATGCTGGAAGCGGCGCGCGGCTTCGGTCAGTTGTTAAAGTCCGGCTGGAAGCCGCGCCGGACGATTCTGCTTTGTAGCTGGGACGGCGAAGAGCAGGGCTTAATCGGCTCGACCGAATGGGCTGAAGAGTTGGCCGCGGAGTTGAAAGAGAAGGCGGTCGCGTATCTCAACATGGATGCCGCCGTGTCGGGTGCAAATTTCGGCGCGGCCAGCGTGCCTTCGTTGTGGCGTTTGATTCGCGCCGCCGCGCGCGACGTGCGCGACCCCAAAACAGGCAAGACGATTTACGAGGCCTGGCAAGACCGCACGCGCGAGCAGCGGCCCGCTGCG